>NZ_JAULSE010000003.1:0-516104 GCF_030518245.1 Rhizobium sp. CBN3
GTCGGACAAACAACGTCATCATCCTCCCTCAAGCAAGGTCAAACCACCGCTGAGTATCGCTGGCGAGGGCCGGTTATTTCGGAACTCTTCTATAAAAAACGTAGTCGAGAACTTCGAGCAAGCAACTGATTTTTATGATTATTTAGCGTTTTGAATCGTATGACAATTACCGCATGTGCGAAGTAACAATGATGTACGTTCGTCCGGCCGCATCGTCGAAAGACCGCCAGGGGCCGAAGCTTTGGCGACGGGGCCGTAATTTGGCTGGAAGGTATTGTTTGAACGCCATGTACGAACGATAGTGCACAAGCACCAAGCCTCGTGGGGGCTAATCGCTGAATACTAGGAGCGATGGTCCGCGCCCAGGTAACCCTTCCAGACAGTAGCGATAGTCCTGACGGCTTCAGAAGTACCTGATTACGGTATAACCAGGAGGGAACATTGTCGCCACGATGTAGCCAGTTCGATAGTTCGACGTCATGGCAATGACGCTGTTATTAGCCCGGCTGCAATTCCAACCCCGAGGACAGCTGGAAAGGCATCCGCCGCAAACGCGCCAGGGCCATCCCCTGTTCCTCTGGAAAACAAATAGAGAACAACCATTGCGACAGTTGCCGTCATAAGCGTCCACCCCGGTCGCCAGAACGCGAGCGCGACGAAACCGACGATGTACGGCAAAACAAAAAGGATAAAGAACAACATCAGCATACCAAGGCGAATCCTTTAACAGCTGCTAAACGGTAGTCGGCAAGAGAGGCGGACAACTTTCGACGCCGCAAATGTCGGCACAGGAGAAATAGTAAAGTTGCAATTACACCGAAGGAAGAATGGCTGACAGGAACTAGTCGAAGGCGAGGCATGAGGATTGCGTTGCAAAACCTGGCCAATCCCGTCATCAGAGCGTCTGCCATCGGCCATCATCGCAACAATAGCCGATGCAGCTTGGGGCGCTCCGACATCGTAGAGCGCCCACTCCTTTCCAGCGGCATACCTTCACACCAAGTCACGGTGGGTAACCAATCGTCAATTACGAATTTGGAATACACGCGTATATTAGACTTCGGGATTACAATCCCTGCCTTGAGCGGGTTGAGGACAATGGACTGGGACGCAACCTCTGCATTCACGCCCGTCGGGCTGGCTCTTCGCGGCCAGCCAGCTCACAGGATCGTCCGCACCCTCGGCGACGCGGCATATATGCTGCTCAAGGACTGGCCTTCCGATGACGGCGAAGAATATGTTACTGCTGTCAAGGCTTGCGTCGATGCGATCAGCGGTCAGATCGCTCCGGAGCAATTTTGGGACGCGTTCCTGCGTGCGGCCGATGAAGCCGGCATCGCTGCTCTGACCGTCGTTCACAGCGAGCAAAAGGAGCGGGTGGTTGCGAGTCGCTCCTTTTGACCTGATCATCGATGATGCTAGGTCGATATCAGAACGTAAGAAATGAGAGCCGTCCGCATTGCAGCCGCTCAGACTGTCGAAAATCGAGAGGATGGCGAAGGTGCTCTGTCCCTTGCAGTCGAGTTTTCGCAACGGACAGAAGCCGCAGGTGCAAGGCTCCTGTGTTTTCCCGAGGGATACGTATAGGGGTATACTGCTCCACTTTTTCGCATTTTTCCGCCCTTCCAAAACGAAATTAACGCCCGACTCTGTTCGAATCGAACGCTGATCCTATGGCTGCATTAGACAAACGTAGTCTTCGAAATTGCAGACATCTGCTGCGAAGGACAATCAGATGTAGTTCGTCACAAACGTTTGACAACATCCCCATTGAAATCGTTGAGCTTTCAAGAAGACGGCTTCACGTACGTGTGGCTGTTTCTTCACATACCATTGCTCAGGTATACGCCTTACGTCAAATACCCTTGACCAACTCTGCAACCTGAGGGTAGGTCATTGTTTTGTTGACTGTTTTCGCAAATAGACCTTGTCCGGGACTGTCGTCACGACGTCTTGCTCACAGGGCGCTTCAATCTGGATTGCAATGACCAAAACGTACGAACAGCTTGTCCCCCGTGCCGAAAGAGACATGCTGGAGCAGGCGCTCAACATGGGCGAAGGCTATGTCTTGGATTTCTCCGACCGAACCTTCAACGACTTCTTCTATGAAACGCTTGGCATCGATCCAGAGACTGAAGGACTTCTCTTCAATGGACGCGGAACGTCAAAGGCCAAGCGACTGAGGTCCTTCATTGAGCGCGCCCCTGCATCTTCGGTAGCGAAACTATTACGCGAGCTGTGGGACTACCGCGGGTCGATGGTCACTCGGGGGCGGACCGCACGCGAGCAGGAGCTGGAGGCCAGTTTCTTCACTACCGTTGGCCGTTTCGAAGGGGCGAGCCAGGACATCGATACCTCTGCGATCGAGACGTTCGAACCGAACGAGACCCTCGACGAACTGGTGGCGTCTATCCGTCGTGACCTCGACGCCAAGAAGCCGCACGCTGCCTTGGATCGCCTCCATACCTACTGCATGAAGCGTTTCGCGTCTTTGGTCAGAAAGCACGGAGGCGGCGAGTGTGGCGTTGATGACCCGCTGCACTCCCGCGTCGGACGCTACATCAAGCACCTTGGTGCGCAGCGCAACCTTTCGCAGATGTCAGAACGGATCATCAGGAGTTCGATCAGCGTCTTCGAGGCTATGAACGAAATCCGCAACAACAACTCGTTAGCACACGACAATCCTGACCTGATCGATCCCGACGAAGCGAGGTTCATCTTCGACAGCGTGACCGCAATTCTTCGATACATCAAATCTGTCGATGGTCGGCAATTCGAGGACTAGGCTCGCTGCCCCTGGGAGCGACACACGTGTACTCAGATACAGGATTGGCTGCCAAACTGTTTCCGCCGGCTCGCGATCAGGCGACAATTGCCATCAGAGCAATCAGGAAGAGACGGCTATGCCAATATGCCACCGGGAAGACAGCCTCCACTATTCGCGCAGCGCATCCTTGATCGAAGAACGTCTAGGCGTTCTCGCAACCGACTTGGACTTGTGGCGGAGGCAAAAATCCAGCGCTCCGTCAGACGTCGTCGAACACGCGATCAGCGTTCTCCTTGGGATATACCGGCAGTTTTTCGAAAATGAGTTCCAATGGCATGGCCCAGTCCCGTCCCTGGGCGAAACGCGCATCATGCGACAGGAGATCGCCGCTGGCGCGATTACATTGCTATTGCATTTTTGCGAGTGCGGATTCGGACTGGCAGCGAACCTTTCTGGGGTTGGGACCCAACATTTCCCGTCGCATAGAATGAGTTCGGCTGAACACACCCTCACGATCAATTTCGCGAATTTCTTGGTACAGGATTTTAAACGTCAGATCGGTGTGTGGGGCGATATGCGCCGATCGGATAGAGATAACGCAACTCTGCATTAACTTGAGCGAGTTAAAGACCCCACAGAACACAGTGGAGTCATCGAAATGCTGGAAACGCTTTTGCGTTACGCGCGACACATACATGCAATTGATCCCGCCGAGGCAGAGCGGGCATACCGCGAAGCTATGGCCTTTCTTGAGCAATCGCAGATGGCTCTCGACGAAATGTTAGACGAACCCGCCGCAGCTGCGATACGACAACGCCTTCAGCTTATCGCGGAGGCGGCGCAGCAATTGGCTTATGAATACTACCATCAACACGGGCGCGCCATCGACGATAGCGCCCTCGATCCTGGAAAATTCACCTACGACTATCTCCCTCCGGGCCACAAGACTCGCCGCCTCGAGCCAATCGAACTGGCACGCGAAATTTTAAGGTACTTACAGGATGTATTGCCTCATACCCTGCCTCCCGAAATGAGGCAGTAGTCTATCCAGTGCCGGAGACAATGATGCTGGCCACCGCGGTGCGGTGGCCGAAACGATGGGTGGATAGCACGTGCCTCCATGAGCGCGTTGATTGCTAATACGTCCCTTCTGAAAACGATCAGTCGCTACACTCCTTGGATGCTCCGAGATCGGCACAGCATCTCTAGGCCGGTCTCCGACGCGAGGCACCTCCAGCGTTTCCACTTCGGTATTCGATAAGGACCTAAAATCTGGGACGCCGCGCTCGCGTCCTCGTCAGATGCCCCTGAAAACCCGGCAGTGGCGATCTAGGCGGCGGAAACGGCATTGGCCTCGCAAACCCCTTGATTGGCGTTCCCGACAGCAGGTGGTCGACCACGCTCTGCCGGAGAACGGGCGTCACGACAACCCGCTCTCGTGGAACATAGTTCACTAGCCAGAGAACTCCCGTTGCGGGCAGCCAAGGGATCGCAAATTCAGCGTCGCCAAAATCCAGGAACACCGGGCGGGTCCCTCCCCGCCAACGCTCGACGATTGGCGATGCTTGATCCCACAGGACCCACGCCCGCGTCTTGGTCTCGGCCGAAGGGGCGGTTGTGGTGATTTCCTGGCGGAACGACGTCAGGTCTCGTTTAAGTCGCGTGCCGTCCACGATCCAAACCATAGGGTCGTAAAATGCCTCTCGAGACGCTTTCTCGTTTAGCGAGATCGCCGAGTGCTGGAACTCGACGACGGTACCACTCCGTGTTCTGACGTCCGCTATGTGAACCTCGCCATCCGTAGCCCGGTGATGGATTTCCTGCCAATCAGCGGGAAACTCGTTCTTCCATGCTCGATGCCATTCCGTCTCGGGCTCCCACCATCGGTCGCAAACAGCCGTGCTGACGTGGGCCCAATGGTGCAAGCGCTTGACGCCGCATTTAGCCAGTGTCGGCCAGCCGCAACCAGGGCAACTACCACGTAGTCCGGTCGTCGCTTCCTGACGGATTCCATCTACAAAGGCGAATTTCATTGTCATCTCCAAACGGCCGTGAGCGCGCCAAAATTGACGCAAGCTCTGTTCCTAGTAAGGGAATTTGGCGGGCGGCTTGGTCGCCGCTTGGAGATTTTTCGGGCAGTTTCGGCTGCCTCATGTTCTTATTCGTCTGGTCCGCCTGACGAATAAGCTGAGGCTATTGGCCCCCACATCAGAAATCAACTGCATGGACTGGGTTATGCACTGTCTGTATTGCCGTCGGTCTTTATGCATCGGAGGCTGAAGTGTACCAGGAACCGTTGCAAGGCTAAGGAGTTAATGCCTCAGTCGGGCGTAAGCGTAATTGGAGCGCGGCGCTCTCCCCATCCCTCGGGAATCCGAGGTTGCTTCCAGCTTTCGAGCTGTGACGCGGGGTTCGAATCCCTGCCCCGACAACAATCGGCCGCCGATATCAAATCACAGATGAGTCGAATAAAGCCACGTCTTGACTATTTCGATATATCCGTTATTCTGGATATATGGAATCAAAGAACGCAATCGCGGCGCTGGCCGCCCTCGCCCAGACGACAAGGCTTGAAACGTTCCGCCTGCTTGTGAAGTCCGAGCCAGACGGCATTCCGGCTGGTGAACTCGCGCGCATGATGGATGTACCCCAAAACACCATGTCCGCCCATCTGGCGACCCTGTCTCGCGCGGGCATCGTCAGGAGCGAGAGGCAAAGCCGCTCGATCATCTACCGTGCCGACCTCGAGAGCTTCCGCGCGCTCACGCTGTTCCTTCTCAAGGACTGCTGCGGCGGGAACGCCGAGCTATGCGCTCCCCTGATTGCCGATCTCACCCCATGCTGTTCTCCGGAGACCGGGCCGTGCGTGAACTGAAGCTCGATCCGATCGATGTTTGTGACGAGTTGAAGGCCGCGCTGGCCGGCGCGGCGCTGCCGACAGACGACATCGACGAACCGGGACGGTCATACTTCCGGCTAGCTGACCTCGAAGGCCGGGTCATCGGCTACTCCGGGATCGAGACAGCCTCGGACGATGCAGTTCTCTTGCGATCCATGGTGATCCTGCCGTCATTTAGGTCCGAGGGTCACGGGCGGCGTCTCGCCGAAATGACCCTCGAGCGGACGCCCCGTGCCGCCGAAGTCTATCTCGCGACGACGAACGCTGCGCCGTTCTTCGAGCACCTCGGCTTTGTGGCTGTTGGCCGCGACCAAGTGCCACGAGCGATCCTTTCCACCCGCCAGCTTTCGGGGCTCTGTCCCGCATCGGCGACGATCATGAGGCTGACCAGGCCTCCGACCTAACGACGGACCACGACCATGACCGACAAGACCTACAACGTGCTCTTCCTGTGCACGGGCAATTCCGCACGCTCGATCCTCGCTGAGTCCATCCTCAGCAAAGAGGGCGCTGGACGATTTAGGGCCTTCTCCGCAGGCAGCCAGCCAAAGGGCGAAGTGAACCCGCATGCGCTCAAGGAACTGGCCGCTCTCGGCTATCCGTCGACGGGCTTCTCATCGAAAAGTTGGGATGTCTTTGCCGAACCCGAAGCGCCAGAGATGGATTTCATCTTCACCGTCTGCGACAGCGCCGCGGGCGAAGCCTGCCCGGTCTGGATCGGCCACCCGATGACGGCGCACTGGGGTGTCGAAGACCCCGCCGCCGTCACTGGCAGCGAGGTCGAAATCCAGCGAGCCTTCGCACAGGCCGCGCGCTTCCTCAAGAACCGCATAACCGCCTTCATCAACCTGCCGCTGGCCTCCATCGACCGCATGGCGCTGGAGCAACATGTACGACAGATCGGTTCGCTTGAAGGCGCATCCGTAAAATCCGCAAAGGCCGAGTGAAATGTCCACCTTCGAACGCTACCTGACCGTCTGGGTTTTCCTCTGCATCGGCGTCGGCATCGCGCTTGGCCATGTGATGCCGAGCTTCTTCCACGTCATCGGTACCGCCGAGATCGCCAAGGTGAACATCCCGGTCGCCGTGCTGATCTGGCTGATGGTCATCCCGATGCTCCTAAAGATCGACTTCGGTTCGCTGGCGAAGGTCGGAAGCTACTGGCGCGGGATCGGCGTGACCCTCTTCGTGAACTGGGCCGTCAAGCCGTTCTCGATGGCGCTTCTCGGCTGGCTGTTTGTCGGCTGGCTGTTCCGCCCTCTCCTGCCGGCAGACCAGATAGACTCCTACATCGCGGGCCTGATCATCCTGGCGGCCGCGCCTTGCACCGCCATGGTGTTCGTGTGGTCGAACCTTACGAAGGGCGAACCCCACTTCACCCTGTCGCAGGTCGCCCTCAACGACGCCATCATGATCGTCGCCTTCGCACCCATCGTCGGCCTGCTATTGGGCCTTTCGGCGATCACTGTCCCATGGGACACGCTGACGATATCGGTGGTCCTCTACATCCTGATCCCCGTCGCCATCTCCCAGATCGTCCGCAAGAGACTTACCGCCGACGGTACGACACGAGCACTCGACGGGCTCCTAGCGAAGCTGCACCCGCTTTCGCTTCTGGCCCTGCTCGCCACCCTGATCCTGCTCTTCGGCTTTCAGGGAGAGCAGATCATCGCCCAGCCCGCCGTCATCGGCCTTCTCGCGGTGCCGATCCTGATCCAAGTCTACTTCAACTCCGGTCTGGCCTACCTCTTAAACCGCATGTCGGGTGAACAGCATTGCGTCGCCGGACCGTCGGCACTCATCGGAGCCAGCAACTTCTTCGAGCTCGCGGTCGCGGCCGCCATCAGCCTGTTCGGCTTCCAGTCCGGCGCAGCGCTCGCGACGGTCGTCGGTGTCCTCATCGAGGTGCCAGTGATGCTCTCTGTCGTCTGGATCGTGAATCGCACGAAGGGATGGTACGAGGCCGCGCCCGCCGTTTCCCGAAACACCGTCACCGAAAGGACATGACCATGGACGTTAGCATCTACCACAATCCCGCATGCGGGACGTCGCGAAACACGCTCGAAATGATCCGCAACGCGGGCATCGAACCGACCGTGATCGAATATCTCAAGACGCCGCCATCCCGAGCCGAATTGGTGAAGATGATCGCCGACGCAGGCCTCACCGTTCGCGAGGCGATCCGCGAAAAAGGAACGCCCTACGAAGAGCTTGGTCTCGACAATCCTTCGTTGACCGATGACCAGTTGCTCGACGCCATGCTCAAGGACCCGATCCTGATCAACCGCCCGTTCGTTGTCACGCCGCTTGGCACCCGTCTGAGCCGCCCGTCCGAAGCCGTCCTCGATATCCTGCCCGACACCCACAAGGGTGCCTTTACCAAGGAAGACGGCGAGAAGGTTCTCGACGAGAAAGGAAAGCGAATTGTCTGAAGCATTCCCAGCGCTTGAAGAGCGGCACCTGCATCAGCCCGACCTCGATGCGCTCCGCCCGCGGTTCTCGACCCACAAGCCGCGCATCCTGATCCTCTACGGTTCGCTGCGAGAAGTCTCCTACAGCCGTTTGCTCGCCTACGAGGCACGCCGACTGCTCGAGCGCCTGGGCTGCGAGGTCCGGGTCTTCGATCCCAAGGGCCTTCCCCTGCCGGATGAAACACCAGTCGGCCATCCCAAGGTGCAGGAACTCCGGGAGCTGTCCGAATGGTCCGAGGGTCAGGTATGGGTCAGCCCCGAGCGCCACGGCGCGATGACCGGCGTCATGAAGTCCCAGATCGACTGGATTCCGCTCGCCGTCGGCTCTGTGCGGCCGACACAGGGGAAGACGCTCGCGGTGATGCAGGTGTCCGGCGGCTCGCAGTCGTTCAACGCCGTCGGCCAGCTTCGCATTCTCGGCCGCTGGATGCGGATGATCACGATCCCCAACCAGTCTTCAGTCGCAAAGGCCTATCAGGAGTTCGATGCCGAAGGACGGATGAAGCCGTCGTCCTACTACGACCGTGTCATCGACGTCTGCGAGGAACTGGTGAAGTTCACGCTGCTGACCCGCGACGCCTCGTCGTACCTGACCGACCGCTACAGCGAGCGTAAGGAAGACGCAGCCAAGCTCGAACAGCGGGTCCAGTTGAAGTCGATCTGATCAGCCAGCGGCGACGAGGCTCCGTTTCGTCGACATGGCGACGCTGATGAAGGCGGCCATGCCGACCGTCCCGAGAGCTGCGGTGGCGAACAGGGATAGGCCGATGCCGATCTGCTCCATGGCAATCGCGAAGACAAAAGGCGCGGCAGCTCCCAACGCGAGCCGTGCCGCCGCCATCTTGCCCGTGATCGCGCCGTATCCATCGCTGCCGAACAGATAAAGCGGAAGGCTGCCCTGTGCGATCGAGTTGATTCCGGAACCCAACCCGAGGCAGACCGCGAAGGCGACGGCTCCCGGAAGCCAGCTTCCGCTCACGCCGAGGATGACGATCCCAGTCACCATGAGCGCAGCCGAAATGACCGCAAGCACGGGCGGCGACAGGCGTGTACCGAAGATCATATTGATCAGGCGGCTCAAAATCTGCGCGGGACCGAACAGCGAACCGATGACGACCGAGGCCGTCCCGAGACCGAGATTGCCGAGCATCGGGACCATGTGAGCGAGGATGGATGCCAGCGTAAACCCGAGGATGGCGAAGGCGGACGAGACGACGACCATCGCACCCCGTCGCGCTTCCGGAGGGATCGCGCCGATTACCCGTTCCCGTTCGCGGATGGTACCGCTAGCGATTGCCGCCTTGCCCTTTCGCATCATCCAGAAATGCAGGGGCATGCAGACAAACAGGTTGAGAGCGGCAAACATCAGATAGATTTCCCGCCAAGACAAGTAATCCATCAGGGCTGCCGAAATCGGCCAGAAGATCGTCGAGGCGAAGCCGCCGATGAGTGTCAGGTAGGTGATACTCCGGGGAGCTGTCCTGGGATCGCTTTCGACAAGCGCCGCGAAAGCCGCTTGGTACTGAACCATCCCGGAGGATATCTCCAACAGTACGATGGCGAGCGCGAAGACGGCTACGGACGGCGACCATGCGCAGAGCGCCAGCGTCAGGGCGGACAGAAGCGAACCGAGGGTCAGAACGGTCGCTGCCCCTACCCGGTCCATTTGCTTCCCGATCACCGGAGCGGAAAGCCCGCCAACGAACAGCGAAACCGAGAAGACGCCGAAGACCTGCTCGAGCGTCACGCCGAGGTCCTTCGCCATACCGGGCGCGAGGATCGAAAACGAGTAGTAGAGCGTCCCGTAGCCGATGATCTGCGTGAGGCCGAGGGCGGAGATCGTCGCGAGCGAAATCGCGTTCCTGGCTTCACGCATGCTGGTTGGCTTCCGGCTGCGCGGCCGAGCAGCAATCCCCCTCGCCTTCGGGAACGCCGAGCACCCGTGGATGTCCCGCGCAGCAATCGTGCATCAGGAACGTCACCAGGCTCGAGAGCGCATCGTAGTTGGCGCTGTAGACGATCGAGCGGGATTCCCGCCTCTGCGCGATCAACCCCGAGCGCTCGAGTTCCTTGAGGTGGAAGGAAATGTTCGAAGGCGAGACGCCCATTTTCTCGGCGATCGCCCCGGCCGCCATGCCGTCGGGACCGGCGACGACCAAAGTGCGCACGACCGCCAGGCGCGTCTCCTGAGCAAGCGCGGCGAAAGACATGAGGGCTTGACGTTCTTCCATATTTCAATATTCCTTGAAGCATTGAACCAAGGAGTAACGGATATGAACTCGATCAGCAAGGACGTTTTGGCGGCTTCGGACATCACTCTTGGAGACCTCCTCTCGAATATCGCCTCCAAGCCTGATCTCCCGCTTGTCTTCACCTACGACGGCCGCGAGATCAGAGGCGGCTATCACGTCACCGAGGTGAAGGCGGGTCAGTTTTCGGCGCTCGATTGCGGCGCGAACCCCGAAGCATGGTCCGAAATCTTCGTACAGCTCTGGGATATCGAAGAGGACGGCCGATCCCACATGACGGCCGGAAAGTTCTCCGCGATTATCCGCAAGGTGTCCGAACACGTCGGCCTCGATGGCTCGGCGAAGCTGACATTCGAAGTCAGTGACGGCATCGAACCCATGCGGCTCTTCTGCGCAGACCTCCCGGAAAGCCAAGCCGGTTCTTTGAGCGTTGCCTTGGTACCGCGGCCGGCCAGCTGTAAGCCGCGCGATCGCTGGCTAGCGGAGCAACAGATTGCGAAATCGGCGTGCTGCTCACCTTCGACCACGTCGTCGTGTTGCGCATAACCGGACATAAACGGCCTAGCCGGGCTAACGCTCGTCTGCAATGCCCCGCTCACCACGAAGCCGCAGGCTGGGAATTATACCTATGGCCTATGAAACTGGGCGGGCTTAACGTGTATCACGTAGACCGAGTTCAGTGAGCTTGATGTTCAACGGATGATCTTGTACCAAAAGGCTTCTGTCTCCGTGCTCAATCTCGTGAGAGAGATTGGCCTCTACCCGGGTCGCAAACTCTGCAAAGCGGTGCTTCAGGCCTTCATCCGCTTCGTTAAGAACTTTGTCCGCGAAGGATGCGACCAGATGCTTTTGGGTGGCGCAGCTTCCCGTTGCCTCAGCCAAGTCCATCCTCTCAATCAGCAGCTCTTCCCATGCGCCCATTGTCCCGTCCTTACCCATTGGAGCCACGCCCTCCTGGATATTTTCGAGTCATATGGCAGCCGGCGCAAATTTCTAAGCATCGTGCGGGCCAGTTCGCCTCACTAAAAATCGAGAGAAGTGTGGGCAACCTTCCGATTGCAACGATTCCGGGCTAGCCTTTCGCACCCACAGCGATTCAAGGCCCATATGGCGACAAAAGCCACAATTGCCGACCTGTTCCCAGACCACACAGGCATGATCCTCGTTGCCAAGGACGTGAGCGATGGATTGCCGCGTCGTATCACCGAGGTCGCCAACGGTGGGGACTGCGGATGCGTCTGCTTCGGATGCGGCAGGCGGCTGATCGCCAGGAACCGCTTCGATCCGACGGCTCGGGCGCATTCCTTCGCGCACCGCCCAGAGGACAACGTCGTAGACTGCGTGTCATCGGGGGAAACAGCTCTCCACATGCGCGCGAAGGAAATCATCGCCAAGCATTGCCGGGTGACCCTGCCAGCCACGACCACGCCGGGCCTGGACGGAAAGCCAGTCGAGGTATCCCCCGAGCGATCCATCCAACTCACGGACGTCCACCTGGAAACCGCGGCGGGAGAGGTTTTCCCGGACGTCATCGCAACGATGTCAGACGGCCGACGACTGTTCATTGAGATCGCGAACACCCATCCCTGCCCTCCCGAGAAAATCGAAAAGCTGGACGCCATGGGCGTGGAAGTTCTGGAAATCACCGTTTCGAGCTATCAGCGCCACCCGCTCGACGAACTCGATGACATCATCCTGGACACCGCCCCGCGGAAGCTGATCCACAGCGCCGAGGTGAAAGTCAAAGCGGCGGAGATCGCCGAGGAGCGCCGTCGTATCGAGGAGAAGGAACGTCAGGAAGCCGAGCGGCTTATAGCCGTCTATCGAGAGCCACCATCCGCCAGACATCGGAAGGCGGCAGAACTGGTCGAGGAAATGTCGCTGTGGGGCTTCGACGAATTCATGGATGCGGACGACACCCGGCCGTCGGCGTTCATCGTTCCCCGCCGCCAATGGCAGGCCGCCGTGTTCTACAGGTTCATGGACACCCAATATCCCGCCACCGTGTCGCCGATCGACATGGTGGACAGGTTCAGGGAGCGGAAATGGGAAAAGCCGGACCTCGTTTTCATGAAGACCGAGATGTCGCGGAAGATCGCCGCCTTGGCCGAGGACTTCAAGTCGGCCTACGATGAGGTCCTGGCCTACATGCGGCGGCTGGAAAAGGCCGAGGTCGTCTACCAGAAGCCCGGGAAGACCTTCTACATGACCCATGACTTCAAAAAGAAGCTCAAGGCCACCCTTGAGACGCTTGAGGTGGCCGACGCCAACCGGGAGGTGATCAAAGGGGTATACCGGCACATCGAGGAACTGCTGAAACCCAGAGGTGCTCGTTTGCCGGACTTCGACGGATGGCTAAAGCAGCAGGCGGACCGGCACGACCTCGCCGTCGAGGAGTTTCTGACTGATGACGACCTTGTCTGCGGGGCCGAGGAAAACCTGAAGGAGATGAACCGGGTCATCGACAAGAGGGCTGCTGGCGAATGGGACGAACTTCCCGACGACCTCATGGGCCTTCCGCTGGTCGATCTTGTCAATGGCCTCATGCAGGCGTGGCATAACGCCGAGGAGAGCGTAGGTGACGGCTGGCGGGCAAAGATAGAGAATTAGATAGATCAGACTTACGAGAGAATTGTGTTCCCGCTGGGAGCGCGTGCGAATGAGTGCCCCCTCGGCCACCAAGTAGTCACCTTGCGGTCACAGGCCAAGCCAATCGGTTAGAGCCTTGACGTGAACGGCGAAGTCCCTGCCTTCCTCAGGACCACCTTTGTGGATGATGCCGGCGAGCTTATCGCCGCTGTCGACAACGGGTCCTCCCGACATTCCTTGAGTCAGCATTTGGGTCACCTCGATGAGCGGTACTGCATGCTTGACGGAAAATGCGCTAATGTTGCCGTTCCTGACGTTCATTCCGTCGCCAGGAGCGAATTTGGGATAGCCGAGCGCGGAGAGTGAGTCCCCAACGACAAACTGTTCCTCGGAAATTTCAAGTTCGTAGAATTCGTTCTCGGGAATGTTGTGGTCCAGGATGGCGAGGTCTCTGATTTCACAATGCTGTTTTACGGTCGCCTTGAAGACGTTGGAAGGCTTGGTGGGATGATAAACATCGATCTCAGCCCCGGCCGCGGCGGCTTCCACAACACAGTGCGACGCCGTCACCAACCCAACACCCTTTAGGAAGAACGCACTTCCCTGCGCGAAATCCCCTACAAAATGCTCTATCACCCAAACTGCGCGCTTTCGTACCTCATCCCTCGTGGGCTGCAATTTGAAGGCCTTCGCGGGAAACTTGTCATTGAAACGCCCAGCCAAGCTCCGGAAAACAGGATCGGATCGTCCTTTCACGCTCCCAATCCAGCTGATTTTCCCTTTCAGGAAGTTCGAGATTTCGCAGGTACCGCCGTATTTGTCCTCGAACTTCTTCTGTGCATCAGCGAGACCAAGGCTGTCAATCGAGTACAGCGTGCTCCTGACGTCTCGGATGAAGCGTCGATCGACGTTCAAACCTTCGTTGATTTTCAACCCGGTGACGATCCGACGGGAATGCCTGTCGGCATAATGCGTTTTGGCTTTGTTGATCGCAAAGCCGTTATTGACGAACGCCGCCTTTAACCGCGAAGCAAGGATGCCCGGGTCAAAGTTGCCACTCGCGGGAAGCCCGGCATCAAACAGGGCCGTCAAAGGCTGATAACTCGAAAACGAGACGTCGTCGGCGTAGCGAGTATAGATACAGTGAGCCGCCTTGGCGAAACGCTGAAGCTCCTTGTCCATGGCGAAGCAGATCATGTTCGAGATGACGGGGCTACTCGGAGCGCCTTGAGGAAGGCATCCCCGGTTGCAGCATATGCGGGCAACGATGTCTGCCGCGCCGCTCTGCACGCCGAGAGCTTTGAGGAGACCGGCGACCCGATTCTCCGATATCGCAGTAAAGAACCCCTCGATGTCGAGATTTACAACAAATTTGCTTCGGAAATATGAAGTCGCATTTGTCACGACGGACCGATGCGGAACGAAACCGTGTACGGGATGTCGGGGTTTGTACATCTCATCGAGCAGCGACGCGATATTTCGCTGAAGCATCTTCAGGCGGCGATCGGGTGCACTGATAATCCGGCTCTTCCCCAGGGTCTTCGAAATTTCGAACTCGTGATACATGCGACCACGAAACCACCAGATTTTTTTGAGTTCGGCGGCCGTTACTCCAAGATGGGCTAGAAGGGCAGCTTCGCTCGTCAGCGCGGCCGGCACACTCGCGCGAAACTTGAGGCCGCCAAAGACGACGCCGGGATGTGGCACGAGGTCTCCCTCCAATCACGCCATGCTCGAAGCATTATGTGGCGCGCACGATATTGTAGGTACGTTTGCTCTTACGCCGCAGTTACGACAGCGCGTATGCGAGGGGAGACCTCGTGGAAAAGACGTACCAAGTGATGTTGGCGTCGAACAGCGGTAAACCAGTTTTTCTTCAGACAATTCACAGGCATCGCGGGCTATCTACATATACCTCGTGTAGTCCGAACTGACCTTGCCGTCCCCCACATATTTGAGAACTTCGCCGACCTTACGCGCCGCCCGGATCGGGATTGGCAGCTTCTGGTTCATTTGGGTGGAATTCCAGTTGATCTTCGTCATCGAGAGGACTTCCTTGGCGATCTGTGCAACGGTGCTGTCGCTGCTCTTGTGCGGACAGCCGCGAGTTGAAGTTCAGGCCGTCGCAGCGACCGACGACGGAGTCTGTTTTTGCGGCGGCCATTCAGAAATTCGGCGAGCCTTCAGTCACGGATAAATCTGGGAATGACATCTGGGCAGCGTGGAAATTCGGTGCCGAAGGCGCAACAGCCGAAAAACTGGAATCGCCATTGGGCTGCATCGGCACCAGCGACTTCCCGGTCGGGCTTGACGAATTCACGGCGAAGAAAGCAAAGCAAGCCGCAAGCATGTGCGGCATCTATATCGACTTCGTCGTTCGGGGCGACCCGACGGGTCTGGCAAACGAGCTTGAGATGAAGATGATGGACCAGCTCGATCTCGTGCACGATTTCGATGCCGACAATGCTGACGCCAGAAAACGGATCGATGCCGCGCGAGCCAAGAACGTAGGGAATGCGGCCGCGGCCCCGAAGCTTTAGGGCCAACAGCGAACCCGAAACGACGCCCACAGGGTTGCGGCCTCATCCTTCCGCGCCGCAGCCTCGTTGACGTCACTGCGGCGACCCCTCACCAGTCCAAAGAGGAAAGCGGAGTGACCCGTCCATCCCCCTTCTTTACCTTCTGCATCCAATGGCCAATTGGGTTTAAAAAACCTCGGGCGACGCGCCTGGTTCTCTAATGCAATCCTGTTTGGCGACGCAGAGGCGGCGTCGGCCGACGAAAGCCTCGTGCGCATCTGGAGCCTGTGGAGGAGCAACGATCGTTGTGACTGAGGTCAATCAGGGTGGCCGCCCAGCGCACAGGAGACACATTGCTTGGGGTAAGCAAAATAATCGCTGAGCGGCTCGATGAATAATATGAATTTTTCATTCGATTTCTAGTTGATTTATTCTTTGGAGCGCGGACGTATAATCACGTTTACTTTATCGTCAGCATCTAAGTCTAATTGATAAAAGTATTACTTATTGTGCAGAAATAAAACATCATGCAAAATAGTTGTGCAGCGCTCAGATGCGCGAAAGCCAAAGAAACACCCCCACCTACCAATCCCCGTGGAAGCGGGGATTTCTTTCCGCAAGAACGGTAGCGGGGAATAGTGTTCTCAACTGCACTTTTGCGTCGGGGACTTCGGCACCTCTGCTATTGCGACGTCGGTCCCGCGAAAATAAGGGATTTTTGTAAAGGCCGGGAACTGGGGCGGGACAATAGGGTTGTTTCAGTGGACGCGGGTGCCTTTCCACCTGGCGGCCTACCTATCCCAGAGTTGGGTCGTGCGGAGGCAAGTTTTCGGTCTGCTCCCAAGCGACGCTCCGCGCGGCCCGACGCTTCAATGAATTGACAGCCGGCGCAGGCCGTCGATATCGTCGCCTGGCCACAGGTCCGCGCGCTCCTCGCATCGCTGGCCGAAGGATGCCCCGACCGAATGTGGAGCCTCGACCAAGCCGGCCGATCGTAGTCGGTCATGCGTACTGGCTGGATCGCTGGGAGTTTCTCTGGACGAAGCAGGAGAATACAGCAAGCGCGGTGGCATAACCACAAGTCGTAAAAAAGTGCGACTGTGCCAGGTCGTCTCTGTCAAGAGCTGCGGCGACCGCCGAAATACGAAAAAGGCGCGTGACCTAACCCCGCCAATCAGTGAGGCGCGTCATCCAGTCTCCTATTAGACTCTGTTGCTGGCCTTAAATCGGATTTCGAGCGCGGTGGGGTTCGAGATGTACCCCGTGCCGCGGATCGATTAATGGAGGGCAGCGGGCGCGGGCGCGATCAGGGGGAACCGCGCGATTAATATACTGGTGAGTTCCTCCTGGGTACGATGGCCGCGATTGAAAAGGTCGATTGCGGCGCTGCAGATTATTTCCGATGTCTTGTCGTCCGGTTTGGCCTTGTAGTGCCTAAACCAAGATTGAACGGACAGTGATAGCACAGCCCATTCGGTTTCTTGGATGCTCGTGACTAACATTCCTGATCTCCCCACAAGTTGGAACGCGGCAGCCTTGCAGGGTTTCAGAGCCTGCAATCCTGGTTGTGCCGTAACGTTGAAGAATCTCCTGCCATTCAGTGCGAGATGATCGCACGACCGCTGGAGGCCAGATGCTCTGTAATGGCTCGCCGGATTTCGATGACCGTGTCGAAGAGCCTGTTGTCCAGGTCGATGACATTGAAGCGGACAGCGATGAATTTGAGGCGGTTTTCGACAGGGACGGCGATCCCGACTTCCTGCCCGTTAAATACGACAGCTTGCTTTTGCATAACAAACCTCGGGCGCGCCACACGGGAGCACCATCTTAGAAAGTGGGAAAGGGTTTACGACGCGTCAGCTTGCCGTCGCAGGTCGGTATCGGATCGAGACGAGCTCACGCACTCGCTGCACCCCGAAGAAACGAAGTCGGACAAACAATGTACTCATCCTCCTCAAGCGAGATCAAACGACCGCTGAGTATCGCCGGCAAGGGCGGATATTTCGGAACTCTTCTTGCAAAAAACGTAGTCGAGAAACTTCGAGTAAGCAACTGATTTTTGTTGTTATTTAGCACTTTGAATCGTATTACAATTACCGCAGGTGCGAAGTAATAAATGATGTACGTTCGTCCGAACCCACCGCCGAGGGACCTGTCGGCGAGACCGAAGCATTGGCGAACGGGCCCTACTAGAACGTATCCTCGAACCGTCGATCTCGGCTCGATCACGGTCATTGGAGATGACAATAGAATCATTTTCTCGTCGGGCTATCTCAGCCTAACCTCGACACGGGACCCCTTCTCCGAGGGCTGCCTGATCACCTCGCCTGAATTGCGCCGCCATCAGCTTCGCGAGTTTCGATCCGATCTCGCCGTCAAGGTCTGGCGGGCACCCTGCCCCGTTGTCTGCCACAGTTAGGAAGATGTCCGCTCTTCCGAGGTCAGCGTGATCTTCACGCTCCCGCCATCGTCGTTTCGCGAACCCTATTGTTCGGAAGGTATTCCTACCTCCCTGCTGCGGGTAACCGAGGGTTCACCATCTCACCAAAGTATGGCCGGAGCGACGCACTCTCTAGTTGATTTCACCGGGATTTCAGGCTGATGTGGAGCATCCGATCTATGGCTCCATTCATGCAGCGCTACGAGATACAAGCACTCGAAAACGGAATGTGGTCGGTCATCGATCATCAAGCTGGCAGTCCACTCGTCGACCAGGAAGGTTCGGCCGAAAAAACGAGGCTGGAGGCCCGGGCCTGGGTCGATTTCCGCAACGGCATGTTGGCTCCTCCCGCAAAGGATCGGATTTCATCACGGCTCCAGAACATGCGTCGCATCTGGGTACTGCTCTCTGGAAAGCCGCAGACAAGGTAATCAGCCTTTCAGAAATGCGGTCTCTTCAGCAGTAGCGCAGCCGGCGGACTGATACGATTGGTCGCTGCCACTCCGACCTCGGCCCATTGCGGACCGTCATACCGTGGCGCAATATAAAGCCTATAATGCTCCAGTTGGCGATCTTAGCAGGGCGAGGCCGATTGGGAGATCAGACGTGCTCTTGCCTCAGGTGGAGCCCCATTAATGTCTCTAAACCTCCTAAATCTTCCGGAACTCTCGGAGCGGCACATAGAGATGCTCGCGAAGGTAATAGCCGACTGGTGCGGCGCGAACTCCATCGACGCAGATGGGGATTGCGCGCAAGCCGCATACGCTGCCGCGGTTGATCTTCTGAGTGCGAATACAGACCTGTCAGCATGCCAATTGCGACAGGCACTGGACATCAGGATGGGTGAAAACAAGCGTGAGGAACCTTCGTCGTAAACTGAAGTTTGGACGAAGCGGACGCTCCTTTTGGCGGGTTGTTGCCCGCTGGCGATGGAGCATATGTCTTGTGGAGAAGTGTCGTTATTTTACATCTGCGAAAGTCGATCACCGTGAGATCGGCAAAACAGGCGTTCGGTCTTCTATCGGCCCGTTGGCCGGTCTCTGACGGCAAGGCTTACATCGCAGCCCTTGAAGCATGTGAAGGCGTTGATCAAGGACATGTTTCAGACGAAGGCGCTCGAGAGTCGTTCTTATTGGCGTTGAAGGAAGCCGAACTCCCTTACTCGACCGATACAGAACCGGGACAAACCCGAAATTCCTAGTATTTCAATGAAGGGTGATCGCTCGCTCGGGCACCGTGATCTCCTCCGCGACGAGGCCGTCGAGGGCGACGGCTACTTCATCGAGAGACCAGCCGACGCTGAGGGCATGATCGATCATCAAATGAAATTCGCTTTCGAGATATTCCTTGCAGTCATTAAGACGATCAGACGAAACAACAATTTTGCGCGTATTAACGATTCTTGGCATGGCATTGCCCTCTTCTTTGAGGATAACTGGCATTAGACATAATTGTTCCTACAACGAATAGGCCGTTCTTCGTCTGCAAGTCGAAATCTGCGCGTTCCAAGCAGTTCCCCTCACAGATTTTTAAATTCCAAGGTATAAAGCGTGCGGTTATACTGCAGGCTGGAAAGGTCGTGCAGGCGCATTGGGGCGGGAACATGTACTGGAATACATCGTCGGCGTTTACCCCGGTGGGGCTTGCATTGCGTGATCCGGCGACACGCAAGATCGTACGGACTCTGGGAGATGCGGCGTGTGTTCTGGTGAGGGACTGGCCTCGGAACGACGGGGACGAATACATCGCTGCCGTGAAAGCCTGCGTCGACGCGATGAGCGGGAAACTTGCGCCAGAACAGTTCCGGGAAGTGTTTTTGCGTGCGGCCGATGAGGCAGGCATAGTCACGCTGAACGTCGTCCAGAAGGGTGTGAGAGCGCGACGTCCACATCTACCCGCGACCGTACGCAGATAGGCCACGATCCCAAATGTCGCTCTTATGAGGCGACCGAACTGCGATTTACGTCATTGCCGACGACGAGTTCTATCCGTGGTCTCCCCGTGTGTCGGTGGTCGACCGCCAGTATGCCTTTGTTAACGGTGACTTAGCATAGGGCGCTCGGAACTCAGATCGATCTCACGCATTCTTGTCTCAGTCGAAACAGTGCTCACGGCAATGGATGCTTCCTCACCTCGCGCCCAGTCTTCGCAGCAGGAAAGCCCCAGCCTTCTAAAGGCTCTTGGGCCCGGTCTGGTCACAGGTGCGGCGGACGACGATCCGAGCGGCATCGCCACCTACAGCCAAGTAGGTGCGCAGTTTGGGTACACCCTTGGCTGGACTATGCTCTTCAGCTACCCGCTCATGGCAGCGGTCCAAGGATTGAGCGCGGGTATCGGCGTGGTGTCGGGGAAAGGCCTCGCCAAGAACCTGAAGCTCCACTACCATCCTCATTTCGCGTACCTCGCGATGGCCCTGCTGTTTATTGCGAACTTCATCAACATCGGAGCCGATCTCGCCGCGATGGGAGCCGCCCTGAGATTGCTCGTTGGCGGGCCGGAGGTCTTCTACGCCCTCCTTTTCGGTATTGTTTGCGCGACCGCTCAGGTGTTCGTTCCATATTCCGCCTATGTCTCCGTACTGAAATGGTTGACATTGTCGCTCTTCGCCTATGTCGGCGTCGTTTTGGTGGTTGGTGTGCCTTGGGGCCAGGCGTTGAGCGGCGTCGTCATGCCTACATTCCAGTTCACTGGAGACAACTTCACCGCCTTCGTGGCCATCCTTGGCACCACGATCAGCCCCTATCTGTTCTTCTGGCAAGCAGGGGAAGAGGTGGAAGAACTGAGACGCCGCAAGCTCACGCGCCTGCGGCGGGTTCCGGAAATGGCCGAGCCAGAACTAGGCCGTATCCGTATCGATACGATCGTCGGCATGGGCTTCTCCAATCTTGTGGCAATCTGCATCATGGCCGCGGCCGCGGCGACATTGCACGTCAACGGCACCAACCAGATCGAGACCTCGGCGCAAGCGGCGGAAGCCCTCAAGCCGGTCGCGGGTGAGTTCGCCTTCGCGGTCTTCGCGGTTGGAATTATCGGCACCGGCCTTCTCGCGGTTCCGGTTCTTGCGGGTTCTGCAGCCTACGCCGTAGCCGAGAGCTTTGGCTGGTCGGAAGGACTCGACAAGAAGCCCAAGGAGGCGAAGGCTTTTTATGCCGCAATCGTATTCGCCACGCTCGGAAGCGTCGCGGTCACGATGGTGGGGCTCGATCCCGTCAGGGCCTTGTTTTGGAGCGCGGTCGTCAATGGTGTGCTTGCGACACCGATCATCGTCATGATGGTCATGATGGCGAGAAACCCGGCCATCATGGGAGAACTCAAAGCGCCGCGTTGGATGGTCTATATCAGCGGCTTTACGGCGCTCATCATGGGGCTGAGCACCATTGGCATGTTCCTATTTTGAGTGTTGCGCAACCCTGTTCGTTGTCGGACAGGTAGTTATGACGCCGGTATCTGCCGGACAATCGATATCCACGGACAAGCGATGATCAAGATCGACTGCGGGAACGCTCACAGCCTTCTTGGACCTAAGTCCCGGACACCGAACCAAATCGTCTTCCAGCTGTTTCCTTCCCACCAAGAAGGAGGACTGCCATGACGTTCGAGCCGGAAACCCTCGCCCACGATCAGCTTGCAAGCGTGCAGGCTGCCATGTCCGCGGAACTGGAAAGCTCATCGATCCTTGTAAGCATGGTGGGCAGAAACGTACTGCTAGAAGGCTATGTTGCCGGCTACGTTGATCGGGAGAAAGCGACTGCTATCGCCGCGTCGATAGCAGGCCCCGAAAACGTGCACGACCGGATGCGAGACGCCGATGAAATGGCAGATATCACGTCAACCCACGACGAACCTTTCTTACCTGTGTCGTGATTTCCCCGGTAGAGGTGCTGCGGCCACCAACCCGTCGAACAGTCCGGGCGCTCTTTGCCCTGTTTGCCACATGACAGATTTGTGACATACAGGTTTCCCATCACATCGACTAGAAATCGGCTGACACTATGTTGCTTGAGCGTGAACCAACGTTGCGGGTGTCCACGCCCCAGAAGACGGTATATCAAGCCGCGGGAGTTTGTTTGGTAGCTCGGCCGGACGAAGCGCCTCAAGTAGTGCTTGTTCGTAGCAAGCGCACAGGCGACTGGGAATTCCCAAGGGAACGGTCGAACACGGCGAGTCGAGCGCGCAGACTGCCGAGCGTGAGGCTTTCGAAGAAGCCGGGATGGTCGGTTCGGCGACTGCCGAACCGATCGGCACTTTCGAATACGAGAAAGACAGCAACGGCACTCGGTATCACGTCACCGTGCACGCTCTATTCGGGAACGAGCTTGCCGATTGTTATCCCGAAAGCGATGTTCGAGAGCGGCTTTGCGTACCGTTGTTTGATGCCATTGATATCGTCGCCAGACCGCAGGTCCGCACGCTCTTGGCATCGCTGGCGCAGCGGTGCGGAGACTAGCACGGGCGGGCAACTTGAGCGCTATGAGCGTCAAAGGGTGCCTTGCACAAACTCCTTTAGGTGATCGGCTCCGGCCAATCGCACTCTGGGATCAGCTCGCGAAGTGTCTTGGTACGTTCGCCGTCAAGAATGATTTCCGCATCGAGATTTTCATCGTTGACCTGGCGGATGAATTCCCGGCAGACGCCACAAGGCGGCAGAACGTGAAGCTGTCCTGTCTTCTGATTGCGCCACACGGCGACAAGCTTGCGAAGACGGTATTCGCCATTTGAAATCATCGCGGCCATTGCGCTTCGTTCCGCGCACAGGCCCCAGCTTGGAGTATCGACGCAGACTCCTACATATCGATTTCCCGTGGCGGTAACAACCACCGCCCCGACGTCGCCAAACAATCGACCGCTTGTCGTCTGGTGGGGTCTGATGAGCTGTGCAGCTTGGTCGATCAGGTCTTTGTTCGTCATACCGGCAGGTTAGCATCTCGATCCCATTCACCACAGTCCTCATGGATCAATGGAACTATGTTTCTGCCCGCTTGCGAACTCGGTCCTAAGACTTCGAAGGATTTCCTCCCGCGACTGGCCTTGGGAGCGCAGGTCTACAACCCGGGCTACGAAGCCCTGATGGTCTGGAGAAATCTTCAGCTCATTGCACGCATCGACGAGGATCGCCTCGAGGAATTAGAGATCGTCAATGTCAATCGCGAAATCAGAAAACAGGCCCATGGGGCTTCAACCTACCTCACAGAAAGGCTCGCCGAACGCGGCCGCTACTATCCGGTGCGCGGGACTGCCCGTGTCATAGATCACCGCAGCGATGTGTGCCACAAACGTATCTGCGGTCAGCGGCAGGCCGGCCGCGGCAACTGCCTCGGCCTTTTCGTCGAGCAGCCTATCCAGCGCGTCACGATCGTAGACGTAGAGTGCTCCGCTTCGGATAACTGTGTTTCGTGTCGTGAAATGCGCCGAGGCGAGCCCGCGTCTCGCGGCGGCAGCAGCGAGAGCCTTAGGAGTCGTATCGAGAAACCGTTTGATCGTATAGACCGGTAAGTATCCGACGGGCTTAGCTGGTCCGACATCCGTCAAACTTCGAAGGATCGCGCTCCGCATTCCGTTGTCCGTGACCACGCTACTGCTCAGTCTCGCCACGACACTGATGATCCTAAAACACAAGAGTTTAGCGCTACGCTGAGGCGGCCATCCAACTATCACGCTTGACGATAGCGCATTCGCGAAAAGCTGCAATTACATCGAAGGAAGGATAGCTGACAGGAGTATTCGATTGCGAAGCTTCGTTGCAAGATTGAGATTGTAATTTGGCCAAAACTTCCTCATTAGAGGGTCCTGCCATCGGCCCATCATCGCAACAACAGCCGATGCAGCTTGGGGCGCTCCGATACTACATCGTAGAGCGCATACTCCCTTTCCAGCGCCATACCTTCACGCCCGGTCACTCCAGGTAACCAATCGTCAATTA
This sequence comes from Rhizobium sp. CBN3, assembly GCF_030518245.1. Taxonomy (NCBI): domain Bacteria; kingdom Pseudomonadati; phylum Pseudomonadota; class Alphaproteobacteria; order Hyphomicrobiales; family Rhizobiaceae; genus Rhizobium; species Rhizobium sp. CBN3. Next base: position 23,855 of record NZ_JAULSE010000003.1, read on the forward strand.
CGAATTTGGAATACACGGGTATATTACCCTCTGGGATTGCGATCCCTGCCCTGAGGTCGACGATAATGGACTGGGACGCAACGTCTGCATTCACACCCGTCGGGCTGGCTCTGCGCGGCCATTCAGCTCAAAGGGTTGTCCGCACCCTCCGCGACGCGGCATACATGCTACTCAAGGAATGGCCTTCGGATGACGGCGAAGAGTATGTCACCGCGGTGAAGGCTTGCGTCGATGCGATCAGCGGTCAGATCGCTCCGGAGCAATTTTGGGATGCGTTCCTGCGTGCGGCCGATGAAGCCGGCATCGCTGTGCTGACTGTCGTTCAGCGATGAGAGAAGAGAAAACCGGCTGGCTCCTTGAGCGATTATACAAGGAGTGCACAGCCCGCGAGAAGAGTAAATGGATCGGAGAATGAAACGAGGCCGTCGGGCTTTTCGGGTGCCGAGGGGGCAATGGCAGGCCGCCATCCTCTACGGGCTCGGGGCACCGTCCATCCCGAAAGTTGGACGCGGTAGCGATGCTGGAGCGCCCACGGGAGCGAAATGGCGAAACCAACTCGATCCATGTCAATCACCAGGGAGGTTTCTCACTGGAGGTTACCACAACGCACAAAACCTCCCTGGCGTCCTTTCAACAAGGATCAGAGGAATCTAGGAGTGGCGAAGCCAAGGGAAAGCGGGACCTAAGTCGCACTCGCGACCTGAGTGCCATCACATCATGTCTACACCATCGCGGCCCAATGACGATGTGTTCCAACACATTGCGCTTCCTAAAGATACTAATATCGACTTCGACCGATCTATAATCGCATTTGCTAATATTCCAAACAGAAGTTTCTGAGCAAAATTGCGCCAAACAACGTAATGTCGATACAGACAATTGGCCTGCCTCCGGCTCGAAGTGGACGAACAGCCGTTGCGGCGGCGCAAACCTTCCCTACTTCTCCCACTGACTTCAAAAAGGTGGGATATTGCGAATGGGATGGGACGCACTCAGGCATTGGGGTGAAGACGCGGTCCGAATCGAACGACTTACTGGCGGAGTTGCCAATGACGTGTGGAGCGTTCGCGTCCGCGGGCAGATCGCCGTTGGTCGTCTCGGCCGTAGGACCGACGTCGATCTCGCATGGGAAACCGAACTCATGCAATATCTCAACGGTGAAGGCATGCACGTTCCAGTGCCGATCCCGACGACTGACGGCCGGCTGTTCGTGGACAGCCTGGTGGTGATGAAATACATGGAGGGCGGACCGCCCGAGACGGAGTCCGACTGGCGTCGCGTGGCCGACACGCTTCGTGAGCTCCATCGGTTGACACAGGGGTGGCCGCAGCGGCCAGGCTGGCGATCGTCGACCGATCTCCTTCACGCCGAAGCCGGAACGAGGATCAACCTTGCCGCGATGCCGCCGGAGGGCGTTGTTCGATGTCGAGCAGCGTGGGCGCGGCTCGTCGGACGTCAGACATGCGTTGTCCACGGCAACCCCAACAGCCCGAGCAACGTGCGCATGACCGCCGATAGGGTCGCGTTGATCGACTGGGACGAGTCACATGTCGACGTTCCCGACCTCGACCTGGTGCTGCCCGGCAATGCTGCCGGTCTCGACGACAGCGCGCATGAGATCGCCGCGCAAGCGTCCGCCGCATGGGAAGCCGCCGTATGTTGGCCGGATGAGTACTCCTTCAAGCGGCTCGGCGAAGTTCGGGCGGTCTGAGGAGTTCGACGGATCAAGCGGCCGTATTCGTGCCGAAGCCCGCGACCACGCTGTTAAAGTTGAGATTTGCGCGTGTCTTGCAGTTGCGATTGCAGCTGGGATAGATGGAAATGGTGAGCGCTAACAAGGAGCTGAGCAATGACATGTCATATCTGCACCGCCTGTGGCACTCAGTTTGGCGAAAGCAGGGAGCCGCCATCTGCATGTCCCGTTTGCGAAGATGATCGTCAGTTCGTGCCGCCATCAGGTCAGGCATGGACGAACATGGCGGACCTCAGCTCGACCCACAAAATACAATGGTCAGAGGAAGCCAACGGCATACATTCTCTTCAGGTATCACCGGGGTTCGGGATCGGGCAGCGAGCCTTCCTCATCGAAGGGCCCGACGGTAATATTCTGTGGGATTGCATCAGCCTTCTGGATGAGACCAGCAGAAAGACGATTGCTGCTCTGGGCGGCATTGCGGCCATCGCCATTTCGCACCCGCATTTCTATACATCCATGATGGAGTGGAGCGAAGCCTTTGGTGACGTGCCTGTCTATGTTCACGCCGACGATGGCGAATGGGTCCAGAGATCAGGCCCGGCACTCAGTCCGTGGACGGGTGAAATCCTTGAATTGAACCAGGCAACCTTGATCCGCTGCGGCGGCCATTTCGCCGGCAGTTCGGTACTTTATTGCCCTTGGCTAGAAGACGGTCGCGGCGCGCTGTTCACCGGCGACACGATGCAGGTAACGCTCGATCGCCGGTATGTAAGCTTCATGCGCAGTTTCCCGAACCTCATTCCGCTAAACGCCCGAACAGTGAAGGGCGTAGGAAAAGCGGTGCATTCCTACCGCTTCGAGGCGATCTACGGGGGATTTTCAGGCAGGACGATCAAACACAGCGGATCGCGTGTCATCGAGCGATCGGTAGCGAGATACATCGCGGCTATCGAAGATGACCCCACACGACAGGATTGATCCTTTACACGGGTGGCCGCCAAATCGGGAAAGGCCGCTCCATTCCTGCTGACGACGGAAGTCGAGTGTCGCCGCGAAGTGGCGAATGTCACGGCATGCCTGCGCCCCGAAACGGGAGTTCCCCGAGCGTGTCGACCTCCACGCTTGGGTATCTTCGCTTTTCGCTAGCTGGAGGGTTCCCACTTTGAATTCGATGGGCAACCAACCCGGCGTCGATGTTTGACATAGACGGCCATTCTTCCGCAGAGAACCTGAATAGCGCTTTTACGGACGAGGAAGTAACGACATGCCGGCTTCAGAAGTCGGTCGACACTGAAACCTCTCTCCATCTCCTGATAATTTCATCGTCAGACATATGCTTCGCCGCGATGGCGGCCACGGTGTCGCCGCCGAACGGCATCCGAACTGGGGGCTCGGGGACGTCGGCAAACGCAACGAGCTGTCGCGCAAACTTCTCGGGGTCGCCGGGCTGATTGTGGTTCATGGCAGCGGCGTGCTCGCGGACGGCTCCGGCCGTTCCGTCGTAGTCCGATATGCGGGTCGCGCTGGCCGAAAGTGAGCTGGCATCCAGGAAATCCGTGCGAAAGTAACCAGGCTCGATCACCGTCACATGAATTCCGAGAGGAGCCAATTCGGCGTGCAGCGCCTCGGAGAGACCTTCGACTGCAAACTTCGTCGAGCAATAAATTCCGAAGCCAGCACCTGCGCGGTAACCACCGATCGACGAGATGTTGAGTATGCGGCCGGACCGCTTGGCTCGCATGTGCTGCAGGACGGCTCTCGTTACCGTCAGCAGTCCGAACACGTTTGTCCGATAGAGACGCTCGACCTCCGCGCTCGTTGCCTCCTCGACCGCGCCGATCAGTCCGAAGCCTGCATTGTTCAGGAGGACATCGACACCGCCGAAGCGCTCGATGGCGGCTGCCGCAGCTTCGCGCGCCTGCGGTTCATCGGTCACGTCGAGAGCAACGGCGAGGAGATTGGGCATCTCCCCGAGGCTTTCAGTTATGGATTTGGGGTTCCGCGCGGTGGCGACGACATTGTCACCACGTTCCAGAGCCAGTTGCGTGATGCGCGCACCAAAGCCGCGCGATGCCCCAGTTATGAACCACGTTTTCATTGCGATCTCCTATGCGGACGTCGCCCTCGTGTTTTACTGGACGTTGGCGGGGAGCTTCCACAGCTCGTCGAAGGCGATGCTGTCGAAAATGCCGACGCGTTGACGATCTTGCTGTCATTAAGCTCCAAAAACCACGCGTAGATGTTCTTGTACGGTCTGCCATCCTTCGCCGTTCCGGCGGCATCGAAGAAGACTATGACCGTGTCGCCTCAGCGTACGTGTCTCGGATCGAGGTTCGAGGCCGACGCTCATGCGAGCGTTGAACGGCTTGATCACCTCATTGATGAAGGCGTCTCGGCTGCCGTAAGTTTTTGCTGCCACCGTCGTCTGCCGGCACCTCAAAGGGGCTGCCGGTGCCACCAGCCCAGGCATCGAATGCCGTCTGCACCAGCGCCTTGTTCGATGCTTCATCTGCAGCCATCGTTCCACCTGCCAGGAGGCCACGATGCAGTTGCTTTCCTCATGCGCATCTCGAAACTCCTGATGTTGTTTCTGCCGACGGTCTTCCGGAGGCGGGAGGCGAGCGGCCGGGGGCTTCGCCGCGGTTAGAGTCAAATCTGGTTTTCCCAGGCCTTGAGCTGGTGGTCCTTCAGCATGTTCTCGATGATTTTCGGAACCACGTTGCGGAACTTGCCAGTGTCGGCGGGAACGATTTCGATCATCCGGTCGATCATCTCCTTCGGGTCCATCTTGCCTTCCGGGGTGGCGAAGAACTCGTCGAAGCCCTTGCGGAGATCGGCGCGCTTGGTGAAGTTCTTGCTGTCGTCGAGCCAGCGGAAAGGATTGTCCGCCATCGTCTCGTTGTACCCAGTGTAGTAGGCTCCGGGATTGATGGTCTGAATTTTGATTCCGTATGCACCCAGCTCTTGCTGAAGAGCTTCGGCGATGGATTCAAGCGCGTGCTTGGTCGAGACGTAGGTGCCCCAGTTCGCGGGAGTGAAGAGACCGCCCATCGACGATGTGAAGACGACCTTCCCCTTCTTTCCTTGCTTCACCCACTTCTGGACGACGCCCTGCGTGAGCTGGAGAGGGAGGATGACGTTGACCTCGAAGTTGCGCCGGACGAGATCGATCGGGATTTCCCAGACCGGACCCGCTTCGCCCATGCCAGCGTTGTTCCAGAGAATGTCGTAGTCCCACCCGATCGCCTGCTTGATATCGTACGGGTCGTCGAGATCGAGACGCTCGACACGTAGGTTTTGGAGATCAAGAGAAGCGGCTTCCTCGCGAAGTGGCGTCACCTGCGATGAGACATGCGCCGTCGCGATTATGTTGTGACCGTTCTTCGCCATGCCGATCGCGGCGGCTTTGCCGAAACCTGACCCAGCGCCCGTAATGAGGATCGTCTTAGACATGCTAATCTCCTATTGTTGGCTTGACTGTTCGAACCGAAGTCAGGACGTCGCCCGCAGGGCCGACAATGCGGCTCGAGCCACATCCATGTCCTCCGCCACGGCACCTCCCGAGACACCTAACGCACCTAAAAACGTCCCGTCCGGAGCCGATAGAGGCAATCCGCCGCCGAAAACGACCAACCCACCGTTGGTCTGTTCCAGACCGGGCGAACCTCCACCGGGCTTGCAGAATTCCCCAACTGCTTCCGTCGCCATCTGGAAGAGAGCTGCCGTCTTGGCCTTCCCGACCGCGATGTCTATCGAACCGAGCAAAGCGCCATCCATTCGGCTGAACGCCTTGAGCTGCGCACCTGCGTCGAGCACGGCTATGTTGACCCGAACCCCGATCTCCTCGGCCCGGGCTTCCCCGGCTGCTATGATCGAGCGAGCTTCATGTGCTGTTATCTGCATGCCACCCCTCCGGTCCGGACGACCGCGCGTCCTTTTCGGACAATAGCCAAACTTGATCGGCTGACGAGGTATCAGAGTGCGCTTATGTGTATGTGGGTGCTGCTTTGAATCGGTCCGATATCACAGGACTTTCAGCAGCTTAACCGGGAATAGGTGAATAACGGCTGTCACACCTTGTGCTTGCGACGCCAATCTCCCGGCGACGATCTGAAATGCCTGGAGAATACTTTCGTCAAATGGCTGTGGTCGGTAAAGCCACAATCTTCGGCGATGGCCTGGATGCTGAGACCCGTTGCCCCGAGGAGCTTCATTGCCTTCTCGAGGCGCTGATGTTGCAGCCACATCATCGGAGAGCGCCCGGTGCTGATCTTGAATGATCGGGCGAGATGGGCACGTGATAGACCGGTTTCCTTCGCGAGAACGTCCAACCCGATATTGCCGTTCATGTTGGCCAGGAGCAGTTCCTTAACTCTCCGCTCTTGCCATGGAGCCAACCCACCCTTAATCGCACGGAACTCTATCGCGCGTTCGCCGTAGGCAGACGCAAGATGGCTTATCAACGTCATCGTCAACTGGTCGAGAAAGAGGCGGGATGTTGCATCGGGCTGTTCGAATGCGGGCTCGAAGCATTCCATCAGGTTCTGAATAATGCTGTCCGAATGTCCGAGCACATCGCGGTCCCTCAATGCGGAAAACGGTGCCAGATCGTGCTCCCTGTGAAACTCGGCTATGGCGGAACGCGACGCGAACATCGAGACGCAGTCAACGTTGCCGGCCTCCACGGCGCTGTACCGCCGGCGTAGGTCAAGCAGAAGGAACTCACCCGGATCGAGCGGGACGGAAACCGCTGGCCTGCCGTCGATCCAGCGTGGACGGGCGGGCAAGTGGTTTCGCTGGTAGCAGATCATATACCCGTCAGCTTGCTCGAGCTGAACCGGTATCCCTTTTTCGTCATGCTGCCATTTGAGCCTCCCGAAGGTGGCATCCTGCAGAGCGAGCTGACTCATCTCCAGCGACGCTGGCCGCTCTAGCCCTTCAAACCGATCTGGACTGCGTATCCCCACCCGCGTCATCGGACCCCCTGTTAATACAGCTGCGCGATCTTACAGGCCCGCGCATTAGAATTCACCTGCTCTTCTGGCCGTCATCTCCGTGAATCACTGTTGCGGAACGAGTTCGTGATCTTCTTGGGCCGTTGGTCCATAGACTGTGGGTTTTAGGCGGCAGATATATTTGAACACAACAGAGAGTTACTCGATGTCGCATTTGGCTACGTGGGCGACCCGCGTTCAGGGCAAGTTCCACGGGTGCCGGTCGTCGATGGATGGTCAACGGCGTGCACACATCGATCGCGGGTTTTCCATCAATCGCGGTCTTCCCCAACGGTCGCCACGCAGCCTCCGAGACCTCGTCCGTGGAACAGATGTGAAGAAGGAAACTCGAGTCGCTTTTTCCTTGGAAAGTCCGACCGGACAGGCATGGGAACTTCGGCGTCGCGCGGCGGTTTAGTTGCAAATGCGGCGTGTTAGGCGGACATCCTGCACCTCGGGCGGCAGAAGAGATCGTCATGGCAAGGGAAGCCGACATAACCATATTAAGAAAGCGTGGAATGCTGGCGACCGTGCGTGGCGTCGTTGCGCATAGCGTGGGCGGGGCAGAGTTCGAGACTGCGCCCTGCGATATGCTGTTGGGTAATGCAATTCTGCATGTTGCGAGACTGGACGCTTCGGTTTGCACGACTGCCGCAGCGAGTGTCATTGCGGGGGGCATATCGCTGAATTGCGACGAATGCCGTCGGCTCGCGTTGAAATATGGCGACAAGCTTGAAGTTCGCGAGTAGAAGCTAGAGCCCTGAGTACTGGCCGGTCAGCTTCTTTATTCCGCAGGTCCAAATCTCGGCACCAAAGCGCTCCCCTGAGCGATTTTTGCACGCACGAATGCTGTGCCGGTGCGTTGGGGCGGGAACATGTGCGGGAAGGTTGGGGAATTACGGGCTGATCCAATGGCTCGCGGGTGCGCAACCTCGGCGCGCCGGCTTTTCAGTTCTCCTCCGTCAGCAAGGAGCCGACTCTTCACCTTCGTTTGGCGCTTTCGTAATAGCGCTTCACGATGTCCTTGACTTCGCTTGACGTGAAGCCAGGAATCCATCTGTGCGGTATCGCGACGGTCCTTTCAAGAGGCTGCCGCTTGCGCAAATGTCCAAGTATCTCCGGATCAGCGTCTTCGCGAACAGTCAGATAGATGAATTCCGCCCGCCAGCTCTCGGGGATATCGACACGTTCGATCATCGACCAGGGGATGAGCTTCGGTAGCCTCTGTGCAGTGACGCCATCGGGCCCGATCACCATTATGGGCTTCGCGAAGTCAACCTTCCGAGCGTTTACCAATACATAAACGATGACGCCGAGGAAGACTATCGCGAAAAGGCCCTCTCCGACACCACTCGCAGGTCTGCTCATTTCGATCTGCCCAAGAGCGATGAGAGAGAGGTAGCCGAAACAGAGTGTCATAACCCCAAGAACAATGAACAGATATCGAACTCTCCCACGCAAGACGAGAACCGGCTGCGTAGCGCCGCTGTCGCGGTCAGTGGTCCAACGATGTGCCTCGGTCATTTGGTGATTCAGCTCCCTGGTGCCAGTAAGTGCGCCCTGTCGATTTGGGACGGCCGCATGGCTGGATAGTTAGTGGGAGGGCGCTACCGGCAGCGTGGAATTCTTACGACGAAGCCATGCGGTTGCGATAAGGCCTAGCATAGCGAAACCATACCAGGTGACCATCAGTGTGAGTATCCATGGATGCTGCCCGTCACGAAGGGCGAAAACAGCCACAGCGAGAGCGACATTAGCAATGAGAACCCCAATCGTAATGAAGAGCACCAAGCGCAACCCTTGTTAGCAATTTCGATATAGGAAAAACAACCGGGCTCTCCAAGAGGAGGACTGTGTCAACGTTTAAATCTGGTAAATGATTACGAAACGCGATTGAGGTTGCAATCTGGGCAGAACTCCGTCATCTGGGCGTCCTGCCATCGGCCATCATCGCAACAATAGCCGGTGCAGCTTGGGGCGCTCCGATACGACATCGTAGAGCGCCCTCCTCTCCTGTGCATACCTTCGCAACCGATCACGCCGGTTAATCAATCGTCAATTACGAATATGGAATACCCGCGTATATTAGAAGCTCGAGGACTACGATCCATACCTTGAGCGGTCGAGAACATGGACTGGAACGCAACCTCTGCATTCGCACCCATTGGGCTGGCTCTGCACGGACAGCCAGCTCACAGGATCGTCCGCACCCGCGGTGACGCGGCATATATGCTGCTCAAGGACTGGCCTATTGATGACGGCGAAGAATTGCCGTGGCCATGGCCGCCGCCCCGGCGAGACGAGCGCCGGCGTACACTGGTCAGTCGTCCTCACTTGGATTGGAAAAACAACTGTTTAGCGACTGGTACTAGCTAGTCTACTTCTTTTGGATGCATTGCCTTTGAACATTCGTTATGTCTAATGTGAAGTTTGGCGTGGCGTCGGGAGGCCGTGCCACGCTCGAAAGATGCGGCATGCGTCACATACGGCATGTCTTAAATCAGCAAAGCACTGTAGGAGGAATAAAATGAAAACGATTCTTATCGTCACGACGGCGCTTGCATTCGCCGCCTCCACTCCCGCGTTTGCCGACCCCAAAGGCACTGCGACGACAACCACCAGTGAACAGGGACATAGCGGCAACCCACCACACAACGATAACGGGACTACAACGACCACCACGACGACCGGACCGAGCGGGCAGGTGAATAACGGCAAGCTCGATTGCAACAATTGCTCGACAACAACAACAACGACAGGACCGGGCAACTCGTAAACCACGATGATTGCGACAAGGTGGGGCGGGGAAACCGCACGACTCCGGTGAAGACAGCGAAGTGAGAGGGGTGCGCGGATATTTATTGGGAAACCCGCCCCCTCTTATCTAGGCGCGTGCAATTGCACTCGGGTTCTCTGTGTCGGCATTCCGGACGGTGATCAGTGTCCACTCGTCGGCTCGAAGAACGATATTGGTGGGGCCTTTACGCGATAGGGGGATGCATCCTCAAGGAAGTCAGCGCTGTCCGCCAGAAGTGATGCTAACCCGATTCTCAGGGCAACGACAAATTTGACTCAGAATTAGGCGAGATTCGCAATAGCGACGACGAGAACGACAGAAGCGGTGCTGTCACCTACGCCCTCTCCACCACCCACCGGCGCGAAACCAAGCCTTTCAGGTCTTGATCGAAATGCAGGCCACTGTTGCTGGCATGCTCTAGCGCTGCCGCGGCTTGCGGTTACGTTGGTCGTCACGGGGGATAGAAATGGCAAAAACCGACTGGCCAAGAGAACCGCTGACTTCCGACACCATGCAGCTGCTCGAGCGGATACTTTCCGATTGGTGCGCTGAGCAGCAATGCGACAAGGGTAGTGAGCGCGGGCAGGTCACTGCGAAAATGCTTATCGACTGGTTTGAGTTCGGGGTCCATGATGAACCGGAGTTGGCTCGCCTGGTTCGTGATCCGGCGATGCTCGACCTCAAGACGCCGGGGCGAACCCGATGAAAGAGCGCATGGAATGCGATACAGACTTAGATCGACTTCAAATACTCTATGAGGTCGCCCTTTTCCTGAGCGCTCAGATTTAACTTCAAATGATCGTTGTAATGTTCGACAACGTCCTCGAGCGTGGTAAACCGGCCGTCATGGTAGAAGCCGCCCTTGTGGACCTTCTCCACGTTCCACAAGGCCCGCAACGGCGCTGTCCGGTAGCGGCCGTCCGGGGCTCGCTTCGCCTGGAAGTCGTCTATCCCGATCTCGTCCGCCGTATGAAGGTTCCAACCGGGCTCCGTGAAGAGCGGCGGCACATGGCAAGTGGCGCACTTGGCCTTGTCGTTGAAAAGGGCCTTTCCCTTCTCCGCCGCCGCGCTGTCGAATGTGCCATCTGGCGGCTGCGGGGTGGGTAGGGATAGCTGATAGAAGTGCAGCGCCGGAAGTTTGGCGGTGATCCGGTCTTCCCCGTCCTGCTTGTGACCCTGCTTTGTCCTGGCTGCAACCGGATACTTCTCGGCGTCATCAAGCCGCGGATCGTAGAACACGCCTTTCCCGTGCATCTCGAGATTGCCGACATAGGCGTTCCAGTAGCTAACTGTGCCCCAGGCTCCAGTCCAGGTATGATTGTTCACGCCCGCCAATCCGAATGCGGGAGGATTGAGCGTCGCGGCCGTCTTGCCGTCCGGGCGGAATGCCTTTCCGTCCAGGTTGAGTTCGGCGTCGAACTTGCCGGGTCCCCAGGCTTCCACCGCCTTTTTCACGTCGGCTTCGGAGATTTGCAGCATCTCGGTGAATGCCGTGAGGTCAGGCGCTAGCGCGACGATCGCACCGATGTCCAGGTCGCGGTTGGGCCAGCCGTCCAGCATATGGCCGATGCCGGGAGCGTAGGCGTCGTCGACTGTCGAATGGCATACCGCACACTGGATGCCGACCGACGTCAGCGTCTTTCCGTCGTCGCCGAAAAATCCGGTTACGCCGACAACGGCATTGGCCTTCAGCAGGAGAAGCGTGCTCGCCGGATCGTCAAGATCAACCTTGCCCTTATTGAGCGCTGCCGCGACGTCCTTCGGGATGGCGTTGAGGTCGACCTTCAGACCGAGCTCCAGAGCCTTCTTGGGGCTGAGCCCCGGCCCCTTGCCACCCAGCTTCTCACCTGCGATGGCCTCGTGAAGCTTGAGTTTGCCTCCCCAGAAGTCCTCACTGCCGAACGTGTCGAAGCGGAATGTCTCGCGACCCTCCTCCAGGAACCGTCTGGCTTGGGCGGCTGCCGCCGCATCAAATTCCTTGCCGCCGACGGAGGCTTTTTTGGCCGTCTGGGCGGCCGCCGGGATCATCGTCGAACAGAGGAGAAGAAGGAAAAAAGCTGCTGTACCATGAGAGCGCAGAGACATAGAAATCCCTCACGCAGCCGACGTTTTCGGCTTGCGCACCTGGGTTTACCGCAATGAAAACAACTCCCATCCACAATATTACAGTATGCTAAATTAGCAATGTAAATCCATTATTCTCGCCCCGTCTGAGGCTGAATGACATTTATCGCCCAGCGGATTTGCCTAGATTCACCTGGGCCAGCATTGAACGGGACGTGGTGGGGTCAATGGCCTGCGACTTAACGGGAACCCACACCCGGGCGGATGTCTGACGGCCCGGGGACAACGCCAGACCGCCGACAATAGCGACCATGGCGATCAGGATGACGATGATGGGAAACGCGACACCGGATGGCTTGTCTTCATTATAGATCATTGATTGCTCCTGCGGCCCGGCGGCGCATAGACGCCGCCGGGAAACGCCCGTTAGGCCTCGATGATGTAGACGATCGTCAGGGCATCGGGATCGACGATGACGATGCGGCCGTCCGCAAGGATGAAAAAGCGATAGCCTTCGTACTGCGGAACGATCTTCACTATGCGCGGCGGCAGGGGTTCAAGCCGCACTTTCTTCGGGATTTTCACCCCGACGGAGACCGTGAAGTCCACCTGTTTCACGGGCTCGACATGGACCTCCTTCACCACCGTTCGAATTTCGGTCTGCTGCTCGACCGAGATGTTGACGTTGGTTTTGGTGTTCGTCTGGTTGGTGGTCGTCGTGTTGTTGTTGACGTTGGTTTCAGACGAACTCTTGTTTGTCGTGGTTGCATTCTGGTCGGTCGACTGCTTCGACGTATCGCCGCCCTGCGTGGTGGTGCTCTTCGTACCTGTGGTGGCCGAACCGCTGGTATCGGTGGTGCCGGATTTGGCGGCGGGCTTCTGTTCTGTCGTTGTGCCACCGCTGGCGTCCTGCGATCCGGGCTTTGTTTCCGTCGAAGTCTTGCCGGAGGCAGTTCCGCTCGTCGAACTATCCTTCGCCGGCTGCTCCGCGCTCTTCTTCATCTCTGAGCCTTGGCCAGATTTCTGCTGAGATGACTGGTCCTTGTCTGGGCAGGCTCCGGAAGCGTCGGGCGTGCAATCGGTGCCGGTCTTGGCGGAGCCCGACTGCGAGCCGGCGTCCGCACCGGACTGGGCCTGGCCACTGCTCTTTGTGTCCTGCTGGGCCGCGGACGGCAGTGTCGCAAGCGGCGATACGCTCAGTGACAGTGCTGCCACGAGCATGGCGAGATGGTTGCTTTTCATGATCGATCTCCGAGGTTTTTGCACATCGATGCCCCGCCATTTCGTGCGGTGCTTACGTGCTCTGGGGATTGAAAGGGGGCGGCCTGAGCCGCCCCATCGGTCAACGGATGACCTGGATGACCTTCCGCGAGGAAGGTTCGACGATCACACGCTGATCATTGACGATCGCGTATGCATATTTCGGATCATCGGGAACTGGCGTCACTACGACGGTCTTCGGAAGACGCTCGCCGACGACGACCTTTTGCTTCACCACGACCCGTTTGGTCGGCGCGGGAGCATGCTGAACATACGTCACCACCTTCCGCGGCGGAGGATCGATCGCGGTGCCGATGACTGCGCCGGCAACGCCGCCAACAGCTGCGCCAGCGGGGCCGCCGACGATGGCTCCTGTGACTGCGCCACCGGCCGCACCGTTGACGGTCGAGGATTGCGCAAAGGCAGATGTCGATGCCAGCAGGACTCCGGCGACAATACCTACTACTTTGATATCCATTTATTTTTCTCCTTTGAGTGGTTGGCTCCACTGCGGGAAAAAAACCGTCAAAGGGATGAAGGGTTCCACCGCCGGGACTTCGTACCGGGGGCTACGTCAGACCTTGGTCCCAGCCCGAATATCCCGCGCTACTGCACGGGGAACCGGCTCAGCATCCGGTCCTGGACGTTCTCCGAGCCGACGATTATCGCCGCGAGCGCGATGGCTTTTTCGCGGTCAGCCGGCTTTGTTATATAGCCTTCGAGCAGCACGACAGGACCGAGCATTCTGATCTCGATGGCACTGCTGTCAATGTCAGGATCGGCGGATAGGGCTGCTTCGACCGTGGCGATCGTCGATGCTGAACTATGGCCTTGCGAGCAGCGCTCTTCGTGGTTGTAGTTGTCGGGGCCGAACTTCATATTCTCCTCCTATGCCCGCCCCTCCACGGACCTTTACATTACCTCAAGCTTAATATGAGCCGCGGGCCGTGAGGTCGCCAGCCCGACCTAAGTCCGTCTTCCCCACGGCTTTATGTGGCGTAGATTTCCCTCTTCCTTGTTGGAAGGACATCAGGGAGGTTTTAGCAATGTCGCTGCGTTCCAGTCAGAACCTCCCTGGTGAAGTGTTTGTCGATCCGGCGTCGCTTTTTGGGAGTAAAGGGTGGCCTATGCAAAGAGTCGGGATAGTGGATTGGAATAGAGGCGAAGACTTCGCCCCGCTTATGCTTGTGATGAGCGGTCAAGAAAAACACAGGCTGATCCGATCACTTGGCGAGGTTGCCGAGGCCCTTGTCGCGGCATGGCCGACCGACGATGGAAAGGAATATATCGCGGCCGTAAAAAAATGCCTTGATGCCATCCAAGGCAATATCCCGCCGGAGAGAGCGCGTGCCGCACTTATACGCGCTGCGGCGGAAGCCGGAATTCCCGTGATCGCCGTCGCCCATTGACCGACGCCGCAGTGGCAGGGCTTATCACGTGAATTGTGGTATTCCTCGACGCCGACGGATTGACTGCGCTGTGAACGAACTGCACAGGCCCCATTGACCGGCACGGTCTTCGTATTCCGGTCGCGTAAAGCAGAGCGTCTGAATCTGATCTACTGGGCATCCTTCAGGTGGATGCTACGCCAATAGAACCGGTCGGTTGATAGCATCGGTCGTATCGGTCCATTCATCCGGCCTTCCTATCCCCGGCGCAAACTGGTCAAAATCACCCGCTACTATGTCAAAGTGAATGGCGATGATTTGAATTGATAGTATATTACCCTCCATCGACCGCATTTGCTAACGGTAGCGGTCGCTTGGGAGTGCACTTTGCTTCTGCCGTTCTAGCGGAGGAGCACCGAGATGTTGCTTTCCCTTATATCCCTCACAGATTCCCAAATCGAACTCGTTACTTCCGCCGTTCGCGAGTGGTGCCGTTTGCATCGTTGCGACATTGACAGCGGTGATGGGCGTAGGGCTCTCATAGTTGCTGTCGATCTGGTCCAATCTAAACATCCTGAGAAATGCCTTCTCCCGGAATTGACCCAGCGCCTTGCCCCGCCCAGCGAACGCCACGCCCAACGGGCACATGTGAGAGCGTCGTGAGAACGTCTTTTCTTTGCAGAGGTGATTGTGATCAGCACGTCTAGCCTGATGGTAGTCAAGGCTCTAGCGGCGCACCGAATTTAGAGGTATCGCGGGCTTCAAAGCGGCCCGCGATACTTTCGCATTATTGGACGACCTCAATCACCGCGCGGGTCTTCGGATTGACGAGGACTCGCTTTTTGTTGACGACCACATAACCGTAATCAGGTTGATCGGGGATTGTGTGAATCTCGACTGTGTCGGGAAGCGTCGTGCCGACTGCAACGTCACCTTCAAACGTGACGGATGGCGTTTCCTGTTTCATGACATAGGTTTTGACCTCGCCTGGGACGACGACCGTAGTCTGCGCGACCGCCGCTCCGCCCAGTGACAGGAAAAGCGATGCGGCAGAGATGACTAGAATTTTCATGTTATCCTCCAAGACCTTGAGTGTCCGAGCACAACGCTGCCGATTAAATATCGTTCCGCCGCTACACGAAATGCCTGCAGGTATGTTCGAATACTCACGTCGGCCTTTGTTTGTTGGCAACCCTTGCGAGTAGCTGTTCCAAGCTGTCTTCGTTTGTGACGCCATGCTGATAGAAGTAGATAATCTGGGTTGCGAGTTCGTCGCAGGCGTCGTCGCCCGTTATGTGCTCGGTGGAGCAAATATGATCGAAGACCCTTTTGCAGATCACAATATCTTCGTTCTGCAATGGTGCATCGAACGCAGCGAAATCATCTCTGGCCATGGTGAACACCCCCCAAGAAGATGTTTTAGTTTCTAACATCGAGCCTGAACCCAGGATGAAGAGGAAATCGCTTGTCAGCTCTCTGCCAGCAAGCAAATTCCGTCGCTGGCGATGGACTCGAATGCATGACTTGACTAATTTCCGTGGGAACACAGATGGAAAATAGGATGCCTCCATGGAGTACGGCATGCGTCGCGCGAGTCTATCCAAAGTAGCCCGAAAACCGCAGCAAGATTAGCAAGTTAAGGCTAATTGACCATCTTCCGAACCATGTCATCTTTCTTCCTACCGTGTCCCCCGCGGCTCGTTGCAACGGAAGTACAGAATGCCTCGTTAGTGCGCGGGGCATTCTGCCCGATCAGAGCAGCGCAGCTTCGTCATCTGTCATCTGACCTGTAGAAAACTGGTCCGCGAACTCGTTGGCGCGAGACTGCACATGCCGCCAGTCACCGTTCTCAAATATCAATCCTCGTCGCGTTGTTCGATTGGTGTTGGGATACCGAGAAACCGAGCCCGCGCAGGCATGCTCTCCGGCCGCATAGAGAGGAACCTCGAAGCCTGATCGGTTGAGAGCATGCCCTTACCCCAGAAAAGGAGGATTGCCCGTTCCTTCTCATCGAAGTCTGCGGGGAAATTAAATGGTGCCATTTCAACCGCTAGCGCTTGCCGGCGGGCTTTGCTGGCCTTCGCAACCTCATGGTAGCTGTTAAACGGGAAACCTCGTTCGACGGCTCGTTTTTCCAGCTCATCATCGTCGATGCCAAGCAGTGCCGTAGCCGGTTGAGTTCCGAGCAGATCGTCGCTCCACGCACGCAACACATGATCCGCCCATCCAGGGTGATCAGGACCGATCTCCTGCGGCCGCTGTTCCCGATAAAGAGCAACGGCCTTGTCGATCATCTCCAGGGCAACGTCTGCAGGCATATAGCCAGCGTCGGGCCACTCGCCCCATTCTTCGACATGCCACCACATCGGCGGACGGTCAGCCTCTTCGACGTAGTCAATTTCGAGGCTCCATTGTGCGCCTCTGGCTCGGAAGTAGAAGGGTTTGCCGTCAATGGTGCCCTCGCCTTGAATAGGAACGTTCCCGCCAAGCCAATTCAAAACATATCCGTTGCGCTCGATGTCTTTCATCCTGCCGCTTTCCGCCTATTGGACGCCGCCATTTGACGTCGCCCGAGACCCATTATGGAAGACGCCTTATTCAGCGTTCAAAACCGGAGGTTCGTTGAAGCAGCAAGGATTTTTTTAATTTCCCTGCAGACGTCCAATAACTCACCTACGAGCGCGTGATTCCGAGGTTCACGCGACGACATGCCCCAGCATCACCGCTCTCGGCAAAAATTTCAACTTTTCCGCGTGCGCCCCCTTGACGGTGCACGCGATGTTCTCTAAATGTTCCCGTCATGGAAAAGCGCCCAGCACTCATACGAATACGTTGAACTCCGAACCGCCCGTCTGCGGTTCTGATCATCCACGGCTATCGAGGTGCTTTTATGGGTATTGCGTCCCGCGCGTTGACATTGCGCGCCAACAGAAAAACCGCGTCAATCCGAACCTATTATCCGGCTGGCACCATCAAGTGTGATGGTGCCACTATCTATCGCTCCCAGGTTTCGCGTGACGCCGCCTGCATTTTCGATTTCGATCCGGTCATCATTCATTGGAGATGCCTGCCGTTCTCGCTTCCCTATGGCGACGAAGCTCACGTTCCGGATTTCGAAATCCTCGATACCGATGGCTGCCTGGAATTGGTGGATGCCCCGGATAGGGATGTCGACGTCGAGCAACTGGCAGCTTCCGCACGCAGAATTGGGATGTCTTATCGCCAGCTTCGGCGGGACGAAATCTATGGCGGGCCGAGACTTCGAAACGCGAAAGACCTGCTGAGATATGCCAACTGCCAGGTTTCGCTCGGAGATCGGTTGCGCCTGCTCGCCGGGCTCGACGAACACGGAACCCTGACAGTTGCGGAAAGCCTGGCGGCCTTCACGGAAACCAAAGCCGTGGCTGGCCTCGCAAGCTTGATCCTCCAAGGCTTCGTCTCGGTGGACCTTGATGCTGGCCTGATTGGCCCTGAGACCACGGTGAGACGGATAACGCGTGACCTTTAGTCCGCGCTCCAACTCCGAACATCGAGGCACCTATGACCTTCAAGAAAAGCGGAAGTCTTCCTAAAAGATACCACGATCCCTACGGCGACGAGGAAAGCGATGCCCTGTCGCTCCCCACGCACCTGGCGGTCATCACGATGTCGCGGGTCATCAGGCTCTTCCTCAAGAAGAGATCGGGTTTCGTCGTGGCTTTCGTTTTGCCACCGGGCGGTGACTTCAATGCATATCAGCGGGCGGCCACCTTCCTGCTCGAGGATACGCTGCCTCTGACCAAGGACGAAGGCTACAACTATGTTGTGCCTGTTCTCGACGAAGATGACCTCCATGACGGCTTCGCGGCATTCAGGAAACTGAAACGCATCAGGCGCGCGCTCATTCTCGTTACCCAGAAGAAACTCCTCACCGACGAGGTCAAGCTGGCGGCCGATGTCGTCGCGGAACTCCCCTTGCCCTCTGCCGACGACTACCGCATCGCCGCACGCGCCATGGGCTTCGGAAACCTCAGCGAGGCGGATGCTCTGCTGCTCGCAAGCCAGCCTCCGGTCCGCGCGGCGATCGCCATTCGCCGAGGACGGCCTTTTGCGGCCGCTCTTAAAAGGCTGCGCCTCTATCCCAATGCAAGCGTCCCGATCGGCGTCCCTCCGGGACCGACACTGCAAGAGCTGTCCGGCTATGGGGAAGCGAAGACGTGGGGTCTGGAACTTGCCGCAGATGTGGAAGCATGGCGAACCGGAGCGATTACCTGGGACGACATCGATCGCGGAGTCCTTCTTTCTGGACCGCCGGGGTCGGGCAAGACTTCGTTTGCGGCAGCATTGGCTCGCACGTGCAAGACGAACTTCATCTACGCTTCCGCGGCGCAATGGCAATCCTCTGGTGGTGGCTACCTCGGAGACATGCTGTCAGCGATGAAGAAAAGTTTCGCTGATGCCGAAGCTGCGAAGCCGTGCGTCCTCCTGATCGATGAACTTGACTCCATTGGAAGTCGCACCGAGGACGCCGGCCGTAACTCGTCCTATGCCCGCCAGGTGATCAACGGGCTCCTGGAACTGCTGGACGGCGGCCGTGCGCGTGATGGCGTCGTCGTCCTCGGCGCGACCAACTACCCGCACTTGATCGACGCCGCCTTGTTGCGTTCCGGCCGTCTTGAGCGACATTTCGAGATCGGACTTCCCGACGAGAAAACGCGCGCTGACATCTTCCGTTTCTACCTGCGGGGACGTCTCTCCGATCAGGAGGTCCTGACCGTCGCATCGGATTCCGAAGGATGGTCGGGAGCCGACATCGAGAAGTGTGTCCGCCAGGCACGCAGAACCGCGAGGCGTCAGGGCCGTGAGATCATCGTTTCCGATGTCAAAGGGGCATTGCCACCGACGCAGAAAATCCCGATGGCCATGCAGAGGCTGATCGCCGGCCATGAATTGGGACATGCGATCATCGGGGTGTTGGTGGAGGCCGACCCGCTGATCTCGGTGTCCATCCGCGAGAAGTTCAGAGACGACGGCCAGGCTCAATCTCTTGGACATGCCAAGTTCATGGAACGCGCGTTCGGCAGAAAGACCTCCACCTACTTCCTGGACAGGATCGCAATCCTGCTTGGCGGGATCGCGGCGGAGGAGGTGCTGTTTGGCGACTTCGGAAGCGGAGCGGCGGGACACCGGGTAGCGGACCTCAACCTTGCGACCGAGCTCGCCACCATGATCGAAATCAAATGGGGATTCGGCGGCAGTCTTGCGGTGGAACTGGTCGACTCGCCAAAGAGCCTGGAAAAGATGCGGATGAAGCGCAAAGGCTTGCAGCGCGTTGTCGACGAAACGTTGAGAACGCAGTTCCAGAGGGCGAAAACCCTTCTTGAAGAAAACCGTCGGGCGCTTCTCGATCTCCATGGCAGGCTGCTCAAGGAACGTGAATTGTCGGCCGAAACCGTCAGAGCGGTGGTCGACGCCAACCGAGAAAGCGATCTCAAGTGCCTGCGGCGTTGAAACCAGGTGTAGGGGTGTCTTCCGGAGAGAGCTGCGCCGCCTATATGAAACGAAAGGCCGATCGGTCGGTGTGGAGAGTGCATGACGCTTGAAGAATTCACTGCGCAATTGAACGGTGCCACGTTCTGGAAAGAATTCACCTATTCCGAGACGTGGTTCTATCCTCGGCCCAAGGACAAGGTGGAGCTGGCCGACGGTATCGTGCTGATCGGCCCGCTGGCCTACGTGTACCAATTGAAGGAGCGTACGGACGCCACCGACGATCCGGAAGCCGAGCGCCGGTGGTTCAACAACAAGGTGCTCGGGAAGGCGACGAAACAAATCCGGGACTCTCTCGGGTATCTCGCCGACAACGACAGTATCACCTTGAAGAACGCCCAAGGTCATACCGTCGACGTAAAAGGACCAGAGCTGACTGACATCCATAAGGTCATCATTTTCTCGGCGACCGAGGCGCTCCCAGCGGATTGCTGGGAAACCCAGTTCTATATTAGCGGCACGGCCGGATTCATCCACGTGCTGGCCGCACACGACTACCTGGGCATTCTGGACAAGCTTCGCGTCCCGAACGACATCCGCCTGTACTTCGAATACCGACAGTCCGTGCTGCCCCGTTTGCGCGAACAGGGAACGAAGGTCGAGGAGCCGGACATAATGGTCGCTTTTCTCACAGAGCGAGACCTGCCAGCGCCGGGATCGAAAGAGCGGCTCCGCGCATTCGTGCAGGACTTGGAAGCATTCGACCTGAGTCCCATTCTCGGTGATCTGGCAGCCCACATTCAGAAGCGCGACGACGACAACGACTACTACCGTATCCTCATTGAGTTCGCCCGCTCATCCCGTTCGGTGTGGCGCGAATTCAAGCTGCGTCTCGTGAAATCGCTGGATGCGGCACGCGCGGGAGAAGCCATAAAACCATTCCGGTTCACTTGGCCGGAGAACGATTGCACGTACATGGTCGCCGCGATGGACCCCGATTGGCCGTCGTCTGGTCCTGATGGTGAGCGTATGCGCATGGGAGCGCTTGCCATGTTCACCGAAGCCGCCAAGTACGACGCCAAGTCGACCAAGGGTGTCGGACTGTTGATCTCGAAAGATGGTCGTCACGTCAATCTGGATTGGTGCCTTGTTGAACGCGCGTGGGAGAAAGACAGCAGGATCGAAAAGGTGCTGGCAGACGGCGAGCTATTCCGACCAACGACCGAGCGGAAGGTGGATAGTTTCTATTTCCGGGGCGATTAGGAATAGGGATAGGCTGCAAGTATACAGCTCACATTTGCTTCTAGGGCGAACGCAATGGCCATCGTATTCAAGGCCGGATACCGTCGGCTCCAATCCTTATGTCTCGCTCAATACGTGCCGTTAGCAAGTTGCGAAAAACGTGAAATTACTTCGCTAACGCCGTTCCTTTCTCTGACTTTTTAGAATTGAAACCGTTGAAGCCGGTGGTTTCTACCCTGACCATGTAATTTCTAAACATTGAAGCGAACTCAACTTTAGATAACAATAAAGATCGAATCGCTGGGTGGGGACGGTTGTGATTTCGAACGATATTGATGACGATGGACTGCGCGCAGAATTCAGGCGCTGCTACCATCATTTACAAGCGCTTGAACGCCTCAACGAAGTTTTAAAAAATCGGTACTCCGACGCCGCCAACGAACTGCAGATGCTGGTGATACGGCGGCTCAGAGAACTGCGAACCACGGCAAGCCCACTTCCATCGAGCGCCGACGCACCCACGAACTGGATGAATGCATTTCTGAAAGCCCGTGGCCTCGTCCAACCTGACCGACGCCCCTTTCATAGATACAGGATGTCCGATCAGGAGTTCGAAGCCAGCAGAACCCTGCTTCGTGTGCTAACCACTAGCGGAAGACTTGTCCCGGGCAACCGCAACGCCTGTGGCATCTTCGCCGCGTTCTGTGCGGAATGGTTCAGGAGAGAGGCGAAATCGACCTTTCGCAAGTGGGACGCCCTAGCACCGGATATCTTTCCCGCCATCCACGGAAACCAGAAGCGGGAGATGGCGGAGGTCGGTCTTCTGTTCTGGCGTCGTCGTGTAATTGAAATCGAAGGCGCGAAAGAATACTTGCTTTCGCTTGCCCTCGAAGGTGGCGTCCCGGTTAGAGTCATCGCCGACGAAGGCGCTGGGTGGCTCCGGGACTATCTGCGGAGGCTGCTGCGCCACGCGGTTGCAGCCCGCGAACTCAATGCGGTCCGCAGCTTCGCACATGACGAGTCGTACCGCGTTAAGCTGAGTTATAGGCACGACACTTTTGTCGACCTCTGCGCCGAGCTTGCCACCGAACTCGCAAAGTGGCGCGCTGTCGTTGAGAGCGAAGCACCCTCGGGCATTGACCCTGTCTCCTTCCTGGATGCGAAGTATCCAACGTGGAAGGACACGATCCCGGTCTACCTGCCGCCAGGAGAAGACTCTGCGACACGAGTCCTGTTGACTGGCCTCATTGCCGAGAAAATTGAATCGTTCACGGGTGTGGGGATCGGCTGCGAACGATATCTCAGCCTTGAACCCAGCGGTTGGCAACCTGCATTGCGCATCCAGGCAACGGGCGATATTCCTGTCGGGAGGCTCCAGGGTGTTTCGACGGGAAATCGTTGGCGGGCCATTCCCACGGGCGTACTCGCCGACTACCTTCCCTGCCAGTTTGCACTCCTCGAGCCGCCGTCAGAGGACCAGCAAACGTGGCGCGTCCGCCCCCTCGCTGACCTGAGCCGCTTGATTGTCGGCTTCCCCTTTTCAGCTGCGGTGAGTGTCGATCTGAGCGACAACAGCAGGTTCCACACGTTTGATTGGCCGAATGGACATCGGGTCTCGTCGGAAGTCTTGGTTTTCGACGAAGATGAGCCGACAGAGAACCCTTCTCTGTTGCGTTTGGTAAAGACCGGGTCAGCCAGCCTGCCTTCAAAGAAGCTTTACGCCCTCGTTTCCGCAACATGGACGGTAGACGGCGACGACAACGCGTTGGGACGCATCTGGTCGATAGATGACAAGTCTCTCGTCGAGGTGCTTGGAACCCTTTACTTCTCGGAGCCCGGCGCTTCCGCGGACGGGAGATACCGGGTCGAGGCTGGCCGGGAAGGACGAGAAGAAACCCTGGATTTTAACGCGCGTCATTCCGCGGGCGTGATGGCGAACGGTGACTTCGACATCCTGGAAACACCTTTGACGTTCAGGATTCTACGAGACGGGGTCCAACGATCCATCGAGCGCGATGAGCTGTTTTACCGTGTGCCTGGCGGCCAGTGGAGGTCTATTCTCCGCGGCGAGATCGCCGATCTCGGGATGCAGGAGATATCCTGGCGTGATCCCAAGGCAAACATCCAGATCGAGAAACGCACAGTCGCGGTCGTTCCGCACGGCGCTTCTGTTAAGGGCAAAATAGCCGCCCAAACTCGAGGGCAGCTGTCCGTCACTGATCTGCCTGGGTGGAAAGTCCGCCTACAGGATAGCGCGGTCAGAACCGTAACCGGAGACCCGACCGGTAATAGCTTCGAATATTTGGCGACCCCCAAGTACCGGATTTCTGCCGAACTGGTGCCAGCATTGGGCCACCCTATTCCGATCGTCGTACCTGTCTCGGCACGTGAGGCCATGATGGTGGACGGCGCGGGAAAACTGGTGCGGGAAGGACAGCAGATAGACCTCGCATCGCTGCGTGGGTCGCGGGCGGTATCGTCCCATAAAGCCACTCTCGTAATTTCGAGAAAAGGCTCGAAGTCACAGGATATCTGCGTGGAAGTCGATGGTGAACTGGCCATCTCCGCTCTGAAGCCGTCGATCGAGCAAATTCTGGCGAGCTCCGACCAGCAGGACGTACAACTCGATTTGCATTTTGTCGGCGATTCCAAGCCGCCAATCCGGTTGGCGAGATATCGCTTGGATCGCCCACCCATCCAGGGTGGCGCAGTAACCCTCCCATCAGTCGGCTCAGCAGTGTTTCGGGCGGTTCTCGCGCCGGAGCTTGAACGAAGTCTGGTTAGGGACGCCGACGGCAGGTACAGACTGCCTGACGATGCGTACGGACCCTGCCTCGCATATCTGCGGGATGGACCAGATATTTTGACTAGGCCCGCGCTCTTGTTTGGTGCCGCCGACCTTCCGGATTTCCCGCCAGGCTCCCTGCGGTGCGGCCTCGCCATTCGGTCCTTCAACGATCTGCAAGCGGCCATTTCCAAGCGCTTGGAAAAAATGGGCACCGAAACGGATGCCGTCGACGACCTCAAATACCTCAGGTCGATGATCACCAATCTCGCGGGCTTGCCGCCTTCTGCGATGGAAGCCTTGCGTCATCTCCCTCAGCATCCAAAGACCCTGGTGCGCACGCTCTTGGGGGCTGCCGATACGCAGGAACGTTTGTCGGTGTGGGGACTGCAGGGGCAACTACCCTTTATCTGGCTCGCTATCCCACTTCACTCCTGGAAAGAGGCATTCGATATCGAACGCATGATGCTCGAAGAAGCGCTCTCGCAAGTTCCGGGCACCGACGAATTCCGGATGGAAATTCTCGTAAGATATTTCCGGGATAAGTTCGCCGATCTCGTCGAGATCGAGCCGGCCTTAGCTGTCATCGTCTCAGCAATCGGATTTCCGCTCGCCACCTCGGCTAAGCCTATCGAGAGCGTCTTCGAGAATTTCATCAAAGACGAGCGCGAGCGCGAAACCGAGGGCACCCGTGTTCTTCGAGCCTCTCCTCTAGCAGTTCGGCTGGGGGAACTCGACATGGCACTTCCCAAAGAACTCCAGACCCGTTTCACCCTTTCCGAATTCGATGCAGTAAACGCGCCGATACTTCTGGCCGCCGCGGCGCTGGGCCGCGCTACTATCGACCCGGACCTCGAGGTTCTATTACGCGTAGCGCTCCGAGATCACGGCGGTTTTGTCTCCCAAGCCTACCCCCATTTCTTCAGCATGCTCAGGACCAAACAATGAAGCCTTTCGAAACCCTGTCCGACATCAGACGCCGTTCGGTCGACGCTGTTGTCGCGCAGCTTGGCACCAACAACGAGGACCTCAACAGGCATCTGCGCGCCATGCTGGGCAGCGAGAGCGCCGCGGAAGGCTCTGTAATCCAAGACCCCGTCATAGAGGGCGCGCATCCATTCGTCGCCGCCACAAAGAACATGGAGCAAGTCCCGGCAGAGGTACTACACCCTAAGCTGGTCTCCATTCTCGATGTGCTTGCCGAAGATGACGAGTATCGATTTCCCAAATCCAGGAAGCCGTTCCGACACCAGATGGCAGCCTGGGAAACGCTGTCCCGACCGGGGACACCACAGTCAGTCTTGGTAACGTCCGGTACGGGTTCCGGGAAAACGGAGTGCTTTCTGTTTCCAATCCTGAGCGATCTGGTGAGGCAAACCGAGGAGAATCCCGCCACACTCGAGGGCGTTCAGGCAATCCTGCTTTATCCCCTTAATGCACTGATCGAGAGCCAGCGCGCGCGTCTTTCAGCATGGACAAGTCCTCTCAAAGGCAAAGTTCGCTACTGCCTGTACAACGGCGACCTGCCCCAGCCTGCGCAACCCGAGAGTGAACGCAAGGCCAATCCGGAACGACAGATCGACCGGCACCAGCTGCGATCCTCTCCCGCGCCGATCCTTGTCACCAACATCACAATGCTCGAATACATGCTCGCGCGTGCCGAAGATCAGCCGATCATCGAAAAATCCCGCGGGAAACTCCGCTGGATTGTTCTCGACGAAGCTCATTCTCTGGTTGGTGCCGCCGCCGCCGAGACGGCACTGCTTATCCGCCGCGTTCTCCTCGCCTTCGACACCGCACCGGAGAATGTGCATTTCGTCGCCACCTCGGCGACGATCGGGGATGATCGCGATACCGACGACAAGCTTCGGCAATTCCTCGCCGAGGTTGCCGGGGTACCTGATAGCCAGGTCCACGTCATCAAGGGGGAAAGGACGCTTCCCCATCAGCCGCGCGTTAGCACCATCCCGCAGCTTGATATGTCCTCAGCGTCAGCCTCGGAACTCTACGACCACCTGGGTAGTCAATCCCAGGTCTGGGATTTCGTGAAGGCGCTCAAAGAGAAGCCGCAGCCGCTGACCTCCCTGACAAGGTTGGCGAAGTCAATGGGAACCGATGCCGAGGCATTGCTCTCTCTTCTTGGGTCGGCCGAGAAGCCGCATCCAGAAACAGGAGAGCCAGAACGCCTTGCGCCGATGAGGGTACATAGCTTCGAGCGCGCGATCCCGGGCATCTGGGGATGCATCAATCCCGGCTGCGATAAATCTCCCGCAGGATGGCCTTTCGGGAAGCTGTTCTCGGTCAAGTTCGACACTTGCGACGTCTGCGACGCCCCGGTAGTCGAGTTGATCACATGTACCGAGTGCGGAGAGCCGATGCTGGAAGCGGAGGAGGACCGAACAGCCGGAAAGCTCCGCCCTTCCAGAAGAGGTCTCGCCCGCGACGAATTCCAGTACGAGGCCGAACGCGACGGAGGACTTGATCCGGAAGAACCCGATGATGACGATGACGGCGAAGAGTCGGCCACGCAGGCGCAGTATGTGGCTAAGCAAACGATCCTTTTCGCCGCCAGACCGTCCCGCGCATCGCGTACGATCAATCTGTCAACGACGGATTGGAGCGTTTTGGCAGGTCCGTCCGACGGCGCGATAAGCCTGCGTTACGAAGAAAAATCGGATGCCGACGGAGCGTGCCCATGCTGCGGTACGAACGCACTACGCGGGATCGACAATCTCCTTCGGCCAGTAAGGTTCGGCGCGCCGTTCTTGGTTACGGCGGCAGCGCCGATCCTTCTTGAAGCCGTCGACCCAAGGCCGAACAGCCAGCGTGCCCTGCCTTCTTCGGGAAGAGGCCTGATCTCCTTCACGGACAGCCGCCAAGGGACGGCCCGAATGTCGGCGAAGTTCCAAGCAGAGTCTGAACGAAACTTCGTCCGCTCGTTTATTTATCATTCCGTACAAGGTTCGTTGTCCGGCGCAGTCGACACCCCTGAGATCGCCAACATCCGTAAGGTGATCGCCCAAATGGAACCGATGGCCGCGGGAAATCCGGCGCTTCAACAGATTATCGACCAGCAGCGCGCCGAGATCGCCAAGCTGACGAGCGCCAGTATGGCTGGCGTCGAATGGAACGAGCTTGTCGACCGGCTTTCCAAGAGGCCTGAAATCGAGTTCTGGCTGAAGGAGGTCTGGGAACCGCGCGATCCCGACCGATTCGGCGATCCGCGAAAGCTTGCCGAGTTCCTTGTCTTGAGAGAGCTGTTCCGGCGGCCGCGCCGTGCCAACTCGTTGGAGACCCTGGCTCTGGCATGCCTCAAGTTCCCATCCATCGAACGCGCTACCACGATTCCCCGCGCGTTCGCGGATCGCGGCAAGACGCTGACAGACTGGCGTCATTACCTCACGGCCATCATCAATCATTTCATCCGGGCGAAATCCGCGGTGGCAGTTGATCCCCGGACCATGCGGTGGATCGCCCCTCAAATCAGGTTGCGCCCCCTACTCGGCCCCGGACGGTCCAGCGGCGGCGACAAGCGCTACGTCGTTTGGCCAAAGGTACCGCGGAATCTCTCGGCCCTGTCCACGCCTCAGACCCTCCTAATTCTGGGCCTGAACCTGAACATCGCCGACCCGGGAGACCAGGACGACATGCAGGACTGCCTTCAGATGGCCTGGGATCAGCTACAACACGTTCTGAACTCCGACCGGGACAATCCCGCCCTCGATTTCACGAAGGCAGTGATCGCTCCCGTGACCGACGCCTACAGATGCCCGGTGACGCGGAAGGCCGTGGAGATTGCTCCGTTCGGACTTTCTCCATACGCTCGTGTCAACGCCACGCCGGCCGCGGTTACCCCACTGAAAATGCCGCTGATGCCGGTCCAGCTCATCGCGCCGGATGACCCTGCCTCGGCAAGGTCGACTGTTTCGGAATGGTTGACTGCAGACGAACGTGTTGCCGACCTCAAACAGGCGGGAATCTGGATCAACATCTCGGACCGCCTCGCGCTGTTCGTGGATTATTTCCGGTCCGCCGAACATTCCGCACAGCAGGAGAGTCAACGTCTCAGGGACTACGAACGGGATTTCAAAGACGGGCGGATAAACATCCTGAATTGCTCGACGACCATGGAGATGGGCGTCGACATTGGCTCGGTGTCCACAGTGATGATGACGAACGTTCCGCCATCAATCGCCAACTATCGGCAGCGTGTAGGTCGAGCTGGCCGCCGCCGGCAACCATTCTCCATGGCATTCACGTTCTGCCGAGATCGACCGCTGGATCGCGAAGCGTTTAGCAATCCGCTTGCATATCTCGAAAGGTCGATGTCGCCGCCCAAAGTGGCGCTCAACAGCCGTCCTATCGTCCAACGGCACGTCAACGCCTACCTACTCCGTCAATACATGCTGTCGCGAGGCGGTGATGCGCTCAAGCTGACCATCGGCGCGCTGATGGGATGCCCGGTGAAGGTCCTGGAGGGCCGTACCGAAAATTCTCCGGTATCGCAATTCCTGCAGTGGCTGGGAGAACCGTCAACGGCCGTGGCCAGCCAGCAGCACCTCAAGAAACTCGTCGCACGATCGGTATTGGAGACGGAGAACACGCTGATCGAGGACTGCAGGGTGGCGATGCAGCAGGTCGAGGAAGTTTTCGTGCACGAATGGGAAGGCCTGCGCCAACTCGCCCGCGACGAAGGCGAGACCATGAAGGAAGCTGGGCGCGCCCGCATGTCTCTTGAACTCCAAAGGCTGTGCGGCGAGTTCCTGTTGAGCGCACTGGCCGACCGAGGGTTTCTCCCAGGCCACGGCTTCCCGACAAACGTAGTGACGTTCATCCCACATAGATCGAAGAAGGCCAAGGACGAGGAGCAGTCAAAAGACGGTCGCAGGCACACCCGCCTGTCGGGACCGCAACGATCGCTTGATCTTGCGATCCGGGACTACGCGCCAGGATCGGAAGTGGTCTTGGACGGATTGGTCCACCGATCGGCCGGCGTCCTGCTCAACTGGAAGAGACCAGCGACCGAGGAGAAGGTCAGAGAAGTTCAAAGCATTAAGCGGCATTGGCACTGCGCTCAGTGCGGAGCTGCCGAAACCACCCTCCAGGATGTCCGCGCCTGCCGGGAATGTGGGTCTCAGGTTCTCAGCGTCGAGTATCTCCGTCCGAGTGGCTTCGCCGTGGATTACTGGAAAAAGGAACATGCCGACACCGACAGGATCGAATACGTTCCGCCAGAAGAACCAATCGTGTCGATCGCAGACGAGCCGTGGGTCGCTCTCCCGATACCTTCGCTCGGGCGATATCGTGGCAGCCGTGAAGGGAGCGTCTACTATTCAAATAACGGCCCATCCCAAAACGGGTATGCGGTTTGCCTGCACTGCGGGCGCGCCGAACCCGAGAAGGAAGCGGTTTCCGCCGCCGACGGACAGATTTCACCGTCTCCGCTCGACGGCCATCGCCCGCTGAGACGCAAGGCCGCCGACGGTCCGATTGTCTGCGAAGGCGTCGAGAAAAGGTGGAAAATCAAGCGTCACCTCGCTCTAGGCTATGAGATAACGACGGACGTCTTCGAACTGCAGTCCTCGTTCCGGATTTCAGACGCCGCCGCAACAGCCTTGGTCATCGCGCTGCGCGAGGCGCTCGCACGTGCTCTTGGCGTCGAGGCCGATGAGATGGGATACTCGGTTCACCGGTCGAAAAACGAACTCGGCGGCGACTGTAGCTCGCTTCTCGTTTTCGACAGGAACGCAGGCGGTGCCGGCTTCTCGATCTCGATGGGCGACGATATTGCGAAAGTTCTGCGCGATGCGGAAACTATTCTCGACTGCCGTAACCCGGGATGCGTCGATGGCTGCGCCGCATGCGTGCTGACGCCAGATGCGCCGTTCGAGGACGGCAAGCTCGACAGAACGACCGCTCTTGCCTTCGTCAGATCGTATTTGAGCTTTGGTGCTGCGGTTGACCCGGCGGAACGTTTCTCCGACGACACCAAACTGTCGATTTCAGTCGCTGACGAAATCGATCGGGAACTCAAGCGTCGACACAATCCGGTCGTCCGCATCTACTTCCCCGAAGACCCTGACTTGGGCCAGGTCCCATCCTGGTCAATCATGCAGAACCTGAGTACTTGGGCGTATCGAGGATATCGAATTGTCGTCGTAGTGCCGTGCTCAGCGATCGCGCAGGCTGATCAGGCGTCCAAACTCACACTCCACGCACTGGGTCACCGTCTCTCCCAAGCAGAGGGAGATTTCGCGATCCATATTGGCCCCACGCCAACCAGCAAAAGCGGCGCACCGATTTTCGCCAGCGTCACCGGTGGTCCAGATGTCGCAGTCTGGGTGACGCGGGACGGAGCGCCGCGCTACCCGGGGGTAGCGTGGGGGCAGCCGAGGGAAAGCTCGATCTACAGAGGCACCGTCTCTGAAATCGAACCTACGTCCCCAATCCTTCCATCCGACCTATTGCCCCAGTCGAGCGCCAAGGTGCTTCTCATCGAGAACAATCTCGACCGAGCTATGAGCCTTTTCGGAAATGGAATGGCAAGTCTTATCCGGGCGAACCTCGTCGAGCTCGGTTTTGAGGCTGGTGCGGTAATAACCCGGATGGAATATAAGGACCCCTATGTGCGCTCGCCACTCACAGCCAAGTTGCTGATCGACACCGCGTCTGCGTTGTTTAAGGGATCGGCTTCCGGGTCCCTGAAAATAACGACGTCGCCGCCAAAGCACGCCGCCTCTCCCCCCAAATGGGTCTGGAACGACTGGCCGGATCAGGTGGCATTAACGTCAGTGCAGAGGCAATACGGGTTGCTCAAGAACGTAACCGTCGATGTCGTCGTGGACGAGTGCGGCCATGGACGTTTTCTGGATTTGTCCTTCGCGGACGGACGCACAGCCTCGGTGATCTTTGATCAAGGGTTCGGTGCTTGGTCCCCGACGGTTCGGGACAGTCGCACGATCCACGACTTCAAGCAGTCCGATCACGCTCAAGCGTTGTCGATAAGTAAAACGAACGCTATGCTTTCTCGAAGAGGAGTATGGCCTACCTACGTCGTGCTGAAGGCGATGTAACGGCGCGTAATCTTTCGACCAGAGCAAAGTCGGCGCTCTGGCCGGCGGGATGTTGGCAACCCTCGCGAGAGAGCAAGCTGACCAAGCGGCATCAAGGTGTCAGTCAAAAGCGCGCTCACCCGTAGATTGTCGGCGGAGGCAATCCGGCAGGCGATCACCATGAACAACGAACGTGGCATCAAGCGTTTGCTTTCGGCCCCCCCCCGTGAGCGATAGACCTCGTCTAGCTATGCAGGCAGGCTGACAATTCTGGAGTTGTCAGCCTGTGATAGATGAACCAAGTCATCCCAACGCCGACCCAGCAAACGATCAGTATCCCCCACAAGATCACCCGGTGGATGTTGATGCGCTTCTTCAGTCCCGAATAAAGCGGGAGGAACTGTTCGGCGACCGTCGCGTACTCTTTGGTGAGCTTCTCCCGCTGGCGCAGGAGATCGCCTGCGATGGAACTCAGGGTCATCAATTGGTTCACCACCGCGATCGTCAGCAGAACAACGAACAGCGTGGCCCCGACCGAAACCGCGAGATTGGCCCAAAATTCGACGGCGCATTCTTTCGCCAATTTCAGCTGGGTGGCGACGATGACCGTGGCGACTGGCACGCCCATCACCTGATTTTGGATGTCATGGAACGTCTTGTGGATTTTGTTGGTGTAGTCGCTGATGGCTTCTTCGGTCTTTGTCTTTATCTTCTCGTATGAGAACTCCGAGGCGAACAGTTTGTAGCCATCCTGCGTCTTCAAGACGAGTTCCCGCAGGTGCGCGACAAGAAACCGAAAGCGGTCATTCTCGGGTTGGTTCCGACACAATTCGATTACGTTGGACGAAAGAATTGCCGTCTTCTGGTCTTTGTGGATTTTTTCGAAAACGAAGTCCTCAAGCTCGTCAACCGTGGCAGCCGTCACAGAGCCAATATCGGCGACCTTGAATACAACAGGAATCCGCAGCCGCCCCCGTCCGAGGAACGTCGCCTCTGCATGATGCGGATCAACGAACGCCGCTGCCTCGGATAATGATCTGACTAACCTGAGGACTAATCGGTAGCGGAAAATCGAATCTGGGACTGTTGTGTCGTTGTAGGCGAAGTTCTCGCTGATGACATAGTAGTGCGAAGGCTCCCTGATGCGATGCGCGGCCGCCGCAATGACACCGTCCACGTCGCGAGCGAGCAGGCCCAGCCCCGTGCGCGGCGTCGAGATT
Source organism: Rhizobium sp. CBN3 (assembly GCF_030518245.1). Taxonomy (NCBI): domain Bacteria; kingdom Pseudomonadati; phylum Pseudomonadota; class Alphaproteobacteria; order Hyphomicrobiales; family Rhizobiaceae; genus Rhizobium; species Rhizobium sp. CBN3. The sequence goes on from NZ_JAULSE010000003.1 coordinate 55,822, forward strand.
TCGAGATCAACGTTTCCACCTAAAACCAGCTTGTCGGCATCGCTTTCGATACGAATGCCGGAGTCGCGAAATGCGTCGTCATCGGTGTTAATGAAATTCAACGTTTCGAGGATTGAATGATCGGCAATGTGAAGGCGTCCGCCAGTTTTGGCGGCATTGAACACCGTGTGCCGATACAAAGGAATCAGTTGGTCAAACGTGATCCTTGCCATTCTATTCCCGTTCTCGTTCGAGTTCCTCTACAAGCTCGGCAGGCAATTCGTTGAAGGTTATGGTCTTCTTCTCGTGGTCATACACGATCTTACCTTCGGCGAGCGCGCTTCGGTCGAACTCCACGGACCATTGTGACGTCTTCGCTTTGAATCTGACAAGTGCCCGCAAGGAGCGTCGGTTAGGAACGAAACCGTCGCCAAGGGCCAGATCAGGATCGCCAAGCGCCTTGGCAAGCACGTCGGGCTCGTCTGGATACAGCTCGTTGGAAAAGGCCTGGAAGTCCAAGGGCAGGCCCTCTCTTACATGCCGTTCGCAGATTTCGTACGCGCGTTGGAGGAAGACATTCTTGTCCTTGACCACTCCTTTCGCTGGGTCGGCGAAATCTTCGAGAACCCGGATCAGCGTCTTTGTATCCTGGATGTCCTGAACCGTGGTGTCGCAACCTAGAAATTCCTTGAAATACTCTGCCACATCGCCCTTGCCTTTTAGGAAGCCGATATAGCGATCTGCTTCAGCCAGCCAGGCGGTGATGTTGACGCGGCCTGCAAAGCGAAAGCCGTCGAGATCGAGATGCTTCACGTCGGCGATATCGAGGTCGTTCGTCAGCGCCGCCCCGAGCTTGTCGTTGATTATCGCCACCATCAGGTAGACGTGGTTGTCCTTTTCGATGTGGGCAAACAGCACGTGGCCCCCAGTGGCCCCCGGTTTGCGGCGAGCCTGTACCGTGAGGGTGTCCATCAGCTTTTGCGTAAGGTCTGCGAAATCCTGATATTTTCCTCTTTCGAAATCCGAGATGAAGGTCTGCGCCGGGTAATCCGCGACTTTATCGGAAAACCTTCCATGCGCCTTGGAGGCCTTGCTGGCGTAAAGCGAATGAAGTTCATTCACAACGCGGACCACGGTCGGAGAGACGTTGAGCTGCGCTTTCCCGAGAATGGTTTCGAAATCGCCCTGCCCTTTGCGCCTCAGGTCATGAACGGCAACCTGAACAACATTGTCGACCATCGAATCTCCCCAGAATTACGGACCTCGCGGCTGTTTGAGCACATACTGGGGAAATTTCAAGAAGTGACGTGTGAAGCCATTGAAATGCACGTCAAAAAAGCTGATCGCCAATTTGGCTGCGAGCTGGTGTCTTTCGTTCCGCGCCAGGTCGAGCGGATGGGCTGCGCCCCTCGCCTCCTCGTTTCCGATGATAGTTCTCCCGGACTTTCATACGGGCGAATTCCTGCGACCGCTCGATCGAAAGCACGAGCCTGTCAAGGAAGCGGTCGACTTCGCTAGGATCGGCGTGTTCCGTCACATCTAGCTCCAGGAACTCGCGGTCGTTGCCATAGGGAACCATCTCGATGAGCAAGCGCGACCAAGTGGGATCGTAACAGAACACCGCCGAGAACGTCGAGTTCTGCCAAGCCCGCTGTCCGCCGAACGGCAGGGCGTCCGGCATGAAGAGATACGGGCAACGATCGCGAACCTTCGCCACCAAAGAGGTCCAGTAGTCGACCAGCCTGGGATTGCTAACGACAGACGGATCGTGATCGAGGCCAAGTGCCGCCACGACGTCCTTCCTGCGCACGACGGTTTCCGTTCGCTGCCCATTGTGGTTCCATGCGACGACGGGTTTCACGCCTGCCTTCGACAGCTTCTTGAAAAGCTGGATGGGATGAAGACCAAGCGCCGGAGCGAAGTCAGCCACCTTTGCATGACGCTTGGCGAACATTGAAACGCGCGAGCGATATAGCAAGGTAAACCTTGGTCGCCGATCGGCCGGACCGAGAAGCCCCCTCTCGACAAGAACCATCACGGTGACATGGCTGAGGTTCAGGATTGCCTGAGCCTGCCCGATTGTCACCATATCGTGACTTCGCCCGAAGGCGTGCCGCTGTCGGCGATGGGTCGTCTCGATCATAAGGCTTTTGAAGCCAGGTGCGTCAGTTCGCCGTTCTGAGAGCGTGTGCCGCCCTTCCAGAACGTCGATCGCGAGCTTTCCGGGGACAAGTTTGTTTCGCTTGCGATAGAGGTCGAACGTGATACCGAAGTCCGGATTGCCGTTGGTGGGAAGCTCGCCGATGAGCGAGAGAAGCTTGTTCACCCTGCCAAGGTCATAGCGAGCGCCATTCCGCTTCCCCGGGTTCAATCCCTTGAAGACTTTAAGATGTCCTGCATGGACAAGATGTCTGATGGAGTCCCTGTGGATACCTAGTCGCTTTGCCGTCTCCTCCGGGCCAATCAAGGAGTCCACGAAGGTCCTGATCTGATCTGCATCGCCCTTTGCCACCTGATCGCGCAACCGCGCGGTATGGCGGACACCCAGTTCGTCGGCGATGGCAATCAGGCCCGCGGGCTGCAGCCCAAGATCACGAGCGAGTTGTGCTGGGGAAACGTACTCGACAAGTAAATCCGCAGGTTTGACGGGGCGCTTTACGCCGGAGACCTCAAAAGTCCTCGCCTCCTTGAGTGCTCTCCTAAGCAGGCCTTTGAGTCCAGTGTCCCGGATTGCCGATGTCTTTTTGCTCAGCCAACCGAACTGTGTGTCGACAGCCGGGCTGTTATTGGCCGGAGATGGAAACTGCCGTAGCCATGCACGTGCCGCCTCTGCGACGGAAGGCCCTCCTCCGCTCAACGCATGGAAGCCATTGTCGATGTCGTCCACACCGGGTTTCGGGATTTCCTCCATCCGTGGATTGGCAAGGAATTTCCCGAAGATTTCGGAAACGTCGATGACATCCCTCAGCGCCACGCCGTCAAAGGCGTCGATATGGATGGCCGCCATGTACCCAAGGCGTCCAAGCAAGTAACGACCGATACCGTCAGTTTCTACGCGGGCCATCCGCCTGCCAAGGTCCCAGCCTCCTCTGGAAAACCCGAACTGCGGCCATGTCCATGAGATGGCTTTGCCCTCTGCATCTTCTTGGACGATTTCGACGCCGTGCAATGGACACTTACGCAGGGCGACGATGTCCCACCAATTGCGATGGTATGCCTTCTCGGCGATGCATCCAGGGCACCAACGTCGGTTCCACTGCGAAATCTGGGCCGCCGAGAACATCTGGCCACCCATATATGCGACCTTCGGCTCCTCGCGAGGCGTCGCCAGCCGAAGGCTCGCCAGCCACTCGACGGGGAGAGGATGCGCCTCCAGCAAAGTAAGGGAACCGTGAGGACTGACAGCATCGCTCTCGATGCCGTTCCAAATGTTGAAGGTCACGGCACTGTTGATGCCGTGGGCGTCGATCAGTCTAAGGCTGTAACCGTGGGCGGGTTCATCGTGCTCAGGTGCAAAATTCCACCGACTGAAGGGGAGGACGCCTTCGATCATTTTGCCACCTCTAGTTCCCTGAACGGAATGAGCTTCTCGCCGCTGGGCAACCGGTCTTCAGCGGCGATCCGGAGGAATTCACGGGTAATAAACGGTGCCCCTCGATTGATCCCCATATACCCGGACGGGATAATCATATTCATGATCTTCCCGACAGAACCGCCGCCGACCGAAATGAAGTCGTGGAGGTATTCTTCCTTGTGGAGATTGGAGAGTGATGGAAACGGGAGTCGGGCATCGACATCGGCAATGAAGATTTTGAGTCTGCCACGTCCATTGGGCTTACTGTGATCGAACTCCTTCATTGTGAACGAAGGAAACTGGCCACGGTTGAATAGTTGTGTGTTTTCTTCGACGGCATTTTGAATGTTGCCCAAGCCGACCAGAAGGATGTTGCACACTCTCTGGTTTGCGATGTGTTGGAGCAGCGAAGCATGAGAGGTGGATTTCGTTCGCGAGACCTCGAAGAGGAAATGCGCGTCGTCGATGATGAGGAGTTCCGCCTCCATTTCGGCCAGCCGACGGGTGACGGTGGAATTCATGGAAGCAATTGTCATCCGGGGGATTGTCGACGCGCCTGTGGCAGCGAAAATCTGCCGGGCGAATTCAATGCGATCCCAATCTGATCGTGCCTCCAGGTAGGGTACTGGAATCCGCCATCCCCTTTCGCCGAAAACGGGCGGATTTTGGCTGGCGTAGTATTGAGCGACGAATGATTTTCCAGTTCGCGAGTCTCCAAGCAGCCCGCCAATCCAACCAGCCGCATGCCTCCCGCCATCCACGGGCCTGTGAAACCTATCCCTAATGAACGCAAGGCCGCTTTCGAAAAGACGGTGCGGCACGAGCAGGTTCGTGATCATGTCCTGCCGTTTTTCGACGGAGAGACTTGCGGCCGCCTGCCTCTCGACGTCGGACTTGAATGCAGTCATGTGGAATTCGGGGAAGAACCGCAGTGTCGGCTTGGTCTGTTCGGGAGTGATCATCAATTGTCCTCGTCGTTGTCGTAGAGTTTCCGCAGATGTTCGATGTCGTCCGTGTCGGAGTAGCCGGACAGTTGTTCCTGGTGGTCAGCCACGCCGGGTTTGGGCTTGGTTGATTTACGGGCAGCATGTTCCGCCGCCTTCGCCGCCAGTGGGTCGCGGGGTACCAGCCGACCGTCCTCGTCGCGCTCATGGATTTCAGCCGGCGTGTCGTCGGCGCGGTAATCGTTGGCGGCAGGAGAGGCTCGTTTACGCCCCCGCGGGGAGAACGGGTTTGCATGGTCGATAAAACCTGAACTGGCTGCGGCACTGGTGACCGTTTCCACGACACGACTGCGGCGGGTCTTGTTGGAAACGCCGCGGTAAAAGGCCGCGAGCGTCTCAGCGGTCTTGTGTTTTTTGCGCTCGGCGTGGATGGCGGTCATGTCGTCGCCGTGCGCCGTCAACGCGATCGCCAGGTCTCTGATGTTCGTCAAAGGACGACGATTGTGTTTGTTGTAGTGCTGGATGGCGCGCTTGTGCTGATACAGTCGAAGGCCGCTTGCGTAACTCAGGTCGGCCGCGACAGCGGGAACCTTGACCGCCGTATCAGCCGTCGGAACGGTCACGTAGATGAAGCCCAGGTCGGAAGGGTCACGGCAGCATTTGTAGAGCGTCGTCGGCTTGCGCGGCTTCCTGGCCTTCGCTCGGTTCGGAGGCGTGCTCGTCGGCGACGTAGCCATGACCACCAGTTCGGGCGACGAATAGCGGATGTAGTCCCAGACGATGCAGCCGTCCTGGATGGCCGCCTCGTGCTGTTCGCCGGAAAGCCTGGCGAAGATTTCGGGATTGATAGGCTGGCGGTTTCCGGCCTTGTGAATGTTGTCGTCGAAGAGCTGCTGGGGGACGCCCTTTAGGGTTCTGAGGAAGCCAAGGCCTTTATGCGACGACCTGTTGTAGTCGCAGGCCCAGGCGGTCACGTGCCTGACGAGTTCGTTTAATTTGATTTTGGGCTGACCAAGCTCCTTTTCCTTGCCACCCTCCTTGCGTCTCACAACGTTGGAAAGCGTGGTACCGGGGAGATTGTGGATCAGGCTGTCGTTAAGCGTCCTGATCGTCCGCTCCAGGCCGCCTTTCGAATTTGGCTCGCCGGGGCGGACCTCGTGAAGGCTGACGCCGATTTCGTCACAGAACGCGCGCATTTTGTCGCTCTGCAGATGGGGGTCGGCATCCACGACGAGAACACTCATGAGACCGTGCATGGTCCAGTCGAGGCCTGGATACTCGGACATGTCCTTTGGGTAGACCGCCTGCTTGAAGCCGTGGAGGAACGCTTCGAAGCTCGGTTTTCCAAAGAAGACCGTGAAACCCAGGATGCCTGCGCTCATCCGGTCGCGAAACAGGATGATGTTTGGTCGCCCCCAGATGTAGCTGTAGACGTCATCGAGGACGGTGACGTCCAGCTCTGTGTAGTCAACCTCGACGACTTCCAGCGGAACGGTTGGCAGGAGCTGCGGGATACGGAGGTCGTGGATACGCATCGCGGTCTCGAGGTCCTTGCGAAGGACATCGCGCGTGAAGTGATCTACGCCGTAAAACCGCCTTTCGATCGTTGACTGATGTGGCTTGACGATGTTGCCATCTTCGTCGGTGACGAGAGGGATGAGGTCTTTATTCTCCGGCAGGAGAAGCAGTCTCTCGTATTCTTCACGCGCATCGAGTGCCGTGCCCTTGGGCAAGGACCAGGCATACTCGGCCGCTTCGCGGAACAGGTCTTCAAGACGATCGCAGTATGCGTGTTCGCGATTTCCACGTGACTTGCCAGGAGCAAGCGCCAAGAGACGGTTGAACGGATTGTCGATGTAAGCCCGGATCGCCGATTTGAGCGTGTTGTAGCAAGGTGGCTTCTCGTCCCCGACATCCGCAGCATGTTTCAAGGCGGCCCGAAGGATCACCTTGCGCTTGGGCATGACAGTGCCTTTCCCCCCTTCCCTCAGGATGGCGGCGACGTAGGCGAGCTTGCGCTCTCCCTCCTTCCTCTGCTCGGGCTCAAGGGGGATCGAACTTTCGGCGTTCCTTCCTGACACTTTCGATTCATGCGGGATGAAACGGCCTTGCCGCTCCAACTGACTGATCTGCCAGTTCGAAAGGTGGCCAGGCTGATCGCTTGCTACGTTCTGGACCTGGAATTTACCGCCAAGGCCAGCCCAATCGGCGTAGGAAACGACAATGAAGTGGCCGATCTTCGAACGTTCGGGGTTGATGATCGAAAACCGATAGCCCTTAGAGAAGCTGTAAATCTGGACTTTCTCGCCCTGCGGGGGGTGGGTTGGAATGTCGAGGTCCCGCATGTCCAACGCAACAGGCAGCTTGTCGCGCTTGAGGAAGTCATTGTGTCTGACGAAAGACATGTCTCAGCCCTCCCCGTCGAAGCAATCAGCGGTCGCAAAGGTGACAACCGTATTTTCGGAGATGGGCGTCCCAAGATCGATTTGGACTTCTCCTGAGATCGCAAGCTGAAGCACGGAAGCGACGGCTGCCTCGCGGTCGCCATAGTTGGCCTGATCGACAATGTGGCCGATGGTCGTGGCTTCCGCAGAATGCCCATCGACGACCCGCCGAACGGCGCTCATGGCCTGCGGATCGCGGGTGCGGTTATCCCGCCAGAGGCGGCGGACGTTGTCCATGCGAGGCTGGATGTGAAGAGCGAGTTCGGTGATGATCGAGTAGCTGGCCCCGAATTGGTCCGCGTATGCCGCTTCGAGCTGCGCTCTGCGCCGCTCGCGGTACCATTGTTCCTTCAACATGGCTTCCGAGACGACATCGGCATAGACCACGGCCCCGTCTGCCTTCAGGATGCCAAGTGTCGGGATGTGAGTGGCCGTCCCGTTCGGACCGTAGCGGTCGAACGTCTGATACTCGAGCTTCAATGGATATGGCGAGATCAGACAAACGGAAGGGTCGACTTCCAGGTGCCACAGGTAGTCCCGCATCAAGGGCTCGGCAGCGCGAATGCCACTCCCGGAAACGGACTTCCGAGAGGGCACATGGCTCGGGGTACCCCCGGCCTTCTTTCGCTTCGGGACCTGGAAGACAGGCTCATGGCCAGGTTCGAACCCGTACGGCAAACTACCTCTCATTGCTGCCTCCTCGTGCCGCGCGTTCGGCTTCGCCTTTCTGGCTAGGGGTGAGGACGGCGATCTCAGCGATCGTCTTCGCGGAAACGCCGAGGCTTTCGGCTCGGGCGGTAGAAATCTCGAACGGTGGCGGGCTTGGTTTGATCCGAACAAACATTACGCAGTTCTCCATCCCGGCGCGCAGGACGGCCGGTTAACGCTGAACAAAACAGAGTGACGTCACGTCAGGCCGCTAAGCGACCTATTCGGAAGGTGGAGGAGGCAAGTTTTCTCATTGAGACCCGCTGAGCTAGTGGACTTGTCATTCAGATGGCAGCCGTAAGCGTTCCGTTTTCGCGGTCGGCTTTATATTCGGACTGTTGAAACCATCATGTTCGACATTGCTCTTCCTGCGGTTCGGATCGGGGCGGCATCGCCGTCAATCAACGATCGACTGGAACAAATAGCGAACACAATTGAAATGTCAAGAGGCCACAATGCTGGCGGGCACGGAAAGCCGGTCGCGCACACGGGTGTCGCCACGTGTCAACGATGCGTTAACTTCCACCAGTCATAGTGAGAAGGCTTAGACAAGCATGCATACCTCCTTTCTCTTTGCGGAAGGATGGCAATGAGAGAGCCGGGCCGGTCGCCAAACCATTTGGCCGGCTCTCTCCTCCTCCCCGAAAATTCAATGGATCGTGGTCGAGTTCGTTTTGCCGGATTGAGCTTGTCGTCATCCCCTTAAAGAGAACTTAACGCCATTCGAGCCGATTTCGGCTTCATCGGCACCACGACAGCCCGGCGTTAACTTTTCCGCACCCGTCCATTCTCACGCTGCGGTCGCGACGCGACCATTGCAGGAACGCCTGTGTCCTTCTGTCGAAAACCGCGAGTTCTCAGATTCTCACGCCGTGCTGGCTCGTCTCGCCATCTTCCGTCGGGGTCTATATTTCAAAGCAGGCGCGTCGACATGCTGCGCGGCCGACGTTACGGAAGCCTGAGGGGGTTCTAGTCGATCTCAGTCGACACTTCGCCCGTCGTATGAGCCCGGCGTACCGGAGGCCGATTGAGTTTCTCGAATTGCGGACTTCACAGTAATGTCTTCAATTACGCCGCACGGCGGGGTCTTCGATAAAAATTATGTCGCCCTGCGGCGCGGCTCCATCCGAGCGGTCTCCACATGGTCCGCCGCGACCGCGAGTTCTATGATTTTTTGGAGGCGGCCTATTGAGGTGGTTCGGTCGTGACCGGGGGGAGACCCACCCCTGCATCGGTCTTCCGGCGGGCTTCCCGCGACCTCTGTCGCGCGGCAATGGGTTAACAAAACGGCCTTCGAGCACAACCAAAAAAAATTTCAGAAGACTGCTTTTTTCGAAGTTCGACCGCCGAAAGCGCCCTGTTTTCAGGGGTTTTCGGCGGTCGACTCAATACAACCTGCTCAAAAAAGTTGTCAAAGGAACTGACGTAGGTGTCAGAGGTATGTGACGAACTACATCAGATCTTCGAGAGCGCCTGCTCAAGATCAGCGATGATGTCCTTGACGTCCTCGATGCCGATGGAAAGGCGCACCACGTCGGCTCCGGCACCGGCGGCGATCTTCTGCTCGTCGCTCAGCTGCCGATGCGTTGTCGAGGCCGGATGAATGACGAGCGAGCGGGTGTCGCCGACATTGGCAAGATGGGAGAAGAGCTCAAGTCCTTCCACCAGCGTCTTGCCAGCCTCATAACCGCCCCGGACACCGAAGGTGAAGACGGAGCCCGCGCCCTTCGGCGAATAACGCTGCTGCAGGGCATGGTTCGGATCGTCTTCGAGACCGGCATAATTCACCCAGGCGATCTTGCTGTGCGCCTTCAGCCACCGGGCGACGGCGGTGGCATTGTCGCTGTGGCGCTGCATTCTGAGCGGCAGGGTCTCGATGCCGGTCAGGATCAGGAAGGCATTGAAGGGCGAAATCGCCGGGCCGAGGTCGCGCAGGCCGAGCACGCGGGCAGCGATCGCGAAGGCGAAATTGCCGAAAGTCGCGTGCAGAACCATGCCGTTATATTCCGGTCGCGGGCTCGACAGCATCGGGTAATTGCCTGACTTCGACCAGTCGAAGGTGCCGCCGTCGACGACAAGGCCGCCCATGGAGTTGCCGTGGCCGCCGAGAAATTTCGTCAGCGAGTGCACGACGATATCGGCGCCGTGCTCGATCGGACGGATGAGATAGGGTGTTGCCATCGTATTGTCGACGATCAGCGGCAGGCCGTGGCGATGCGCGACGTCGGCAATGGCGGCGATATCGACGAAGGTGCCGCCCGGATTGGCAAGGCTTTCGATAAAGATGCCGCGGGTCTTGTCGTCGATCTGGCTTTCGAAGCTCGCCGGATCGGCGGAATCGGCCCAGCGCACCTGCCAGCCGAAATTCTCGAAAGCATGGCCGAACTGATTGATCGAGCCGCCATAGAGCTTGCGGGCGGCGATGAAATTTTCGCCCGGGCGCATGATGGTGTGGAAGACGATCATCTGCGCCGCGTGGCCGGAGGCGACGGCAAGGGCCGCCGTGCCGCCCTCCAGCGCGGCGACGCGCTCCTCGAGCACGGCCTGCGTCGGATTCATGATGCGGGTGTAGATATTACCGAAGGCCTGCAGGCCGAAGAGGGCGGCGGCGTGATCGGAATCGTTGAAGACGAAAGCGGTCGTCTGGTAGATCGGCGTCACCCGTGCGCCGGTCGCCGGGTCGGGCTGTGCGCCTGCGTGGACCGCCAAGGTGTTGAATCCAGGATCGTTCTTGGCCATGTCGCCCTCCGAATTGTTGCTCACGGGGCAGGATCATAGCTTGTCGCCTACGAAAGTTAATCGCGATCCGTTTCAACCTTGGGCGTTCGGTGGAAAATCCGTCTCAGGGCAGCCCTGCTCAGGCAATGAGACGAGGATATTCGATCGCCGGGCAGCGGTTCATCACCACTTTAATGCCGGCAGCCTCCGCCTTTGCCGCCGCGGCATCGTCGCGGACGCCAAGCTGAGCCCAGAACACCTTCGGCAACGGCCTTAGCGCCAACGCCTCCTCAACGACCCCATCGAGATATTCGGCAGCGCGAAAGACATCGACCATATCGATCGGCACCGGAACGTCGGCAAGCCGGGCGTAGACGGTGCGGCCCTGGATCTGTTTGCCCGCCTGCCCCGGATTGACGGGAATGACCTCATAGCCGCGCGACAGCAGATAGCCCATGACGCCGTTGCTCGGCCGGGCCGGATTGGGCGAGGCACCGGTCAGCGCGATGGTCTTTACCGACTGCAGGATTCCGGCGAGATAATCATCCGTGTAGGCGTCGTGATCCATTTCCGTTTCTCCATTCCGGGAATGCCTTTGAGCCCGCCGGCATTTTTTGCATTTCGGCAAAACCGGCTGCACGTGTTTTGCGTATATAGGAGTTGAATGGCCCTGAGGATGATTCAATGAGAAAAATTGCTCTTGCCGTCATGCTTGTGCTCGCCGCATCATCGGCAGCGGCGATCTCGCGCTACAATCCGCTCACCATGAGCTGCGCCAACGTGCGGGCGGCCATCCACAATCAGGGCGCCGTCATCTTCCGCTACCAATCTCCCCGCGGGCTGCCGCTTTATGATCGCTACGTCCGCAACAGCAATTATTGCGACGCAACCGATTATGCGGAATGGACTCATATCCCGGCAAAGGATGATCCCCGCTGCCCGGTTCTGAATTGCCAGAGCATAGACAACCTTGACGGGATGCTCGTCATTCCGCATCATCAGCTCTGACGTCGCCGCCGCCGCGCGCCCTGCAGGCACCGTTCGCCTTTCGCGCTTGCAAACAGGCTTAGAGTTCAATCGCGCGCTGCGATTTATCCGAGAATATACAATCTAAAGCTTCTTTTTTCGTGTATGTCAAAGTTATAGAATAATATCTGTATTTCAGCAGCATAGAAAGAACCGCTCCGGATTTCTCCCAGCCGTTTTCTCCTTCGGTTCCCCATAAGATCACGATGCGTTCTCTCGTCCATTAGAAACATCTCATAGTTGAGGAGATCGCGTGGATTGAACGCATATCGCGCGCACGTAAAACTTGTCGTCAGGCCCCGCCATTGTTTGCATACTGAAAGGATGATATTGAACCCGAAAACGCATCCGCGACCGCGGCAATGCATTTTCGTGCAAATATCAGTTGTCTTTCCAGAATTCTGCCCCGTCGAGGCGAGGCGCTTGGCCTTCCTCCGCAGCACCGGATTTATCCCTTGCCTCTCGACGTCATCCTGCTCGTTCTGTTCGGTGCGCTACTGCATGCGACATGGAACGCGATCGTCAAAGCGGGAAGCGATAAATCCCTGGATGCGGCGTTGATTTCGGCCGGCGGCGCAGTGTCCGCGTTGCCGTTTCTGGCATTTCTGCCGTTGCCGCAAAGCGCAGCCTGGCCGTTCATCGGCGCCTCGGCCATCCTGCAGTTCGCCTATTTCCAGCTGGTTGCCGCCGCCTACCGAGCCGGTGATATCGGCCTCGTCTATCCGCTGATGCGCGGTTGCGCGCCGTTGCTGGTCGCCGCAACAAGCGGTGTCGTCCTGCGCGAAAATCTTTCCGGCGCCGCTCTTGCCGGGATCATGACGATTTCAGCCGGCGTCCTGACGCTCGCCTTGGAAGCTCGGCGCAGCAGCGGCCATGCGGTCGCCTTCTCCATTGCGAATGCTTTCGTCATCGCCAGCTACACTTATGTCGACGGCATCGGCGCACGTCTTTCAGGCAATGCGGTTTCCTATACGTTGTGGATGTCGCTGCTGCCGCCGATACTGCTGTTTGCCTGGGCGGCGTCGCAGCGCGGCAGCTTGATGGTGCTGCATCACGTTCGCCGCAACTGGTGGCGCGGCCTGATCGGCGGCGCGGGATCGATTGCATCCTATGGACTGGCACTTTGGGCGATGACAAAGGCGCCGGTGGCGACCGTTGCCGCACTGCGGGAAACTTCGATCCTCTTTGCGCTGGTGCTTTCCGTTGCCGTCTTCAAGGAAAAAGCCGGCATCTGGCGTTACGTCGCCGGGGTCGTCATCGCGATCGGCGTGCTGGTTCTGAAACTCGCCTGATCATTCGCCCTTCCATTCCGGCTTACGCTTGCCGAGAAAGGCGCCGATCCCTTCCTGCGCGTCCTGAGTCAGCATGTTTTCCACCATCACCCTGGCGGCATAGTCATAGGCCGCCTCCACTGGCAGTTCGAGCTGCCGATAAAACGCTTCCTTGCCGATTTTCAGGATCAGCGGCGATTTGCCGGCAATCACGGCGGCATATTTGGAAACGACCTGCGCCAGATATTGCTTCGGCACGATGCGGTTGACGAGGCCGAAATCCTTGGCGGTCGAGGCATCGATCGTCTCGCCGGTCAAGAGCATCTCCATCGCCTGCTTGCGGTGCGCGGCACGGGAAACGGCCACCATCGGCGTCGAACAGAACAGGCCGATATTGACGCCCGGCGTGCAGAACGTCGAAGTGTCGGTGCAGATCGCCAGATCGCAGGAGGCGACGAGTTGACAGCCCGCAGCCGTTGCAAGCCCATCGACCTCGGCGATGACAGGTTTTGGCAGATGCGCGATCTTCAGCATCAAATCGGCGCAAAGCCGGAAGCTTTTCTCGAAGAAAGCGGCGCCCTGATCTTCGTCGACGCGATGGGCCGTGAGTTCCTTGAGGTCATGGCCGGCGGAAAAGACGACGCCGGTGGAGGCGATGACGACGACGCGCACATCCAAATCCGCCTCCGCCTTTTCGAGCTCAGCCATCAGCGCTTCGAGAAGCGCGATCGAAAGCACATTGGCCGGCGGGTCGTTAAGCACGAGCCGCAGCACGCCGTCGCGCAACGAGCGGAGCAACAATCCATCCGTCCCGTCCGTTTCCTTTCGGAAGGATACGATTTCGGCCATGATGCTGCTCCCTGCGCTCGATTTCCACACATCCGTTCTGCCACAAGGCGCCGCCAATTTCGAGCAGGATCCGCCGTCGCGGTCAAAACCAGAACCATGATTTCGATCTCTCTGCCCTCGCCTGCGCAGGGGTCAGACCGATATCGCGAAGCTCGTCAACGGTGAGTTCCGAAAGCTTGCGGCGGCTGCGACGCTTTTCGAGCCGGCACTCGATGGCCGCCAGCAGCCGCCTGCCCCAGCGCGCCGTCTCGCGGCGTTTCAGGCGAAGGGCGCTGAGCGGTATCTCTAAGCTTTCGTCGAATTCCACGGTCATCTCTTCATCCTTTCCTGATGGACGAAAGATGCGCTGGAAGGCGCAGCGAAAGAAGCTTATGGATATTATCATATGCATAAGGATTTCTTTGGCATGCTCCTCAATCTCGATCAGCTCGCAACCTTCATCAATGTCACCGACCTCGGGAGCTTTACGGCCGCGGCCGACAAGGAAGGCGTGACGCAGCCGGCCGTCAGCCTGCAGATCAAGGGGCTCGAACAGCGGCTCGGCGTCAGGCTGATCGAGCGCGTCGGGCGGCAGGCGCAACCGACGGCGGCGGGCATCGACCTGCTTTCGCATGCAAGGCGTCTGCTTCAGCAGGCAGCCGCGGCGGAAGAAGCGATGATGCCCCACCGGGATGGCTCCAGCGGCCGGGTGCGCATCGGCAGCGGCGGCACGGCATCGATCCATCTGCTTCCCCGCGCCATCGCCGCCGCCCGGCAGTCCATGCCCGGCCTCGAAATCACCGTCTCGATCGGCAATGCCGACGATATTCTGCGCAATCTGGAAGCCAACAGTCTCGACATCGCCGTCGTGGCCCTGCCGGCATCGGGACGGAACTTCGAGATCGAACCCTTTTACGAGGAGGAATTGCTGGCTGTCGCCCCTGCGGGCAGCCCCGTGCCCAAGGGTGGACCGGACGCCGTCTTCATGCGCGACAGGACGCTGCTGCTTTACGAGGGCGGCAATACGAGGCGGGCAATCGACGCCTGGCTGGCCGCCCCGGATACGAGGATCCGACCGGCGATGGAGTTCGGCAGTATCGAGGCGATCAAGGAGCTAGTGGCCGTCGGACTCGGCTGGTCGATCCTGCCGGGGCTGGCGGTGAAACGCGACCGCGCAGGTCTCCTGACGACATCGTCGCTGCGACCGAGGCTGACACGCCGCCTCGGCATGGTTCTTCGCCGGGACAAACATCTGACACGCGGCCTTCGTGAAATGATAAAATGCCTGCGTGCCTTTGAGGATTAGCGATGGTTTTCGATACCAGGCGGGCAACGCTAAAAACATTAAACAGGGCAAATATTCAGCCCGAATGTGGGGTACCACAACACCACACAGCTAACCGCTTGTTTTCATTTGTTCTTTTTTCCGATCGTCGCGAAGGCCGATATTGACCCTGTGTCACATTGCCTTTATACACCGCGCCAGAACGCAGCCTGTCCGGGCTGCTTTCTTTTTGGCAGGTTCGCGCTTGCCAATCCAAGCAACAAGAAACGCCCTTAAAGCCCTCGGGCCAAGGGTCCTAAAAGAGAGTATTCACTATGGCAACCTTCTCACAGAAGCCTGCAGAGGTGGAGAAGAAGTGGGTGATCATCGACGCCGAAGGGCTGGTCGTTGGCCGTCTCGCTTCCATCATTGCTATGCGCCTGCGCGGCAAGCATAAGGCAACCTTCACGCCCCACGTTGACGACGGCGACAACGTCATCGTCATCAATGCCGACAAGGTCGTTTTCACCGGCAAGAAGTATTCCGACAAGGTCTACTACTGGCACACCGGCTATGCCGGCGGCATCAAGGAACGCACCGCACGCCAGATCATCGAAGGCCGCTTCCCCGAGCGCGTCCTCGAAAAGGCCGTCGAACGCATGGTTCCGCGCGGCCCGCTCGGCCGTCGCCAGATGAAGAACCTGCGCGTCTACGCCGGCTCCAACCATCCCCATGAAGCCCAGCAGCCGGTCGCCCTCGACGTTGCCGCGCTCAACAAAAAGAACGTAAGGAGCGCCTGATCATGGCTGACCTCTCCTCCCTGAAGGATCTCGGCACGGCTTCCGAAGCTGCTGCTCCGGCCCACGTCCGCAAGGTCGATTCGCTCGGCCGCTCCTACGCCACCGGCAAGCGCAAGAACGCCGTCGCCCGAGTCTGGGTCAAGCCGGGCTCCGGCAAGATCATCATCAACGGCAAGGAATTCGGGGAATATTTCGCCCGTCCGGTGCTGCAGATGATCCTGCGCCAGCCGATCGTCGCGGCTGCCCGTGACGGCCAGTTCGACATCGTCGCAACCGTTGCCGGCGGCGGCCTCTCCGGCCAGGCCGGTGCTGTTCGCCACGGACTGTCCAAGGCGCTGACCTACTTCGAACCGGGCCTGCGCTCGGTGCTGAAGAAGGGCGGCTTCCTGACCCGCGACAGCCGCGTCGTCGAACGCAAGAAGTACGGCAAGGCGAAGGCCCGCCGCTCGTTCCAGTTCTCCAAGCGTTAATCGCTTCGGACAGACGGGAATTTACGAAGGCCGGGGAAACCCGGCCTTTTTGTTTGGGCGTTCGATGAATCCCGGCATCGCCTCGCCGGTCGCCATTGCCGCACTCCGGTTCTGCTGGTAGAAATCCGACCAAACGCTTCGCGAACGAGCGGAGCCCCAATCAAGGTCGCATCATGGGAACAACTAAGTCCGCAGACAACTAAGCCGCAACAACTTTGCGCTGTTGTTGCGGCATCTGTCCCAGCAAATCCGATACTGATGAAAGACAGATCGCCGCCGAATGAAAATCATTTGAGCGGATCTTACCCATGTCTTATCCGAAAATTCCGTCGTGGAATTATTCCTTGCCGGCAAGCTTGTTGCTGATGGCTCCTTTCGACATCCTGGCGTCGCTTGCCATGGACATCTATCTCCCGGTCGTGCCGACGATGCCCCAGGCGCTCGGCACTTCGCCTGAAGTCATCCAGTTGACCCTCAGCCTCTACATGCTTGTGCTCGGCGTCGGCCAGATTGTCTTTGGTCCGATCTCCGATATCGTCGGGCGACGGCCCGTTCTTCTCGCTGGTGCGGCACTCTTTGCCCTTGCGTCCCTTCTGCTTGCCGGGGCCTCATCCGCACTCCTCTTCGTGGCCTTGCGATTGTTGCAGGCGATCGGCGCCTCAGCGGCTCTTGTCGCCACCTTCGCAACAGTGCGCGACGTCTACGCCGAACGGCCGGAAAGCAGCGTGATCTATAGCCTGCTCGGTTCCCTGCTATCGCTTGTGCCTGCGTTCGGGCCGGTCGTCGGTGCGGTGATTGCCGACCACTATGGCTGGCGAGCCATCTTTCTCGTCATCGGCCTGCTGTCGATCGTCGCCATTCTCAATGCCGGCATGCGGTGGCATGAAACCCGCCCCGCTACGACGGCGACAACCATCGCAATACGCCCGATCCTCGCGAGCTTGCCCTTCTGGATCTACACGACCGGCTTCAGCGCGGCGATGGGAGCCTTCTTCGTCTTCTTCTCTACCGCACCCCGCATCCTGATCGATCGGGCCGGCTTTTCCGGCATCACCTTCAGCTTCATCTTTGCCTCGGTGGCCTTGGTGATGATCGTGACAGCGCGCTTTGCCAGCCGCTTCGTCACACGCTGGGGCATCGCAGGCAGTCTCGCAAGAGGCATGGCGATGCTGCTTATCGGCGCGGTATTGCTTGGCACAGGAGAGATGTTTCTGCAGGCACCGCTTATCGGCCTCATCCTGCCGATGTGGATCATCGCGATCGGCATTGTCTTTGCGACAGCCGTCACGGCCAATGGTGCGCTTGCTGCTTTCGGCAATACCGCGGGAACAGCCGTGGCGCTCTACTTCTGCGTCGAAGGCCTGCTGGTCGCTGTTGCAGGCACATTGTTCGTGGTTCTGCTCGACGGGAACACGGCGTGGCCGCTCGCAGCCTATACCGGCGCAGCAGCGCTGATAACGCTGGCTGGATTGCGCCAGCTAGCGCGGAAGGCCGTCTGAGGAATTTGCCGAGGAATGGCGGCAGCTTAAAACGCAGAGCGGTCGTCAAGCGAGGCATCGCTTGAAATCTCGGCGCACCTCGCCTACCCCTTACCTGCCCCGAAAGGAAACATCCGTTCCTTTCGGGGCAGGATCGGGCGGACGCGATCAGGCGGTTTGGTCGTGACCGGTGGCTAGGCAATATAGGGTGACATCGAACGCGACTACGTTAGCGCCCACAGAGAAGGAGCCCCCCTTGGCAAACAAGACCATCGATCATGCCTTCACGGCGACCACCCTCACTTCGGCCGCCAGCGATCCCACCTTTGCCGGCGCGCTGTCCTTCATGCGCCGCCGCTTCACCAAGGAGCTTACCGGCGTCGATGTCGCCGTCTGGGGCATCCCCTTCGACGCCGCCACATCGAACAGGCCGGGCACGCGCTTCGGCCCGCAGGCGATCCGGCGCGCCTCGGCGATATTCGACAATGATGCGCAATATCCTTTCAACCGCGAACTGTTTGCCGACATGGCGGTGATCGACTATGGCGATTGCCTGCTCGACTACGGCAATCATCAGGACACACCTGGTGCCATCGAACGCCAGGCAAACGCGATCCTCGACAGCGGCGCCTTTCTGCTGACGCTCGGCGGCGATCACTACGTCACATGGCCGCTGCTGAAAGCCCATGCGGCAAAACACGGGCCTCTCGCACTCGTGCAGTTCGACGCTCACCAGGATACCTGGTTCGACGAAGAGCGGCGTATCGACCACGGCTCCTTCGTGGCGCGGGCCGTGCGCGAGGGCATCATCGATCCTGACCGCTCGATCCAGATCGGCATCCGCACCCATGCGCCGGAGGATTGCGGCCTCAATATTCTCTATGGTCATCAGGTCGAAGACATGAATGCCGGCGACATCGCCTCGGCAATCATCTCTCATACGCGCGGCGCCCCTGCCTATCTCACCTTCGATATCGATTGCCTGGATCCGGCCTTTGCGCCGGGTACCGGCACGCCGGTTGCCGGCGGACCGTCGAGCGCCAAGATCCTCTCGGTGCTGCAGCGTCTGCACCAGCTCGATATCCGCGGCGCCGACGTGGTCGAAGTGTCGCCGCCCTACGATCATGCCGATATCACCGCCATTGCGGGGGCAACGGTGGCAATGTATATGCTTGGCCTTCATGCCGAGCGACGCGCCATTGCGGTGTCACAAGGCTGATTTATCATCGTTCAAATTGAATCCGGAAATCCTCAGAACCCATTGAAAGCGCAGGTCTAACATGGCACCGAAAATCTTCATCGATGGCGAACACGGCACAACGGGTCTGCAGATCCGCACGCGCATGGCCGGCCGCCGCGATGTCGAGCTTCTGTCCATTCCCGAGGCCGAGCGGCGCAATGCCGCCATGCGCGAAGACATGCTGAACGGCGCCGACATCGCCATCCTCTGCTTGCCCGACGACGCGTCGAAGGAAGCGGTTCAGATGGTCTCGGCCAATAATAACGTCCGCGTTATCGACACCTCGACGGCCTTTCGCGTCAATCCCGGCTGGGCCTACGGCTTTGCCGAAATGGACAAGGAGCAGGCCGAGAAAATTGCTTCCGCCCGCTTTGTCTCGAACCCCGGCTGCTATCCCACGGGCGCGATCGGCCTCATCCGGCCGCTTCGCGCCGCCGGCATTCTGCCGGATGGCTATCCGGTGACGGTTAACGCGGTCTCCGGTTATACCGGCGGCGGCAAGCAGATGATTGCGCAGATGGAAAACCCGGATCATCCGGACGCGATCACCGCGCCGCATTTTCTCTACGGCCTGCCGCTGACCCACAAACACGTGCCTGAAATGATGGTGCACGGCCTGCTGGACCGCGCACCGATCTTCTCGCCGTCGGTCGGCAAATTCGCACAGGGCATGATCGTGCAGGTGCCGCTGCATCTCGACAATCTCGCCGAGGGCGCGACGATGGAAAGCATCCATGCCGCGCTCGTCGCCCATTATGCCGGGCAGGACATCGTCACCGTCGTGCCGCTAGCCGAAAGCAAGGCGCTGCCCCGCGTCAACGCCGTCGAGCTCGAGGGCAAGGACACGATGAAGCTCTTCGTCTTCGGTACGCCGGGTGGTTCCCAGGTCAATCTGGTGGCGCTGCTCGACAACCTCGGCAAGGGCGCCTCGGGTGCTGCCGTGCAGAACATGGACCTGATGCTCGCCAGCTGAGGCCACGATGCTGGATAGGCTTGTCGCCGATATGCAGGCGTGGTTTGCCGCCGCCCTACCCGGTCACGGCATTTATGCGCTGATGGCGTTTGCCTTGATCGCCGGGCTAGCTCGCGGCTTTTCCGGTTTCGGCGCAGCGTTGATCTTCGTCCCGCTCGGCGGTGCCATCGTCGGGCCGAAGCTGGTCTCGCCGATCCTGCTCGTCATCGACGGCATCGCCACACTGGGGATGATCCCACCCGCCTGGCGCGACGCCAACCGGTCCGAGGTCTTCGTCATGGCGGCCGGTGCGGCACTCGGCGTCCCGGCCGGCACGGCGCTGCTGGCGCTGCTCGACCCGACGCTGCTGCGCTGGAGCATCACGATCATCGCCATCTGTCTGCTCGCGCTTCTCGTATCGGGATGGCGCTACCACGGCGCGCCGTCCGCGCCGCTCAGCAGCGGCGTCGGCCTGATTGCCGGACTTTTCAGCGGCGCCGCGCAGCTCGGCGGGCCGCCTGTCGTCGCCTATTGGCTCGGCGGCAAGACCGACTTCGCGCGTGTCAGAGCGAATGTCGTGCTGTATTTTTCGATCTCGTCGGTGTTCAGCGCCATCAGCTATTATATCGGCGGCCTGTTCGTGCCCGCCGTCTTCGCGCTCACCGTCGTCGTCCTGCCGAGTTATGCGCTCGGTCTCTATGGCGGCTCGAAACTGTTCGGGCTTGCCGAGGAACGGACCTTCCGCATCGCCTGCTACGTGCTGATCGCGGCGGCTGCCATTATCGGCATGCCGCTGCTCGACGGCGTGCTGCGTTAGAACGAATAAGGCTTGTCGCTTCAATCGCGCTCGGTGATCATCGTCTCGTGCGGGTATTCGCCATAAAAGCCGCGCCAGTTGGCGACGGCGAATCCAAATACAACAAGCGCGCCGGCCTGATGCAGCAGCCCCCAGTGAAGCGGCACCTGCATCAGTAGCGTGGCAATGCCGATTGCCGCCTGAGCGGTCACCAGCGCGAAAAGCAGGACGGCGCGGCGGGCATGGGTGGTCCAGGGTGCGGCGCGAAGGGCGATCACCATGTTGATCAAGGTCAGCGCGAAGAGCGTATAGGCGCCGATGCGATGGATGAACTGCACGGTTTTCGGGTTCTCGAAGGCATTGATCCAGAAGGGCTGCTGAATGAGCAGATCGGAGGGAATGACGGCGCCATCCATCAGTGGCCAGGTATTGTAGGAAAAACCGGCGTCGAGTCCCGCCACCAGGGCACCGAGATAAATCTGGAACAGGGCGAAAACAGCGATGGCGGCAGCGAAGCCGCGCGAACTGCGTGCCGGCGCCGGATCGTTGGAGTGCGGCGACAGCCCGCGCATGATCCACATGCAGCCGGCAAAGATCAGGCAGGCCATGACGAGATGCGTTGCCAGCCGGTACTGACTGACGTCGGTGCGGGCAGACAGCCCTGACGATACCATCCACCAGCCGATGAAACCCTGCAGGCCGCCGAGCGCCAGGATGCCGACCAGCGGCCAGCGCAGGCGTTTCTCGATCCGCCCCGTGAGCCAGAAATAAAGGAGCGGCAGCGCGAAGATCATGCCGATGCCACGGGCGATCAGTCGGTGCGCCCATTCCCACCAGAAGATGCCCTTGAACTCGTCGACGGTCATGGAACTGTTCAATTGCTGAAATTCGGGAATGCGCTGGTAGAGGCGGAACTCCTCTTCCCATTCCACGGCCGACAGCGGCGGAATGACGCCATGGATCGGCTTCCACTCGGTGATCGACAAGCCGGAATTGGTCAGCCGCGTTGCCCCTCCGACGAGCACGAGACAGAAGAGCGCCAAAAGCACGACGCCGAGCCATAGCCGCAAGGCGCGGCGGTTGCGGTGCTGCTTGCGTACTTCGCTCAGGATCGCCTGTTCCATGGTGGGGTTCGCGACGGCCATGATGTCTCCTTCTATCCGGCAGTTGATTTGCCTCACCGGCTCATGCAAAACAAGCCCCGAAGCTTTGCGGCATGCCGTCGCGCCGCTCCGCGCTACCTCAGACAAGAGATAAACAATGCCCGTCCGTCTCCGCAAATTCATCGGCACGATCTTTATCATCGTGCTTGTGCTCGTCTATGCGCTGGTGGCGAACACGATCGCGGTGGCGACGCTCGGCAACGCCCCCTGGTGGGGGCACCTGCTCTACTTCCTGCTGACCGGCCTGCTTTGGGTATTGCCGGCAATGGTGATCATCAAGTGGATGGCCGGACCGCGGCAGCAATAGGCCATTAACGGCCGAATAACCGTGATCGGCGGAAAACCTCGCCGATGGGCGGCGGTTAAACCAAATATACGTCCTGCACACCTACCTTCCCGTTCAGCATTTTGACCGGAGAGTTCCCGTGCAGACGCAAAAGCTCGATGTTGATGAACAGCCGTCCGATGATGGCGCGCTGCCCGATATGGCGATTTCACGCCTACGCCAGGTGAGCATGAAACTTGCCATGGCAAAAATCGACATCTCGGTATTCGACGCGATGCAGCCGCTGGAGGATGATTGGCGGGCTCTGGAGACCGACGATCTCCACTCACTTCATCAGAGCTATGATTGGTGCGCCGCCTGGGTCAAAGGCTTTCGGCGGCCGCTGGCGATCCTCAAGGGCACTTATGCCGGGGAGACGGCCTTCATTCTGCCGATCGAGATCGTCACGTCCCGCGGATTGGCCGTCGCCAAGTTCATCGCGGCCGACCACAGCAATATCAATACCGGTCTGTTCTCCGGCAATTTTGCCGAAAGCGGCGGCAGCATCGACGCGGAGAAGTTCGCGGGGCAGCTTCGGCAGGTCTTGAAGGGCCATGCCGATCTGCTGCTGCTGCAAAACCTTCCGCTGGAATGGCGCGGGCGGCAGACCCCGCTCACCGGACTGCCGATGGTGCAGAACCAGAACCACGCCTATCAATTGCCGTTCCTCTCCAATTTCGAGGAGACGCTGAAGCAGCTCAACGCCAAGAGCCGGCGTAAGAAATTCCGCGTTCAATCAAGGCGCCTGGACGCGGCCGGCGGCGTCGAATATGTCATCCCGGAAACATCGGAAGAACAGCACCGCCTGCTCGATATCTTCTTCCACCTGAAGAGTATCCGCTTCGCCGACCTCGGCCTCCCCGACGTCTTCGCCGATCGGGAAACGCAGATCTTCCTGCACGGCCTCATCGACAAGCGGGATGATGCAAGACAGTATTTCGGCCTGCAGATGCATGCGCTGCGGCTGAAGGGCGAGAACAAGGACCGGATCGCTGCGATCTCGGGCATTTCGCGCAAGGGCGATCACGTCATCTGCCAGTTCGGGGCGATCGATGAAGATCTTGTGCCCGATACCAGCCCCGGCGAATTCCTCTATTGGCAAATCATTTGGGGACTGCACGGCAGTGGCGTCGCGCTATTCGATTTTGGCCTCGGCGATCAGACCTACAAACGATCCTGGGCGCCGGTCGAGACCGCTCATTACGACGTGGTGCTGCCGGTTTCACCATTTGGCCTTGCCGCCGGCGCGGCACACCGGATCGTTACCCGGGGCAAGGCGCATATCAAGGCGCGCCCGAAGCTCTATAAATTCGCCCAGAACATCCGCGCACGGATCGGCTGAGCGTCTTTGTCTTGCGTATGTCGTTCTTCGCAGAACCGCTGCACACTTTTGCGCGACATGCTTCAGGCGGCCTGGCCGAGCGCCTGCTCGGCCCCTTCGCCGCCCGACATCAGCACGACGCGCTCATAGCCCGCAGTCTGGAATTCCGTCATCAAGGTCACAAAGATAGTCTCGTCCATCTCCGGAAGGGAGAGGACGATCTCGACATCCCGGCTGCGCGTCAGCCGCGAGATGCCGGCGACATCGGCCGCACCGCATTCGACCACCACGAGGTCGTAGGCGGCGGCGAGCGCATCGAGCAGCAGCGACAGCCGGTCGACACCGCGCATGGCGCGGCGCACGTCGCTCTGGCCCTGCGGGATCAGATGGGCATCGGAAAGGCGATCGCCATGGATCGTGTCGCCGAAGGCGGCCTCGCCGCACAGCAGATCGGTGACACCAAGAGCTGTCTGGTCCTCGGCCATCAGTTCTGTGGGATAGCCGGAGCCGGTCATATCAATCAGAATGACGCGGCGGCCGGCATCGGCGAGCATGCGCGTCAACGCAACCGTCGCCGCCGAGCCATTGTCACCAGTTGGGGATATGGCAATTGCCAGCGGCGCGCGGCTGCCCGTGAGGTAGTCCGCAACCGAGGCAATGGAAAATTCATTGTCGTCCTCCGGCGCCTCTTCGGCGGCCGCCGTTTCTTCGATCACGTCCTTTCCGTCATCCTCCGTGACAACAGCGAGCATACTCGGCTGGACGGGCCTTCTGACGGCAGCGACACCCGGGGCGGCCTGCGGCACATCCTTGTCTTCGGCGACCGTTTCCGCCTCGACCGCGTCACGGGAGGCATCGACGGCACGAAGCGCCCGGCCGCTGAAGAGTTCGGCGAGCATGGTGACGATGGCGCTCAGGATCAGCGTCGCGACGGCCGCGACGACGACGATCGGCACAACCTTCGGGAAATAGGGATCGACCGGCTCGATGGCCCGGGAAACGATACGGGCGTCCGCCGGGCTGGAGTTGCTGTCGGCGCGCGAGGCGGCCTCGCGGTAGCGCACCAGATAGGTTTCGAGCAGCTGGCGCTGGGCGTTTGCCTCGCGCTCCAGCGCGTTGAGGCCGACCTCGTCTTCGCCGGCGCGGGCGCTGTTGGCTTGTACCGCGTCCTTCTGGCGCTCGAGCTCGCTTGCGCGGAGGTCGGCAACCTTCGCCTCATTTTCGATGCTGGCCAGGATCTTCTGCGTCTCCTGGCGGATTTGACCGCGAATATCGGAGAGCTGGGCGCGCAGGCTCTTCAGCCGGGGATGACTGTTGAGAAGGCTGGTCTGCAGATCTGATATTTGCGACTGCAGGCCCGATTCCGTCGCCTTCAGCCGCTGGATCGCCTGGGAAGACATGATGTCAGGCAGCGTATCGGAGGCTTCGCCCGATGACAGCGCATTGCGCACCGCCTGCGCCCTCGCCTCGGCATTGGCCTTGTCGCCCCGCACGCGGGTGAGTTCCGCGGAGATGTCATTAAGCTGCTGGGCGGGGAATGTGGTCGTGCCGTTCGTTTGCAGCAGACCGTGGTTGGTGCGATATTCCGCCACCTTCTTCTCGGCCTCGCCGACCTTCTGCCGCAGGTTTTCGATCTCCGGCTCAAGCCAGCGCGTCGCTTCCGAATTGGAGGCGAGCTTGGCGCCGCTCTGGGTGGAAAGGTAGACCTTCGCCATAGCGTTCGGGATGGCGGCGGCGAGCTTCGGATCCTTCGACGTGAAATTGATGCCAATGACGCGCGAACCCGGCACCTGATAGACCTGCAGCCGCTCGACGAAAGCGTCGATCACCCGTTCTTCCGGCGGGTTCTCCATCGGGTTCTTCTTCAGATGCAGCTTCACCAGGATGCTGCTCATCGCCGAGCCGTTGGCGGCATCGTCGAATTCCGGCAGATTGTAGAGCTTCAGGTCGTTGATCACCTTCTTGAGGAGATCGGCCGATTGCAGGAGTTGCACCTGGCTGGCGATATTCAGCTCGTCCATCAGTGGCCCGGCGCCGGCTTCGTTCGCTTGCTGGGTGCTGGCGAAGGCTGGCGCGCGGGGTTCAATGAGGATGCGTGTTTCGCTGCGATATTGCGGCGAGATGATCTTGGCGCCGGCAAAGGCGACGCCGGCCGCCGCGAGCGTGATCGTCAGAATCCTGAGCCGGCGCGCCCAGACGGCGCGAACCAGCTGGCCGAGGTCGATATCCACATCCTGATCACGCACTACGCCGGACATGCTCTTACTCCACAACAAACGTGCCGCAAGCGTAAACGACCATGGTAACTCAACGGTTAATGCTGATCCTGCCGAGAAATAGCGAAGATCGGCAAAGAATTGGGGAATTGTTATGCGCCTTTTACCGGGCATTAACCCTAACGGATCGATAACGGCTGCACCGAGTTCATTTTCTGTGAGCACAAGCGGATGTCTGTCGCCCCGCCCAAAATCCTTTTGGCCCTGAGCCTTGCAGCCATGACGGCAGCATTGGGCGGCTGCACGACGTATAAGCCGGCTCCGAAAGCCTTCAACGAGGCGACCATCCAGCCCTATACGCTTGATAGCGGCGACCGGCTGCGCATCACCGTCTTCGACCAGCAGAGCCTGACCAACACCTACACCGTCGATCAGGCCGGTTACATCGCCTTCCCTCTCATCGGTCAGGTCCCTGCCCGCGGCCGAACCCTGCAGCAACTTTCAGGGCAGATCGCCCAGAAACTGCAGCAGGGCTATCTTCGCGATCCCGATGTCACCATTGACGTCGACCGCTACCGCTCGATTTTCATCATGGGCGAAGTCGGCCAGCCCGGCCAATATGCCTATGTTCCGGGCATGACCGTGCAGAACGCCATCGCGGTTGCCGGCGGCTTCTCCAGTCGCGCCAACCAGAGCATGGTCGATGTCACCCGCAAGATAAACGGACAGGTGCTGACCGGCCGCATCAACATATCCGGCCCGATCATCGCCGGCGACACGATCTACGTTCGCGAACGGCTCTTTTGAGCAATGGCAAGAGAGAGGCCGCTCCGCATTCTGCACTGCTTCAGATCGCCGGTCGGCGGGATTTTCCGCCATGTCCGCGATCTGGTCGAGGAACACAGCAAGGCCGGTCATCATATCGGCATTCTCTGCGACAGCTCGACCGGCGGCGAGCACGAGGACAGATTGTTCGATGATATCCGCCCATATCTGTCTCTCGGCCTGACACGCGTGCCGATCCGCCGCTCGGTCAGCCCGTCCGATATCGCGACGATGTGGGATACGTACAAGAAGATTAAAAGTTTGCGGCCGGATGTGCTGCACGGGCACGGCGCCAAGGGCGGCGTGCTCGCGCGACTTGCCGGCTCAGCCCTGCGGGTGAACAGGTATCGCGTAGCCCGCCTCTATACCGCGCATGGCGGAAGCCTGCATTATTCGCGCTCCTCATTCACAGGACAGTTCGTCCTCAGGATGGAGCGCCTGCAGGAATATTTCACCGATGCGCTGGTCTTCATCTGCGAATACGAGCGCGACACCTATGCGCGTAAGGTGGGCAAGCCGCGGACGAAGACGAAACTGATCTATAACGGCATCGGAGAGCGTGAATTCGAGCCGATCCACACCCGGTCGGATGCCGTGCATTTCATCTATGTCGGGATGCTTCGGGACCTCAAGGGTCCCGATCTGTTTGTCGATGCCTTCGCCAAGACCGAGCGGCTGCTCGGCAGGCCGCTTTCGGCGCTGATGATCGGCGACGGACCCGACCGGGACCGCTACCGCGAGATGATGATCGAACGCGGCCTCGGCAAACGGATCGGCATGTTGCCGGCAATGCGTATCCACGAAGCCTTTGCCATGGCGCAAAATCTCGTCGTCCCCTCTCGCGCCGAAGCCATGCCCTATATCGTGCTCGAAGGGCTGGGGGCCGGCAAGACGATCATCGCCAGCCGCGTCGGCGGCATTCCCGAGGTGCTCGGCAAGGACAGTCCAGCTCTTGTAGAGCCCGGCAATTCCGACGATCTCGCCCGCGTCATGGCGGAAGCGCTCAGCACGCCCGGCTGGCACGCCAGAACAATGCCGTCGCATGAGGCAGTAAAGGCCGTGTTTTCCTCGACCGTGATGGCGCGGGATGTCCTGCAATTATACCATGAGCTCGTCGGTCCCGCCGCCGAGCAAGCAATGTTCGTTACCCCGTAAATAATTCTTAGGGGCTTTCTGGTATTTCGCTTGCTGACAACGAGCGACAAAACCCCATGAACAAATTGGAAAAAAGCGATCAATTCGATGTGGAAGCGCTGCGCAAGCAAATTTCCGAGATCGAGGCGCACCGCAACGCAGGTCAGGCGCACTCCGCCGAACCGATCGAAATCAATCCTTATGCCCGGCAGATCGCCGAACAGTTCCGCGACGGCACTCGTTCGCCGGTCATTATTATCGGCCAATTGCGGCTCCTGGAATTCCTGGCGCTCTTTTCGATTGCCCTGATCGTCCACTACTTCTGGCCAGGTGACGGCAGCGATCCTCTGCTGGTGCGGGTCGGCATGGCGGCGATCGCTTCAGCCGCGACCGTCGTCACCCTGCAGCTCGCCGACACCTACACCATTCCCGCACTTCGGGCGAAGCTACGGCTCATGCCCCGCATTCTCGCCTCCTGGACGATCGCGCTTGTCCTGACCATCGGCCTGTTCGCGCTCATTCGCGGCACCACATGGGCGATGGTCGATGCCTATGTCCCGTGGTTCACCGTCGGCGTGCTCTTTCTCGCGGCCGAGCGTTTCCTTGTCGCCTACGGCATCCGCAACTGGGCGCGCAACGGCATCATGGAGCGGCGGGCCGTCATCGTCGGCGGCGGCGAACCGGCCAAGGAGCTGATCCGCATCCTCGAACAGCAGGCCGACAACGACATCCGCATCTGCGGCATCTTCGACGACCGCGGCGAGAAACGCTCACCGATCATGGTCGCCGGCTACCCGAAGCTCGGCACCGTGGCGGAACTCGTCGAATTCGTGCGGCTGACGCGCATCGACATGCTGATCATCGCCCTGCCGCTTTCGGCCGAAGCCCGCATCTTCGATCTCCTGAAGAAGCTCTGGGTCCTGCCGGTCGATATCCGGCTTGCGGCGCATGCCAACCGGCTGCGCTTCCGGCCACGCGCCTATTCGCATGTCGGCGCTGTGCCGATGCTCGACATTTTCAAAATGCCGATCCGCGACTGGGACTCCGTCGCCAAACGCGGCTTCGACATCTTCTTCACCCTGGTCGCGCTTGCGCTGCTCTGGCCGCTGATGGCTGCAACCGCGATCGCCATCAAGGC
Source organism: Rhizobium sp. CBN3 (assembly GCF_030518245.1). Lineage (NCBI taxonomy): Bacteria > Pseudomonadati > Pseudomonadota > Alphaproteobacteria > Hyphomicrobiales > Rhizobiaceae > Rhizobium > Rhizobium sp. CBN3. The sequence continues at coordinate 84,436 of NZ_JAULSE010000003.1, forward strand.
GACCTCGGAAGGTCCTGTCTTCTTCATGCAGAAGCGTCACGGCTTCAACAACGAAGTCATCAACGTCTTCAAGTTCCGCTCGATGTACACCAATATGGCCGACCCCTCAGGCAAGGCCGCGGTGACCAAGGGCGATCCGCGCGTCACCCGTGTCGGAAGGTTCATCCGCAAGACCTCGATCGACGAGCTGCCGCAGCTTTTCAACGTGCTGCGGGGAGACCTCTCGCTGGTCGGTCCGCGTCCGCATGCGGTTCTTGCCCAGGCGCGCGACCGCGCCTTCGCTGATGTCGTCGAAGGTTATTTCGCCCGCCATCGCGTCAAGCCTGGTGTGACCGGTTGGGCGCAGATCAACGGCTGGCGCGGCGAGGTCGACAATGACGAGAAGATCAAGTTCCGCACGGCCTACGACCTCTATTATATCGAGAACTGGTCGCTCTGGTTCGATCTCAAAATCCTGTTCCTGACTCCGGTCCGGCTGTTCAACACGGAAAATGCCTATTGAGCACGATCGAGGCGACATATTCGCGTGTCGCCCAGCCGCGGCGGACAACGCTGCGGCTGATCGGCTCGGCCTTCGTCGCCTTCGGCGTTTTCCTCTCCGGCTTCGTCATCGATGAGCCGGCGCCCTATGAACTCTGGATGGCGGGGCTGATCGGCCTCTGGTTCATCCTTGGTCTCAGGATTTCGCGCAGCGTCGCGCCGTTGCTTGCGCTGCTGCTTACTTTCAATATCGGGGGCATGCTGTCGCTGACGCAGATGAAGGACCTTGCGACGGCACCGATGTATATCGCTGTCTCGACCTTCCTGGCGCTGACCGCGGTATTCTACGGGGCGATCATCGAGGACAGCCATAAGCGGCTGCCGCTGATCTTCAACGCCTGGACCCTGGCTGCCGTCGTCACGTCGGCGCTTGGCGTGCTCGGCTATTTCCACGCCTTTCCCGGCTCGGAAGTGTTCACTCTCTATGACCGCGCCAAAGGCGCGTTCCAGGATCCAAACGTCTTCGGCCCCTTCCTGGTGCCGCCGTCGCTCCATCTCATCCACGGCATTCTGGTCGGCGACCTGAAGAAATCGCCATTGAAGGCAGCCGCCCTTCTCGTGATTGCCATCGGCATCTTCCTCTCCTTTTCCCGCGCCGCCTGGGGTCTCTTTGCGTTCGGCGTGGTGCTGCTGATTTTCATCATGCTGCTGAAGGAGCGCAGCGGCGCCTTCCGATTGCGCGTGCTGATCCTGTCACTGGCGGCGATCATCATGCTGGTCGCATCGCTGCTCGTGGCGCTGCAGATTCCGAAGGTCGCAGAGTTGTTTTCGACACGCGCCCAGCTCGTGCAGCAGTATGACGGCGAACATCTCGGCCGCTTCGAGCGCCACAGGATCGGTTTCACCATGATGATGGAGCGCCCGCTCGGCATCGGTCCGCTCGTGTTCGGCACGATGTTTCCCGAGGACGAGCATAACATCTGGCTGAAGTCGCTCACCTCCTATGGCTGGCTCGGCTTCGTCAGCTATGTCGGAATGCTGCTCTGGACGCTCATCCTGGGTTTCCGGAACTTGCTTCACGACCGGCCCTGGCAACCCTTCCTGATGATTGCCTGGATCTCCGTTCTCGGCCATGCGGCGATCGGCAATGTCATCGACATCGACCACTGGCGGCATGTCTATCTGCTCTTCGGCACGGTCTGGGGCTGCGCGGCGCTGGAAGCGCGTCACAGGCGCGGCCGAAATCTCGCCGGAGCGGCTTGAAGCCTGCCGCCAATGGCTTGGGCTGCCTATTTCGTCGTCCCGGCCGTCAAGCCAGCGATGAACCGCCGCTGGAAAATGAGATAGGTCAGGATGAGCGGGGCAATGACGATCACCGCCCCGGCGGTCAGAACCGGCGTGTTGACGGTGTAGCGCCCCTGGAAAAACAGCATGCCGAGGGGCAGCGTCCGATAGGCATCGTCATTCACCAGAATGAAGGGAATCAGAAACTCATTCCAGGTCCAGATGAACAGGAACAGCGCCAGCGTCGACATTGCCGGCACCATCAGGGGCACGACGATCTTGCGAAGGATATAGAAGCGCCCGGCGCCGTCGAGGACCGCCGCTTCGAGAATCTCTTCGGGCAATTGCTGCATCGCGCTGGCGAGGAAGATCGTCGAGAATGGGATCGACATCGCGATCTGCGGCACGATCACGGCGGCATAGGTATTGATCCACCCGAGATACCGCATTTCATAATAAAGCGGGATGATGAAAGCCTCTGCCGGCACCATCATACCGAGCGTCAGGATGGCGAACAGCATACGCCTGAGCGGGAAAGACAGAAAAGCGAAGGCGAAGCCCGTCAGCAGGCCCAGAAAGACGCTCGCGGCCACAACGGGTATGACGACAATGATCGAATTCCAGAAGTAAATGTTGAAATGCCCGGCATTCCAGGCATCAAGGTAATTTTCGAAGTGCGGATATGCCGGCAGGGCGAACGCACCCTTTAGGACGTCGGCCTTGCTCTTTATTGACGTCAGAAGCAGAAGCAGGAATGGCGTGATCGTGACGAATGCGAGAAGCCAGAGGAGAATGCGAAGAGGGAGCGTGGTAGCGGGGATATTGGACGAACGGCTCATCACGCCACCCCTTTGTTCTGCGAGCCGACAAACCGGTGAATTGCATAGTTGATGATGAATGTCAGGGCCGCGCCGACAATGGCGATGGCCGCCGCCGCGCCGAACCGATTGAGCTCGAAACCGAGCTGGTACATGTAGATGTTCGGTACGAGCGTGGCGTTGGCGGGGCCGCCGCGGGTCATTGTGAAGATCAGGTCGAAGCTCTTGATCGACGCGATGACCGTCAGCAGCAAAACCACCCTGATCTCCGGTATTAGAAGCGGCAGCGTTATCCAGAAAAACGTCTTTCGCGCCGAAGCGCCATCGACCTTCGCAGCGTCAAAGAGCGAGGGATCGATGCGCTGGATTCCCGTGAGGAAGATCACCATGCAAAAACCGAAGAAATACCAGGTGGCAACGATCCCGACCGCGGGAAGCACGAAGTTGAAATCTCCCAGCCAAGGGAGTGCGAACATGCCCAAGCCTACCGCTCTCAGAAATTGATTGAACGGACCGAATGCAGGATTGTAGAGCCATGCCCAGATGATGCCCAACACGGCAGTCGGCATGATATATGGCAGGAACAGGAATGTCCGCAGGGCGAGCTGTTCCCGTTGCTTCAGATTCCAGACGCAGGCCGCAAGACCTATGCCGAGCCCGAGCGGCAGGACGCAGTAGAATATCATCAGCTCGGCATTGTTGCGCAAGGCGATGTAAAAACGATCATCGGAAAAGAGATCGACGTAATTGCCGAGGCCAACCCACTTGGGCACGGTCAAGCCGTCCCAACTGGTCAGGCTCAACCCCAAAGCCGCGACAATCGGCCCGAAGACAAAGGCCGCGTAAAGCAGCAATCCGGGGAAGAGATAGATCCAATTGGTATGTTCGGAGCCATCAAGTGGGGAGCGCTTCATTCCGGTACTCCATGAAGCCAAAGCTATCGTCGTCGTGCAGCAAGCCTGAGATCGCGGTGCTGATTTTCTTGAGATGATGTCGACGAGACGCAGGCCGCGAACGGTCGCGGCCTGCGTCCGCGCCATTTATTTTTGACCCTTCAGGTAAGCCTGATAATCCTTGTCCATAGCGTCGACAAAGGCTTCAGGCGTGATCTTGCCGGACAGGAGAAGCGGCGTGTTATCGTCGATTGTCTTCAGCATCGTCGGGCTCGACCAATCGGGATAGTGGCCGAGAGCGTCGTTGGCGTTGAGCGTCTTCCACATCTCGATGCCGGAACTCAGCAGCGGCGTGAGCTTTGGCTTCGCATCCGCCGCAAGCGACGTTGCCGGAAGATAGCTGGCATTGGCCCAGGTTTCGGCAGCTTTTTCCGAGACCATGTAGTCGATATATTCACCGGCCAGGTCCTGCGTTTTCTGGTCTTTGGCAAGGCTTGTTATTGCCCAGGCAAGATCCACGCCTCCGACGCTCAGCGGCTTGGTAATGCCTTTCGGGGCAGGAATGGCCATGAAGCCGATATCCTGGTTGTGCTGCATATCACCGAAATACCAGGTTCCCGAGATCAGGAAGGCGCCCTGCCCCGATATGAAGAGCTGGACGGCGTCGTCACCCGAAATGCCCTCGAAACCCGGATAGAAATAGCCGCCCTGCGCCCACTTCTGCACCAGTTTTGCGGATTCGATGTTGCCCTTGGTGTTCCAGGAGCCGCCCCTGCCGTAGATCAGATCATCAAGCTCGGCGCGATTGCTTGCGTCGATATGGGCTTGATCGATGGCGCCAATCATGTGGAGGGCGAGATGCTGCTTTGCGCTGCCCATCATGAAGGGCGCAACGCCCTTTTCCTTCAGCTTGTCGAGATCGGCCAGGAGTTCCTCGAAGGTCTTCGGCAGCGCTATGCCGGCATCGTCGAGGATCTTCTTGTTGTAATAGAGGCCGACGATCTCGGCGAGGCCTGATATGCCGTAGGTCTTACCGACGCCGAACTTTGGCCCATCCCAGCGATCTCGCGCCAGCACGGAATCGGACTGGCGCTTATCCCAGCTGTATTTCTTGATGTAGTCGTCAACCGGCAGGAGCAGCCCTTCCTTGACCATTGCGCCCATATCGCCGGCGCCCTGGTTGACTTTCGTGACAACCGGGCCGTTGCCTGCCGAAACTGCGAGCTTCAGCGTCAACTTCATGTCATCGAATGTGCGGGCAGTACGTTTGATCGTAACGCCGGGATGCGCAGCCTCGAAGTCCTTGTTCAATTGCTCGATGACCGCACTCTGACCTTCATAGGTCTGGTCGTCCCATACAGCCAGATCGTCAGCGCGCGCCGCCGCCGAAAGGCTGAAGCTTACAAGCGCCGCGCCGGTCAGCGCGACAGCTGCTTTCCATTGGCTTGCCGACAGAATGTTGATCGATTTCACGCTACTTCTCCTCTGTTCCACCTTTATTCGGTTTATTCTCCACTCCCCGTTCAGGCCGGGCGCCACGCACCGGCCGAACGTTTTCTTCCCTCAGAGCTTTGCCGGGCTGGCGAATCTGAGGTAATCGTCAATGCATCAGCCTTTCTCGCGGCCTGAAATGACAAAGCGCCACGCAGGAGGTGGCAACGTGATGGACACCAATTGCTTCATCCGTCCGGCGATTGATGCGGATATCGACGCCCTTTTCGACATCTGCCTGAAAACCGCGAATGGCGGACACGATGCCAGCGCGCTTTACAGCGACCCGCATCTGCCGGGCTACATCTGGTCGGTACCCTATCTCAAATTCGCCAAAGACTTCGCCTTTGTTCTTGTTCAGGACGACCGCCCGGTCGGCTATGTCGTCGGCACGCCGGATACCAGCGCGTTCGACAGAGACTTGCAGGCGAACTGGTGGCCGTTCGTGCGCCGGGAGATCGCGGGCCTGACGCCCGCCCGTCCTCGCGACGCCGACGTGATCGAGCGAATTCACAATCCCCGCAGCGGAACGGCGTGGCTTCAAGACCAGTACCCCGCGCATCTCCACATCAATATTCTTCCCGGGCGTCAGGCAGCCGGCTGGGGACGCAGGATGATCAGCACCGAGCTTCAGGCGTTTAGGAATCATGGGGTCGGAGCCGTACATCTCGGCGTCGATCCGAACAACGAACGCGCCAGAGGCTTCTACCGCCACCTCGGCTTTTCGGAATTCGAACGGGATGGCGGCGTCGCCTTCGCAATGCGGATCGACTAGGGATTCGGCTAGAGCCGACGACGCCGTAGAGTTCATGACATCGGCTCCGCATTTGCGGCGTCCAGCCCATATTTCAGAACCACCGCCGCCGGCATGGCGCTCCAGCCCTGAAGCAGCGACCCGCGCCCGTAAGGCGGCGAGAAATATTCCACCGCGCCGATCCAGCCGTTGTCGAGGCAGGTTTCCCACCAGCGCGTCAATGCGTAGCGCGCGGCTCCAAGCCCGTGGCGAAGGCGCTCTTCGGCGTAGGCGCCGTCCCAATAAGGCCAGTCCGAGCCGTTATGGTAGCGGTAGGGGAAGGCCGTCTTGGATCGCAAATCGCTTTGCCGCTTGAATGGTGGATAGGCGCACATCACACCCCAACTGCCATAGGGCTGTTCCTGATTGTTGCGCGTTTCCAGCCTGGTTTCAAACGCTCTCAGGAGGCCGACAGCCCTCTCCTCTGAAATGGCACTAAATCGCGATAAGGTCAGACTGTCGAGAGCCAGATGATCCTCGACAAAAGAGCCTGGCATTCCGTAGTCGAGATATCCTCCCGTTGCCGGCACGAAGAGCTTGGCTTCGATTTCCCGGCGAGCAAGCATTGCGGTCTTGCGCGCATGTTCGGCAAGGCTCGGATCGTGCCCCTCGCCCAGTCTCGCCACCGCATCCATCGCGCCGACGAAGAGGCCGAGATCGTAGGAGACAAGGCCGCCACGGAAGACATTATCGGCCCAATCTCGGTCGTTGCGCGGCTTCAGCGGCAGAACGCTGTCGGGACCGGCCAGACTGACATAGCGATCCATGATCGCCCTCACTGTCGGCCAATGAAGCTGCAGCTCGGCTGCGTCTTTCGTAACGCCGAAATAGTCATCCAAAAAAAGAATGAAGAAAAGCGGACTGTCGAAGTGGTCGCTCCACCAATCCTGCGGACGGTTATGATACTCCGGAACTGCTCTTTTGTGGTTTTTGGGATTGGCCTTGCAGTCGGCGACGAAGCGCTGCCAAGCATCCGATTGCGCCGGTCCCGTCAGGATAACGCCGCTCGGGGCCTCTCCGTCCGGCTGTATTCCCCTAGCGAGCAGTCGGATCTCGTCGCGCACCGCCTCCGGAGCAAGCGTCAGCAGCGGCTGCATCGTCCAATAGCCGTCGCGGTAATAGGTCCGCGCCGGAGCGCTATAGGCCTGTCCGGCGGCAAGGCCGGCGAAGGCGCCATTTTCGTCGCGCCTTATGCTGGAAAGGGCCGCATGTATCCCCTGGCTGACCATGCTGCGCATCAGCGGGTCGGCCTCAGGCATCACATCGCAAAGCGCCACATATTCCGCGGCTTCGGTGATAATGGCTTCACTGGTGAGATCGAGCGCTCTCTCGGCTTCGTCTCTCGAGGCGCCGCCGGCAATCCGCAGATCGGAATCTCGAGCCTCCACGATAAGGGCGCCCCAGCCCATTTCGAAAATCTGCCGATCAGCGCTGCGGGACACCTTCGCTTTCGCGTCTCGCCCATCCGGCTCGTGCCACCAGGCGCAACGGCGCGCTGGATAGACGCCCTGCAGGCTCACTCCACTGATCAGCATCACCGGCAGCGACTGCGCGACAAAAACGCCGCCCTGTTTCGAGACGAGCCGGTTCGGAGCGTAGATATAGGGGCCGGTGATCGGAGAAAACCGCACACGCCCCAGGCTGCCGGCACCCCAAAGCGCAAGATCGGCATATCCGTCCGGATGAACATCCGCCTGAAGGCGTGGCGCCATTATAGGCAGCAAGACGCCGGCGTCGGCTGAAAGCTGTCCGTCGGTCGAAGGCTTTATCATAGACAGGTCCCCGACAGCCGCGTTGAGGAACCCGCAGAATGCGAAACGGAGAGACAGCCGAACCAGCCTGAGCCGATTCCTCTTCGGGCGATCTTGGCGCGTGCGCGCCGACCCAGACAATATGTACGGTGCATACTTGTCCTCGACCCTCTTTCAATCGCGCATTTGATTACGCGTTGATCCCAGCCTACAGGCGGCTCCTCTTTTGTCAAGGACGTAGACAAATTGTCAGCTTCCGTGTACTGAACTCGACTATGGAGATGAGGGTTGAGGACTAAACCCATCATTTCGCGGTGGTTGAGTATCGGACCGACCTTACATTAGGGATACACCTCGAACTAATTGGAACGAGCAGCCGGATGGCAACGACGTCGTCTATCGTACAGACTCCCATCGCCCGAAAAATCTCGACCAACGCGGTGATCCGGACCGTGTTAGCCAAGGGGAAGATCTCTCGCGCCGATATTGCCAAGCTGACCGGCTTGTCGAAACAGACGATTTCCGATGTCGTGCGCGATCTTGAGGATGATGGGTGGCTGAAACCTGTCGGGCAGACCGATGGTCGCCCCGGCCGGAATGCGATCATCTATGAAATCAACGCAAGCGCGGGCCTCGCGGTCTCCATCGATCTCGGAGGCACCAAGATCGCTGCGGCTATCTGCGATCTGTTGGGTAACGTCGTTGCGGAAACCAAAGTACCCACCGACCCACGCGGCGGACCGCATCTCGTTAGCCAGTTCAGCGACCTGATCACTCAACTCGCGCTTGCGGCGGGCACGACTGCCGACAAGCTGCGCCTCGTCGTTCTCGGCAGTCCCGGCGTCCTCGATCCGGCTACTGGACATATCAACGTCGCGCCGAACATTCCCGGCGTCGACGCAATGGATCTGCGGCAAGCGTTCAGCGACAAGATGGGCATACCGGTGATCATCGAAAATGACGTCAACCTCGCCGCGCAAGGAGAGAGATGGCGGGGACACGGCGTCGAGGTCGGCAATTTTGCTTTCGTGGCTCTTGGGACGGGCGTCGGCATGGGCATTATCGCCAATGGCGCGCTGTTGCGCGGCGCGCGCGGCGCAGCCGGCGAAATTGCCTATCTTCCACTCGGCGGCGATGCTTTTGATCCAGGCGGTTTTACGCTGGGAACCTTCGAGAGCGCGGTCGGCAGCGTCGCCATGCTGCGGCGCTATACCGGTTTCGGCGGGCGCAACGCCTCTACCGTGGCCGACCTCTTCGCTGCGTTCAATGCAGGCGAAACGAGCGCCATCGGCGCAATCGAAGAGACGGCGAGGCTGGTGGCGATCGCTATTGCCGCCATCGGAGCAACTCTCGACCCGGAACTGGTGATCACCGGCGGCAGTATCGGTGCAAGGCCGGAGCTCGTAAATGCCATCCGCGCTTTTCTGCCGCGTTGCACCCCCTACCCGCCGCGCATCGAGATCAGCCGCTTCGGCAACCGCGCCGCTCTCATGGGAGGCATGGGTATCGCCGTCGAGCGCATGCATGACGATCTGTTCGGTGTAAAATTGCAGGACGCTTGAAGATCGCAGCAGCTCGCAATCAGCCGCTGCGCCACTTGCGAAGCGCGGCAAATGCGCTAGATTTTGCACCATGATCACAGCAACGCAGATACGCGGCGCGCGCGCCATGATCGGAATGAGCATCGAAGAGCTCGCCGCCGCAAGCGGCCTGCCGGTCGAGACCGTGACGGCGTTGGAAAAGGGCGAATTTGAGGGTGAGCCGCATGCGCTGTTCGACGTGCGCAGCACGCTCGAGGCGCATGGCATTATCTTCCTTTCGAGCGGCAATCAAGATGAAGGCGGCCCCGGCATCCGGTTGCGGGCACGCACATCAATTGATGACGGCATCCGGCCGGAAAATCTCAATGCCGCCAATGACGACTGACCAGATCCGTCTGTCAGGTTTCGCGATCCCATCTCTTCATTGCGGGAACCGCGTGTCAGAGATAGGTCTTGGCAAGGTCGGCGAGTTTGCCGCCGTCTCTCACGCCCTGTCTGTAAAGCTGAATGATAACCGCACCGATCCTCTCGGCCTCCGGCGTCGTTCTGACCAGGCCGCGTTCGTTGCAGACCTTGTCGAGCACTTGCGAAAGCAGATCGAGATCTTCCGAAAAGAGCGGTAAATCATGCGGATGAATTGATGACCGTAACATCACGCCGCACTTCCCTCCGAGGGCAAACGCCTACACGCTTGCATCGCCGGCCGCCCTCCGCAACCGGCAATGAAGTTATTATGCGTGAGGGTCCGAACTTTAGCAACTGCGCAAACTCCTGCGGAACAAAATTTCCTTCCGCACGTCTGGCGCATTTTGCAGCAGGGATCCGAACCGGCTCCGGCGTGTTGCGATCTTTCAGATCCGCCGTTTGGCTTCATCCTGATCTGGCGTTACCGCAACATGCTTCAGCCGTTGCGGCGGCCGCCAGCGGCGATGAACGGCGGATCGATGAAGCCTTCCATGATCACCGTGGCGGTCAGCTCGATCACTCGTTCCTCGGCAAGTTCGGCAAGCGCGAGGGCAACGTCGCCCTCTGGCCAGCCGGCCTTGACCGCCTCGTCCGACAGAGCTTGGAAAGCATCGGCAAGGGCCTGCCTGCAAGTTAGGTTCTGGTTCATATCCGCCATGCGCTCGCACCAGGCCATCTCTGAGAGGAACAATCCTAATCTACACATATTCGCAAAAATGCGAAGCACCAAAAGGTTCTCTGAAATTTAAAACCAGACTATTCAGCGTAAATTCTGTATAACCTTAACAAAATAATCAAACATCAGTCTGTACTATTGATGGATTCTTAAAAATATCTAGAAGAACTATTTTTCAATTAATCCCGTTAAGGGAGTATTTCATTGGATGATTTACTTCAAATGGTCAAAATCGATACACTGACCATTTCTCTGCCCAATGGCATAGACCCGAAGCCCGGCCGTTTTCAGCATCTTCGCGCCACCCTGTCAATCAGCTTCGAGGTATTCCCGGCGCGAGCATGACCATCAATCGCGTCGTGGTGAAGAGGAGCTTAAAGCGGTTCGGCCGTTGGGCATCGGAGGAAGCGGCGAATGCCTACCGGCGTGATCACCTTATTACCATAACGGCACCACACTGCCGTCAAAGTCCGCCGTACCATTGCCTCGGCGCGTTCAATTTTTTCAGGAGGTAAAATGTCTATCGAACTGGACGCTACTACCTACGTTCACGCCAAGCCGACGACCGCTCATTCCTATATCCTGCCGGCCGTTGTCGACGTTCTTGAAAACAGTTTCCACGAGGCAAACGAAACGGCGGTCTTTGATCTCGGCTGCGGCACCGGCGGCGCTGCCTCGGTGCTTGTGGAGAAAGGCTACGACGTCGTCGGCGTCGATCCGTCGGAGGACGGCATTGCGAAAGCGAAAGCGGTCCATCCCGATCTTCCGCTGGAAATCGGTTCCGGCTACGACGATCTTTCCAGCCGCTACGGGACCTTCGATGCGGTGATCAGCATAGAGGTCGTGGAGCATGTTTACGACCCGAAGGCTTTCTCGGCGACCATGTACGATCTGGTGAAACCGGGGGGCATCGCGGTCGTATCGACGCCTTTTCACGGTTACTGGAAAAATCTGGCTTTGGCGGTAAGCGGAAAGATGGATGACCATTTCATGCCGCTCAAAGAGCACGGCCACATCAAATTCTGGTCCCCGGGGACGCTGAGCACGCTGCTGCTCGACACAGGTTTCGAAGACGTCGACTTCGAATATGTCGGGAGAATTCCGCTTCTGGCAAAATCGATGATTGCAATCGCGCAGAAACCGCACTGACGACCCGTTCTCTACCGAAGCCACGCACGCGCTGCATTCACCGTTAACGTGATGTTCTGACTGGGATTTCAAGGGGATAAATGGTCGGGGCGACTGGACTCGAACCAGCGACCCCTTGACCCCCAGTCAAGTGCGCTACCGGGCTGCGCTACGCCCCGACCTGCCGAAACGGCTTGATTGCTTTATGAAATCGGCCTTCATAGCGCAAGGGGAAAATGATGGTCGGGGAATAAAAATAGAACGGAAGGCGTCGAAAAGCACAGATCGGCGCAAACAGTCCCACGAAAGTCCCACGCGATGTTTCCGATGCGTTCCGAGAGCGAATTCGGTTGACCATCCTTTGAATCGCAAGGCGTGCTCAGCGTTCAATGACCAGAGTCTCGCCGTCTGCAGCAGAAGCGTTCTCATTTGCAATCTGCGCCCGGCCTTTGGCGATTGCAGCTTTCTTTTCATCAGCGATGGCTTTGACTACCGCCATCTTTGCGCTTCTGCCTCTCCCGAGATCCTGATCGCCAACAGACACTTGATGTTGGAAAGCAATCGCGAAACAGAGACTGAAGTCCGCTGTCACCACAAGCGGACATGGTTGGGTGGTTGGATTCACCGTAGGCAGACCACCATTTGCTTTTGGTCTTACCGCTCTACCTCAATCGAAAGAGACAGTGGAGGAAGTCGCAGTGCGGAAGCCGATCATATTATTTGCCTTTGCTGCGTTCGCCCTACCCGCTGATGCGATGGCGCAGTCGCCTGAGCTCGAGGATACCTGCAAATCCGTGGCAAAGAGCTTCTTCATGACCGATCAGCTCGCTATCGGCACCGTGCAATCCTTTCCCGAGTTGAAGCCGCCGGGTGTCCGCATGTCGTATTCGACGCGGCAGGGAACCGCGCCGGCCGAAATGACCGACATATTCGAATGCGAGTTCGACAAGGCCGACAAGCCGCACAACCTGGCGCGCTTCTGCGTGTCGAGCACGTGCTATTCACCGAACGCCGATGACGGTGACCGCAAGCGCCGCTTCGACGAAATGCGCATTCTCCTCAACCGCGCTGAGAAATAGGATGGCGCCGTGCTCGGCATGATGGGTGGAGATGAAGCATTTCGCGAAGGAAGCAGTGCGCCCGATAACGTTCAGATTGCGACGACCTTCAGCCGACCTTCGGCGGTCTGGCGAGGCTGCCACGCCCGATAGTTGGCAATCGAAAAATGCGGGGTTTCGAAAGGCGTGGCGTGGGTTTCGGTGATGACGGTGACGTCGGCGCCTGCGGCCTCGCCGGCAAGAATGCCGGCAACGGCATCTTCGAAGACCAGGCAGTTTGCCGGGTCGACGCCGAGGCGGCTTGCACCGAGCAGATAACCCTCGGGGCTGGGCTTGCCGGCTCCGACCTCCCGACCGCTGACCATCACCTTCGGCATCGGAATACCGGCTGCAGCCATGCGACGCCTGGCGAGTTCGATCGGCGCGGAAGTGACGATCGCCCATCTGCCGTCGGGGATGGCGTTGAGGAAGCGGACGGCATCGGGAATTTCGACGATGCCGGAGACGTCCTCCATCTCCTCGGCCAGCAGCAGATCCGCCTCGTGCACCGGATCGACACCCGGCAAGCCGAGGCCACGGATCACGTCGGAGGCACGGATGCCGTGGATCGTTTTCAGGAAAACCTCCGGCTCAAAACCATGGCGTCTTGCCCATTCGCTCCAGACGCGCTCGACGACGGCAATGGAATTCAGCAGCGTTCCGTCCATATCGAAGAGGAAGGCGTCATAGGATCTGTCGAGGACGTCGTGGTGACCGGGCACGGTTGTTTCCTTGCGAGCGCGAGGCAGCGCGGCCTCTCCGGCAGGCGAGTAGCCGAGAGCGGCGACGGCGTCAACGTCAGTCGTTGACATCAGGATGCGTGACGTTGCGAACATCGGCCAGACCACGTGCGGCGTCGCGACTGCCGGTCGCAGCGGCGGCTTCGAAGATCCGCATCGCGTCATCGTACATTTTCAGATTGAGATAGCAGTAGCCGCGCAGAACCATCAGATCGATGCGCTCCTGCTGCAGCTGGGCGCGCTGGTCGAGATAGATGAGGGTTTCACGGTAACGCCCCGCGTCGAAGGCCGACAGGGCGCGATCGGCGAGGATCGCCACCTGCAGTTCGGCAGCGCGCTGGCGGCTCTGCGGCGCCTTGGTTGCCGCAACGGCGGCATTGCTGGAAAGACCGGCGCGCAGATAGGCGAGACTCTGACCATAGGCTGCATCTTCGCGGATCTTGCGGATCGGGCTCTGTAACGCCGTCTCGAAGGCCGAGACCGCCTCCATCGGCCGGTTGATATCCATCAGGCACCAGCCGCGCGACAGCGCCTCGCCCGGCCCGAGTCGTCCCGCGTCGATGGTCGTCGAGCAGCCCCGCGCCTGGCGCGGACCGCGCTCGACAGTCACCGAAGGCATCGCCGGCCTTGAGGCGCGGATGGCGACTTCCGGTTCCGGCTGCCGCACAGTCGGCGGCTCGGCCGGAAGCGGCGCCGTGGAAGCGGCCGGACGCTGCGGCGGCTCTACCGGCTGCTGCGGCGCGAGCGGCGCCTTTGCAGACTGCGTATCGGCGCTCGATGCCGGCAAGGAAGTGTCCTGAAGATTGGCGATTCGCGCCGACCGGCCGGCCCAGCCGCGCTGGAGGTCGAGGACGCCCTTGCGGTCGTTCAGCTGCTCACGCGTAACGGCAAGGCCGTAGGCGGACGGTTCGTCGTCCGGTTTCCAGGCAAGCGCGGTTTCGAACCAGCGCGCAGCGGTCTGAAACTGATTGAGAGAGCGGGCATACCAGCCGAACTGCTGCGCCGTCGGCACATATTTCCGGGTGATGACTTCGGCTGCGATCCGATGAAGCACGTCCTCGGTCAGATTGGCCGGCGGTTGCAGCGCCATCAGATTGGCGGTGGCGGCAAGATAGGTCGCGGTCGCATCATCGGAATCGGCGCGCCAGCGGAACATCACGTCCTCGGCTTCCTGAGGCGCCTTGCGGGCGATCAGCACCAGCGCCAGCCCCTGCGAGGCGGCGGCCGTATCCTCCCTGTCGCGGGCGGCACGAAACCACTTTTCGGCAACGGCAGGATTGTTGCGGCGAAGGTGGTGCCAGCCGAGCAGCAGCGCATCGGAGGCCAGTCCCTGGCTTTCGGCGAGCTTTTCGAGGTGAGCGATATAATTCGGCGCGATGGCGAGCTTCGGATCGTCATTGCTTTCAGCGACGAAGCGTCGGGCAAGATTGTCGCGGATTGCATCGAATTCCCTGCTACCATCGACAGCAGGCTTTTCCAGCGCCAGCAGCGCCTGCATCGGCTGGTAGTCAAGCAGCGTCGAGGCTTTTTCGACCGTCGCCTGCCGTTCGGCAGCGTCGGTGCAGTTCTTCAGGATATAGGCATAAGCATCCTGCCCGCGCTGCGCCCTCTCCGTCCGGATGAAGGCCTCGGCGACACGCCAGAGCACGTCGACCTCGCTGCAGGTGAGCAGGCTCGGCGTCGCGGCGGCGATATCGACCACGGTCGCATATTGCTTGAGATCCGAAGCGTTGATGAGGCGGGAGCGGGCCTCGGCGACACCAAGCCGCTCGAGCAGATCAGCCGGCGGCTGCCATCCGGCGTCGGCGGCCTGACGGTCGGCGATCGCTTTGCGCAACTCTGCATAGCGGCCATCGGAATAAAGCTTCCACATGGCCTCGAGCTGCTTGTCGCCATTTTGCGGCACGGCGAGTGGATCGGCCGGCGGAACCCAGTTTGGATAAAGCGCCTGAAGCCGGGAGATTTCGGCCTGCAGGCGGACTTTGTCGCCGCGGCTGGCAAAATAGCGAAGCGCGCTTTCATCGACGGCAGGCGGCGCGGGCGCCGCGGCCTTTTGAGGCGCCGGCCGGTCGGAAACGGTCGGCGGCGCGAGCGGGGCCGGCTCCGCAGCTGTCTGAGGCGCATCGCGTTGCGGTGCTGCCGGCTGCTCTGCAGCGGCATTCGGCTCATCGCTGCTCCGTGCCGGTGGCGGCGACGAAGTGATCGCTTCGATCCGGTCGGCGACGCTCTCGGCATTGAATTCGGGATTGCCCGCGGGAGCGTCGTCCGGCTTGATGCGGCCCATCATCAACAGTTCCGGCGCCGGCCTGTCTGCGGAGCCAAGGCTGAGCTTTTGCTGCAGGGCGGCACGATCCTTCAATCCGGTGACGAGGGTCGCTACCACGACTGCCGCTGACATCGCCACGAGAGAAGCTTTCACAGACACTCCGGATGCTTCTCCCCGATATAGGCCAGCCCCAGCAGTTGAAGCGTGGACGGATAATAGAGCGTGGGTGCGAATTGCAGAGCCGAGACCGGCAGCCTCGTCCCGTCGATTACACAGGCCACAACATCGTTAACAATTCTATAACCCGGGTCCGGCAACACGGTCTTCGGCCGGCCGGTGGTCAGATCGATCGTGGCCGGAATGCCATTCTGCGACATCCCCATTTTCAGGTGGTTCAAAAGCGCCTTGTCTGTGATGCCGCCGCGCGCGAGATAAAGCGGAATGCGAAGGGCATTGTAGGCAAATTCGGCGTCGAAACCCTCTGCTGGCCGAGGCGGACCGCTGAGACTGACCCATTCGGCAGGAAGCTTGCGCGGACCGAACTGCATCGTCTTCAACAGCGCCACGCCGTCGTCCGACAGCTTTTTCCAGGCATCGGAGGGAGCAAGCGCTGCCATGACGGGCATTGCCTCGTAAATCCAATAGGAAGGATTGACGACAGGGCCGTCGTCACGATCGGCAGCGCCAAAACCTTCGCTGCCCGGCATCAGCAGCGTCCGGCCCGCCGAGCGGACGACGGCTTTCGCAAGCAGCGCCTGCGCCATGCGGGAGGCGGCGAGGATATAGTCGTTGCGCTTCCATGCGGTGCCGGCAAGCGCCAGGGCATAGGCGATCAGTATGTCGCCATCCGTGGCATTATTGGTGTCGGACACGTGCGGCTTGACGTTGGGATCCCATTTCCAGACGGCCAAGCCATCGTCGCGCAACAGCAGCTCGGTACGGGTAAAATACCAGATCTGCTCGAAATCCGCGGGGCTCGCCGAGAGATAAGCGAGCAGCATGCCATAGCCCTGCCCTTCGCTATGGCTGATATTGCCGTTGCCGTTATCGATGATCCGGCCGGTCGCATCGAGAAATTTCGCCTTGTAGGCGGACCACGCATCGGCATTGATCATCGCCGGCTGCGCGGCGGCGGACGGGCTTGCAGGGGCGAATGCAGCCGTCGCCGCAAGCAGAAGCACGCGCCACCACCTCATTTGGACCGCCCCAGCGTTTTGAGCATGCGCGAGGTGGCGACGCCGATCAGCAACACGAAGACGACGAGCAGCGAAGCATAGGAGAGGATATTCGTCGACAACCAGTTGGCGGCGATCAAGCGGTAATTGGCGATCGACCAGGGCGTGGACGGGACGAAATCGAAGCGGGTGACGGGCACTGTATCGATCTTGCCGGTCTTGCTCGAATAGGTGGTGATATGGCCTGATATCTGCGGCCAGTTCAGCTGACCGGTCAGCACCTCGAGCCCTTCGCGCAGATCCTTTGCCGAGGGTGCCGCCACCACGGTCCAGGAACCCTCTCCCAGGGGGCTGGAGCCTTGCGCAACCATGAGCGTGTCGGCGTTGGAGGGAGTGAAGACCGTCTCGGCGCCGGGGATGAACTGCAGCGAACTGCGGGTGATGTCGAAATTGCGCCCCAGCCATTCACGGAAGGCGGTGATGCGGCTGCGCAAGATACCGCCGCTCACCTTGGAATTCCACTCCTCGAAGGCTGTGCCGGTATCGACGACGCCTGGCTGCGTGTCGGCCACCGGACGCCACGAGGCTTGGCTCGCCGTCGAGATGTTGGCTTGCGTCAGCGCGGTTGCCGGCATCTGCGAAATCGAGCCGATGAAGATGGCGTCCCGATCGCCGATTGTATTCGGTGACGCCACGGTTTCGACGGCGATCGGATGGCCGGCCATCACCGCCATCTGACCGAGCAGCGTAGCCGCGGCCGAAAGCGTATCGGCATCGACGCGATCGATGAACAGCGGCGTCGGTTCCGTCGCCCGGCCATAGGGATAGGCCGTGCCGGAAATGGCGGCCAGGTTGGGACGCTGCCCGACGCGGGCAAAATCCGGAATGTGCACTTCGGAGGTATCGAACAGGGCAAACCGGGGATTGGCGCCGGCGGTAGCACCTGGAGCGCAAGCGGCATCGTCCTTCGTCATCAGGATCGTCTCGATCCCAATCGTATTGAGGCCGGGTTTGAAGTGGCGCATCGTCACGCGGATCGGCAGATGACGGAGAATGCCGCCGGTCGTCGAAGTAAGCGGCACGGTGGAGGCGATGTTGTCGTTGACGTAAATATCGATATGGCTGCCGGGCAGCACGTTATCGGTATAGGCGGCATCGAGCAGCACCTTCGCCTCGCCATAGGCGTTGGCATAAAAATCGGCCGGCACGGCGACATTGAAGCTGGTGCGGAACCGCCGGCCGGAAAATTCCGTGGTCTTCACGCCGAGTTGCGAGAGGGCAATGCTGGTGTCGGAAAAGACCAGCGGCGCATTCGGCGCGCTCCAGCGCTCGGTGGTCAGCGCATCGCGGCGGACGTCCGCGGACCTGTCCGTTGGCGAAACGATCGTATCGATCGCCGAGGAGACGGCTTGCCAGGAGGGGCCGCTGATCAGAAGCACCGGCGAGCCGTTGCGCGGGTCGGTCACGAAAGCAGCGAGCGGTGCGCTTTCGGCCCCGGGCGGCAGGTCGGGAAAGAACGGCCGCAGTTCCGCGGCGGTCCCGACGAGCACACCGAGCTTGCCAGGACCGGCGGCCGGAAGCGAGGCGGTGCTGAAGGCGAATATCTGGTTCGGCATGCTGCTCAGCACCGACAAACCCTGTGCCAGCCGCAACAACGGCTTGGTCGTCCCCGGCTGCTCCAGCGCCGGGACGACGATATCGAACTCCGTCCTGCCGGTGCCATCGACGCCGATGGCGCGGATCGCGTCGGCACTCGAAAGCTCCGCGGCATTCCCGCCGGCAAAGCTCAGATAGGTTCCGGCCGGATCGATATTCGACCATAATTCATAGGTGGACTGGATGCTGCAGTCGGTGCGATGGCGCTGCTCTGCCTGGAAGGTCACAAGATTGGCGCCCGGCTGCAACAGGCCGGGGGGAACTTCGAAAGTGACGGCGGATGAGCCGTCCGCCGAGCTGACCCGCTGCTGACCGATCGGACGATTGTTGAGATAGACGGTCAGCGCGGAGGCTTCCGGCGCGACGACGATCGAATTCTGATAGGCGAAGGTGAAACTTGCCTTGGCGGCCGCCTGCTCGGGAGTCAGATAGACAGACCATGACCGGCGGTCATATTCGCCGCTGAGACTGAATTTCGAAAATGGCACGAGATAACGCCTGCTATCGCGGTGGCGCGGCTGCGAAGCGGCATTCGCCGCCGCGCCAGACTGAGGCGCCGGCGCTGCCGGCTGCGGCACAACAGTGATCGGCGCAGGAGCGGGCGCGGGCGTTACGGAAATGGGTGGCATGACAGGTACCGGCGCCGTCGCTGCGGGCGGAACGGGCGGCGTCAATCTCGGGGCGGTGGACGCGTCGGGCGGCCGCTCGCCGGACATGTCGAAGGGCGCCGTCTGCGCCTGGGTGACAGCGGGGGCATGCAACAGGAGAAGCGCGGCGGCGACGATCTTTCTCATCCGGCATTGACCTTTGCCGCCCGCTGCTGCGCCTCCCGCTCCGGCCGCATGCTGCGGAAGAGGTAAACCAGGCCGCGGCTGGTCTGATAGAGCGACAGGCCAAGAAACCAGATGGTGCCGCGGATGAGGCCCGGATTGCGGCGGCGCGATTCCTGGAACTGGGTCCACTGATCGGAATTGGCAAACATCAGATCGGCGATCAGGCGATGATCAAGCGCGCTTTTCGGCACGTATTGGCAGCCGACATTGCTGATATCGCCTGATGGCTCGATGTTGCGGACGATCAGCGGCAGGGTTTCCAGATCTGCGCCGCTATAGGGCCGGAAGCGCATCTCGCCGGGGGCGCCGACGAGCAACTCATCGAGATGCTTGTTGAAGATATGCAGCCTTGCGCCGTGGACGGAGACATCCTCAATCGAGGCCGCATACCACTTGCCGTTGGCGTAAAACTCGCAGCGCCGGTTGACGCGGACGCGGCGGGACAAAGCGCGCTCGCCACGTTCCGACACGACGCCGAGCGCGCAGCCGGCCATGATCAGGTTGATGATGTTCCACCCGCCGACGACAAGCGTGACGTCGGCCTTATAGGGCTCGGCATAAATCCTGTAGAAGGTGATGACGAGCGCAATGATCTGCACCGCAAAGATCACGAAGAAGGGACGGCTGATCTCAGACAGGCGGCTGACGGCGATCGATTCATCCTTGGCGGTAACCTTGAAGGTCGGCTTCCGCGGATTGAGCATGACCGAGACGACGGCCGGCAGCAGATGCACGGTCTGGACATATTCGTAAAGTTCGGAAATCCAGGGCCAGCGGAAGGATCCGTAGAGGTAGTTCTGCATCATCAGATTCACGAGCATATAGGCAAGCGTATAAGCAAGGAATTCGCCGCCGGAGGCCGTGAAGATTTCCAGGTCGAAGAACAGGTAGAAGAGCGGCGCAAACAGGAAGATCGTACGTGGGAACGGGAAGAGCCAGAAAAGCGTGGATGACATGTAGCACAGGCGCTGCGGGATCGACAGGCCGCGCTTCAGAAGCGGGAAGCGGAACCGCAGGATCTGCATCATGCCCTGCGCCCAGCGGCTGCGCTGGCCGATGAAGCTTGCGAAGGTGGCCGGCTGCAGCCCGGCGATCAGCGGCTTGTCGACATAGAGGCTGTTCCAGCCGCTGCCATGGAGAGCCAGCGCCGTCTCGCAATCCTCGGTAATGCTGATGCCGGAAAAGCCGTTCTGGGATTCGAGCGCCTTGCGGCTCAAGACTGCAGCCGAGCCGCAGAAAAAGGCGGCATTCCATTTGTCGAGGCCGCGCTGGATGATGCCGTAGAACATCTCATTCTCGCTCGGCATTTTTTCGAAAGTGCGCAGATTGCGTTCGAGGGGATCGGGATTGATGAAGAAATGCGGGGTCTGGACGAGAAAGAGCTTCGGGTCGTCTTCGAAGTAGCCGACTGTCTCGAGCAGGAAATCGCGAGCCGGCGCGTGGTCCGCGTCGAAGACGGCGATGAGTTCGCCGGTCGAATGTTTCATGCCGTTGTTGAGATTGCCGGCCTTGGCATGCTCGTTGCGGTCGCGCGTGAGATAAGTGACGTCGAGATCCTGGCAGAGCTGCTTCAGCTCGACATGGCGGGCCGCCGCCGCCTGAGCCTCAAGCAACTTGCCGGAATTGCGCTTCTGCAGGGTGCCGCCGTCGTCGAGCAGCCAGACATGCAGCTTGTCGGCCGGATAGTCCATCGCCTTGGCGGCAGCCAGCGTGTTTCCGAGAAGGCCGGCATCCTCGTTATAGGAAGGCACGAACACATCGACATGGGGCAAACGCCCGGGATTGGCGGCTCGCGATGGGCGCGACGGAAGCGGTGTCGCGACGATGAAAAGGCTGAGCGCCAGCATCGCGACGCTGTACATTTCGGCAAGATAGAGCAGCAAACCGGGAATGAAATTCTCAGGCTGGTTCAGCGGCGGCAGGGTGTTGGTGGTGCGCCAATAGACGTAGCGCAGCACGATCGACGTTCCGAAGGCAAGCGCCACCAGGCGCCATGTCCCCTCGCCCTTCAGAATCTTAATGAGCGCCATCACCGTGACGACCGCAGTGCTGGTGATGAGCTGGGTCTGCAGATTAACCGGCAGAGTGATCAGCACGATCATGCAGAGCGAAACAACGGCCCATATGAAGACACTGCGGGCTTTGCGCATCGACGTTCCTTCGAAATTGCGCCGGGGCACCGTCTGTTACCCCGGGGCATACTCTATCTCCGGCAGACGGCCCTCATAGCCGCGTCGCCTATGCAGTCCGGCGAGGGCACCGTGACGCCGATCGCTCTTGCCGATTGTTCCAGCGGCGCGGCGGCCGGATCCGGCGCAGCACTCGTCTGTGGCGCCTCGCTCGGCAGCGGCACTCGCGGGCCGATCGGCGTCGGCAAGGGTGCGGCGTCCTGCGCCGGTTGCTGCCTTGGGGCGCTGCGAACCGGAGCTGTCCGCGGCAGGCGGACTACGGCAGGCGCCGGCTCATAGCCGATCGGCATCGGGCTGGCGCGATATCCGCTCTCATCGGGATAGATCGGTTCACCGGTACGACCGAGCGCCGCGCTGGCTGGGGGCGGGTTACCGTACGGATTCCAGGTCGGGCCGTCGAAGGTGCCGGTGATGGTATAGCCGTAGACGATGCCGAGCAGCTGGCGCTCGGTGGCGCGGGCATCGCACAGGCGCAGGCGCAGCTGGATCATGCCGAAATTGCGGGCCTGGGTATTGGCGGCCGCGCTCGAGCGGATCTGCTGCCAGGCATAGATGCAGGTATCGCCGACGCGGCTGCGGCCGGAAGCATAGCCGAAGGGGCCATAGGCGTTCTGCAGGAAGGTCGCCGATGTCGCCATCGGCACGCCGGGAGCCGAACGGGCCACCTCGCGAGCAATGCCGCTCTCGTTGATCATGCTGAAGCTGGCATTGCCCATTCCCGGATTGGCCCCGGAAGCGCCGAAGAACTCGGCTTTCAGAAAATTCTGGCCGGGTACGGAAGATGAGGTGAACAGCGAGATCGTCTGCTCGACGCCATTGCCGCGCTTGCGCTCGACGACGTTGACAATCGACGGCCCGCCCGGCGGCGGCAGGACCAGCGCCTTTTCAGGCGCCACGGTCTCCGGTCCGGAAGGCTGTCGCACACCGCCTGTTGACGTGCAGCCGGCCATCAGACCCGCCACCGCCAGCAGCGATATCGTCTTCCCTAAGCGCATGCGCGAGCCGCCGTAATCGTCTTTCCAGATATCCATTCGCAGACCGAAACGCGACGGACCGTCGAATCAACGGCCACCCGGCCGTTCACCTGACATAAATCGCCGACATGGTTAACGAAGAGTAAAGAGCCCGACCCTGATGCCACCAGACGACTCGCGTTGAACGTGATTCATCAACCGTATGGTGCATAAACCGGTTTAGCAACAAACAATCGGCGCGCCGACCTCTGCCACGACATCAAGGCGGTAGTAGCGGAACTATGCGGTATGGCCGGCGTTGCCTTGATGTTCAGAGTTCAAAAAGGAGAACATCCCATGCGCAAGATCACGCTCGCTACGGTCGCCATGCTGACCATCTGCTCGGCCGCCTTTGCACAGAGCACGGTGGTTGTCACCGATCCCGCACCAACTGGTTCCGTCGTCCTGCCCGGCGAGGTGCGCACCTATGTCATGGAGCAAAACACGCCATCCGTCGTCTATGACGGCGAAATCACGGTCGGCGCGACGCTGCCGGATACAATTGAAGTCCATACCGTGCCCAATGTCGACGGCTATGCCTACACCGTCGTCAACGAGCGGCGCGTGATCGTCGAGCCGAAGACGCACCGCGTGATCCAGGTTCTCGAATAAGGGATTGGGGCTGGAGACGCATAGTCCTGCACGACTTCACGTCCCCTCATCTGCCGCGCTCACCGGCACGTTCAAGAGTTCACGGATCTTGTGGGCGAGTTGCTCCAGGCTGAATGGCTTGGCGAGCAGCGAGACGCCGTGGTCGAGCACGCCATTGTGTACGATGGCGTTGCGCGTGTAACCCGTGGTGTAAAGAATTCGGATCGCCGGCCATTTTTCTTGAACGGCATCAGCAAGCTGACGTCCGCTCATCTGCGGCATCACAATGTCGGTGAAGATCAGATCGACGTCGGGGTTCTCCTCCAAAAGGAGAAGCGCCTCCACGCCGCTTGCCGCCTGCAACACGCTGTAACCGAGTTCGTGGAGGCTTTCGGCGGTCATGGTGCGGACATGTTCATCGTCCTCCACAACCAGGATAGTATCGTTAACGCTTCCCTGAGGAATCGGCTGGGCGCCGACGGCGGCCAAGCGAGCATCCGCCTTGCCGACATGACGCGGCAGATAGATCTTCACCGTCGTTCCCCGGTCGATCTCCGAATAGATCTTGATGTGGCCGCCGCTCTGTTTGATGTAGCCGTAGACTTGGCTCAGCCCGAGACCGGTTCCCTTGCCGGGTCCTTTGGTGGTGTAAAACGGGTCGAAGGCTCGGTCGATTACATCGGCCGACATGCCGATGCCGGTGTCAGTGATGCTGATCATTACATACTGGCCCGCCTCGACCTCCGAATGCATGCGCGAATATCGCTCGTCAAGCTCGGTATTGGCGGTCTCGATCGTCAGATGACCGCCGCCGGGCATGGCGTCGCGCGCATTGACGGCAAGGTTCAGCATGGCGTTTTCGAGTTGGCTGAGATCGGCGAAAGTCGGCCAGAGGCCACCGGCAAGTACGGTCTCGATTCGGATATGTTCGCCGAGCGTGCGCCGCAGCAACTCCGACATGCCGCCGACCAGCTTGTTGACGTCGATCACCTCCGGGGCCAGCGGCTGCTGACGTGAGAAGGCGAGAAGACGTGCGGTCAATACCGCGGCTCGCTGGGCGCCGTCTCTGGCGTTCTGAAGGGAGTTCAGCAGGCGCGGATCCTCGTGTCCGGTCATCCGCCGCTGGGCGAGATCGAGATTGCCGATGATGATCGCCAACATATTGTTGAAATCATGGGCGACGCCGCCAGTGAGCTGACCGATCGTCTCCATCTTCTGCAACTGGCGCACCTGCGCCTGGGCGGCGGCGTTCTCTTCCATCTCATGCCTGAGTTCGGCAGTGCGCTGCACCACCGTTTCCTCAAGGCGCGCGTTGAAGCTGTTGAGTTCGCTGCGGAGTCGACTCTGCCTGCCCTGGGCGACAATAATCGTCTCCATCAGGCCGATGATGATCACGGCATTGATGAGAAAGGTCGCAAGGCCGATCCATTGACCGGCGCTCACCGGCCAGAAGGCATCGTGCGGCTCGACGAAAAACTGCTGGACGAGGAAACCGGCGAGCATGGCCGCTACGAAGCCCGGCCCGGCGCCGCCGATGAAACTTGCAAGCAAGATCGCCGGAAGGAAGCTCAGGAAAGGAAACCCGGAGAGATAATCGCTGGCGGCAAGTCTTAGAAGAAAGGTCAGACCGACGAAGGCAACGGCCAGCGGATAGGTATAGCCCGGCCTGTGACGCAGCCAATCCGTGGCACTCAACAAATCCATTCTACACCCCTTCTCGGCCGTCGCGGAAACGGCATCCCAGGTTTTGCACATCGAATTTCGCCGGGCAATATGCTGTTTCCAAAGCGCGACGCGATCTTTCAGATTCGCTTGCCGTACCTTGGATTTTTATGTTTACACACATCGGCGTCTCAAAACGGCTGCACTGTTTTGTGCGACAAGTTTTCCACCACTGCGCGTGGCATCTTGACGAGCTTCGCGAGCGGTCCACATAAATCTTCGTGCCCGGCAGGGGAATGGGGGACGGGATCATGAAAGACATATTCATCGTCGAGGACGATGCGCTGATCGCCATGTTGCTCGAGGACATGCTGAGCGATCTTGGCTATCGGGTTTGTGCGAGCGCGCCGGATCTGGAACGGGCGCTCGCAACGGCCAGGGACGCAGAATTCGATGCTGCAATCCTCGATGTTTCCCTCGCAGGCCGGAGCTCGCTGCCGGTCGCAAAGCTGCTTGACGAACGCGGCAAGCCCTATCTCTACGCAACGGGATATGGCAGCGCCCCGGAAGGCAGCAGCCCCAGCGCGCTCCCGGTGCTGCGAAAGCCGTTCCAGCTCAGCGAGCTCGAACAGGCGATGAAGCAGCTTTGCGGAACGTAATCAGCGAACCTGATCGAGCAGACGCTTGCATTCCAGGAGGTCGTAGAGCGCCTCCTGGAGCAGCGCCCTGTCTTCCTTGCCGACGCTCGATTTGCCGATCGAGACTTCCGGCTGCTCGTCGTCGCCGGCGACGAAATTGAAGAACCGGCGGGTGATCGGCGGCTTGGCCCGGCCGACAATCTGGTCCTCCTCGGCCATGCCGACACGTGGTTCCCCGGCGCCCGCCTCCTGCGCACCCGAGGCAAGCGCCTCGACACTGGCGAGATCGCCGTGGCCGACCGAGATGACGAACTTGTTGCCGTTGGTCTTCAGAAGCTTCTGCACGCCCTTGATCGTATAGCCGTGATCATAGAGCAAATGCCGGATGCCCTTGAGGAGGTCGACGTCCTCGGGCCGATAGTAACGACGGCCGCCGCCGCGCTTCATCGGCTTTATCTGGGGAAACCGTGTCTCCCAAAAGCGCAGCACATGCTGCGGCAGATCAAGATCGTCTGCGACTTCGCTGATGGTGCGAAAGGCATCGGGGCTCTTGTCCAACGTCATATGCTACGCAACCTCGCAGGCTCAATCCAACGGCGACTCACCATATTTCAAAGGTTTGGCGTCGACAATTCAAGTCATGTCTCGACGTTGCGCACAGGGGATCGGCCAGAGCGAGAAAAAACACCGCTCCGAGAGGAGGAAGTCCGATCTCAGAGAGCCGGATTCTGCGGCTTCAGCTTGATCTTGCGGGAGACATGCGCCTTAAGGATGCGCGTCTTCAGCACGTTCGAAGCCTTGAAGGTCATCACCCGGCGCGGAGAGATCGGAACCTCCTCGCCGGTCTTCGGATTGCGGCCGATCCGCTCGTTCTTATCGCGAACCTGGAAGGTGGCGAAGGAGGAAAGTTTGACGGTTTCACCGCGAACAATGGCGTTGCAGATTTCGTCGATGACAGTTTCCACAAGTTCAGCGGATTCGGTCCGGGATAGACCAACCTTGCGGAAAACGGATTCCGCCAGGTCTGCTCGCGTCACTGTTTTTCCGGTCATGGTTCCCCGCCCATTACAAAATATTTTTTGAAAGCGAACGAAGAGTATTTGTCTTGCGCCTCAGGGTCAAGCTCTTGTTCGCCGCCAGTTTTTTAGGATTCGCGCTTACCAGCGCAGCAAAACAGCGCCCCAGGTGAAGCCGCCACCCATCGCTTCGAGCATCACGAGGTCGCCCTTCTTAATGCGGCCGTCGCCGGCGGCGGTCGCAAGCGCGAGCGGGATCGAGGCGGCCGAGGTATTGCCATGCAGGTCGACGGTGACGACGACCTTGTCCGCATCGATGTTCAGCTTCTTCGCCGAACCGTCAATGATGCGTCGATTGGCCTGGTGCGGCACCAGCCAGTCGAGGTCTTCGGCAGTTGTTCCGGTCGAATCGAAAGCGGCCTGAATGACGTCGGTGATCATGCCTACGGCATATTTGAAGACTTCGCGGCCTTCCATTCGCAGCTTGCCGACGCTGCCCGTCGTCGACGGTCCGCCATCGACATAAAGCTTGTCCTTGTGCGAACCGTCGGAGCGCAGATGCGCGGTCAGCACGCCGCGATCGGCAGACGTGCCCTCACCTTCTGCCGCCTCGAGCACGATCGCGCCGGCGCCATCGCCGAAAAGCACACAGGTGGTGCGGTCGTTCCAGTCGAGAATGCGCGAAAAAGTCTCGGCACCGATGACGAGAACGCGCTTTGCAAGGCCGCCGCGAATATAGGCGTCGGCGGTCGTGACCGCATAGACGAAGCCGGTGCAGACGGCCTGGACGTCGAAGGCAAAACCGTGGCTCATGCCGAGACGGTTCTGGATGTTGACCGAGGTTGCCGGAAAGGTGTTGTCCGGCGTCGAGGTGGCACAGATGATAAGATCGATATCGGCGGGCGTCAGGCCGCCATTGGCAAGCGCCGCACGCGCGGCGGCTTCGCCGAGCGAGGCCGTCGTCTCGTCGTCGCCGGCCACGTAACGCTGGCGGATGCCGGTGCGCTGGACGATCCATTCGTCCGACGTATCGACGATGGCCTCCATATCACGATTGGTCATCACGCGCTTCGGAAGTGCGGCTCCGAATCCGCGAACCACTGAACGGATCATGTTCGATTGAACCCCATAGCTCATGCCGCTTCCGGGCCTATGGGAGGCAGCCGCTTGGCATGATATTTCTTAAGATCGTTTTCTATTTTCTGATTGAGGCCGTTCTTAGCCATGTCGTAGCCGACCTCAATGGCAGCAGCGATGCCTTCGGCATTGGCCCCGCCATGGCTCTTTATTACGATGCCGTTCAGCCCGAGAAACACGCCGCCATTGACCTTGCTCGGGTCGAGCTTCTCACGAAGCATATCGAAGGCGCTCTTGGCGAATAGATAGCCGATCCGGGCGAGCAGTGTGCGCGACATGGCGGCACGCAGATATTCGGCGATCTGCTTGGCGGTGCCTTCAGCGGTCTTGAGCGCGATATTGCCGGAGAAGCCTTCGGTGACGACGACGTCGACCGTGCCCTTGCCGAGGTCGTTACCCTCGACGAAACCGGAATATTCGAGCGAATCGATATTCGCCTCACGCAACAGCCGGCCGGCCTCCTTGACCTCTTCCTGGCCTTTCACCTCTTCGACACCAACGTTCAGAAGGCCGATCGTCGGGCGTTCGATCTCGAAAAGCGCGCGCGCCATGGCGCCGCCCATCAGCGCAAAATCCATCAGTTGCTGTGCATCGGCGCCGATCGTCGCACCGACATCGAGCACGATGCTCTCGCCCTTCATCGTCGGCCAGATCGCCGCGATCGCCGGGCGCTCGATGTTGGCCATCGTGCGAAGACAGAATTTCGCCATCGCCATCAGCGCGCCGGTGTTGCCGGCCGAGACGGCGACATCGGCATCGCCCGTCTTCACCGCCTCGATCGAGCGCCACATGGTGGAGACATAGCGGCCGCGGCGCAGCGCCTGGCTCGGCTTCTCTTCCATGCTGACAGCAAGCTCACAGTCGTGAAAGACCGATTTTTCCTTGAGTTTCGGGAACTTGGCGAGAAAGGGATCGCACTGTTCCTTAAGACCGTAGAAAACGAAGGAAATATCCGGATGCCGGTCCAGCGCCTTGGCGGCGCCGGGGATGACAACCTGGGGACCAAAGTCGCCACCCATGAGGTCGAGAGATATTCTGATCACGCGTCCCTGATCCTTCTTTTCGCCGAGGGGCGAAATTTCGGCCAAAATACCGGTTTTGGCGTCGCATACAACTGAATTATGTCAAATGCCAGAGGTGCTTCAGTCCTTTTTCCAGTCCTTGAGGACCGCGAAAGCGGAGGGCTTTTTGTCGTTTTCGCCGCTATCCTCGATATGGCCCTTGAACTCGACACCCTCCTTGCGGGGATAGGGATCGATCGCGAGCGCGGCGAATTCGGTAACCACCTCGCCGGCATCGATCGTGTCGCCGACAAAGGTCTCGGGCAGATCGGGACCATCGGGATCGAGCAGCATCTCGCCAGCGTCGTTGCCGGGCTGGCGGGCAAGCTTGGAACCCTCAGGCACGAAGATCTGCTCGAAACTTTCGTCGATCACGGCTTCGACCGGTTCCAGCGTCACGACGCAGGACTGGACGATCTTCGCCTGTACGCGGCCCTTGACACGCACGCCGTCGCGCTTCCAGCGGGCGATCTGCAGATCGGCGCTGAGATCGTCGACGGAGACGACGCTCCAGGCCTCGGCAAGCGCCTTCAACTCGCTGGCATCGGCCTCGATATGAACCTCGACGGGATTGGCCGAGATGTGGCCGACCTTGACGTGATAGGAGAAGGGAACATCGTCCCGATCGTTCTTCATCGTTTCCTCATTCAGGCGACCGGCGGCAGCGTTGCCGAACCGCTGGCGATCAGATCTTCCGGAACGGCGGACAGATGAGATTCTGCGGCCATCATCCAGCTGGCCAGGCCGGACATATCGGCCGGTGTCTCGGTTTCCGGGTAGATATTGCGCGCTAATGCAAGAGCCAGCGCTTCGGCATCACCGGCGTCCATCGCCTTCGAATAGGTTTCGAGCCGGCCGTAGAACATGCCGGCGAGCTTCTTCATGCGTTTCGGCACGCTGTTGTCGCCGATGCCGAGCTCGCGGATCGAATAGTCGATGTCCTGAAAGAAGGCATCGACGATCTCCTGGGCAATCTCCTGGCCGCTGACGGCCGAGGCGCGCGTGCGGCGAAAAAACAGAATCATCACGATCGACAGCATTTCGAAGCGGCCCATGACCGTATCCGGTACATTGAGCCGCTCGTAGAGATCGGGCATCCGCGCGGCTGCGGTCAGCGCCGCATATTGCCTGTCGACGATCACCTGATTGTTGTTTTTCTTGCGGAAGAGCCCGAGGATCATTGTTTTTTCCGGAAATGCCTCATTCTTCACGCCGGCTGGCATCCGGCCTTGTTGCATGATTTCGAAAGCTGGTTTACCGAAGCAGGCGCGAATTGCAATGCCGTTCGTGGCCAGCTTCGGGACGACGCCTTCGAGGCGCCAGCGAAGCGAATTCGGGAAACTCGACCCGGAATGGCCACAATGGTTTTGCAGGAGGAAAGCGTGCAAGGCCCAAAATGGCTGCTATCGACACCCAAGGGAGTAGATGTCGTTGAAGAAACGGTATTTCAAGTCTGACATGAAACTCTTCAGCAGCGCGGCCATTGCCTTCATAATCGCCTCCACATCAGCTCTTTCAGGCTGCCAGACCGGCACCGTGCTCAACGGCGGCTATGTCGTCGATCAGCAGTCGCTCAATCTCGTTCCGGAAGGTTCCAGCCGCGAACAGGTCCTGCTTTCGCTCGGCACGCCATCGACGACGGCGACCTTCGACGGCGAGGTCTTCTATTATATTTCGCAGCGGCGCACGCGCGCCGTCGCCTTCCAGAAGCTGAAGGTCGTCGACCAGACCGTTCTGGCCATCTATTTCGACAAGGACGGCGTCGTCACCCGCCGCGCCAACTACACACTCCAGGACGGCAAGGTCTTCGATACCATCGCGCGCGTCACGCCGACCGGCGGCAAGGAACTCACCTTCCTGCAGCAGATGCTCTCCGGCGGCAGCGCAGCAAGTGCTGCCCGAAGCCTGTTCGGCGGCGGCGCCGGCGGCACACCGCAGAATCCGAGCAGCCTGCGCTGATCGGACATGCCTTCAACGAAAAACCCGCCGGAGCGATCCGGCGGGTTTTTCAATGGGCGCATTTTGGCGCCGCGGCGGCCCGCGGCGCTTTTGCGATCTGCATCAACCCGCGAGAACGGCGAGCAACAGCAGCGCGACGATGTTGGTGATCTTGATCGCCGGGTTGACGGCGGGGCCGGCGGTATCCTTGTAGGGATCGCCGACGGTATCACCGGTGACGGAGGCCTTGTGCGCATCCGAGCCCTTCATGTGACGCACGCCGTCCTTGTCGACGAAACCATCCTCGAAGCTCTTCTTGGCATTGTCCCAGGCGCCCCCGCCCGAGGTCATCGAGATGGCGACGAAGAGGCCGTTGATGATGACGCCGAGCAGCGATGCACCGAGGGCGGCAAAGGCCGAGGCCTTGGAGCCGGAGATCAGAAGCACGCCGAAATAGACGACGATGGGGGCAAGCACCGGCAGCAGCGAAGGTACGATCATCTCGCGGATGGCGGCCTTGGTCAGCAGGTCGACGGCCTTGCCGTAATCCGGCTTTTCTGTGCCCTGCATGATACCGGGCTTCATCTTGAACTGCCGGCGAACCTCCTCGACGATCGAACCGGCGGCGCGGCCGACGGCTGTCATGGCGATGCCGCCGAACAGATAGGGAATCAGGCCGCCGAAAAGCAGGCCCGCGACGACGTAAGGGTTCGACAGCTCGAAGGAGATCGTGCCGATATTGGCGAAGTAGGGATATTGGTCGCCGTGGGCCGCAAAATATTGCAGGTCGTTGGCGTAGGCGGCAAAGAGCACCAGCGCGCCGAGACCGGCAGAACCGATCGCGTAACCCTTGGTGACCGCTTTGGTGGTGTTGCCGACGGCGTCGAGCGCGTCAGTCGACTTGCGCACTTCCGGCGGCAGATGCGACATTTCGGCGATGCCGCCGGCATTGTCGGTAACTGGGCCGAAAGCATCCAGCGCAACGATCATGCCGGCAAGACCGAGCATGGCGGTGACGGCGATGCCGGTGCCGAAGAGGCCGCCGAGCTGATAGGTGGCGAGAATGCCGCCGACGATGACGATGGCCGGCAGGGCGGTCGATTCCAGCGAGACCGCAAGGCCCTGGATGACGTTGGTGCCGTGACCGGTCACCGAAGACTGGGCGATCGAAACGACGGGGCGTTTGCCGGTGCCGGTATAATATTCGGTGATAACTACGATCAAGGCGGTGACGACGAGGCCGACGAGACCGCAGACGAAGAGGTTCGTACCGGTGACGTCGGCGCCGGCGACCGTGCCAAGCGAGCCCCAGCCGACGGTCAGCGAGGTGGCGGCGCCGAGACCGACAATCGACAGCAGGCCGGTGACGATGAGACCCTTGTACAGCGCACCCATGATCGAGCCGTTCGAGCCGAGCTTGACGAAGAAGGTGCCGATGATCGAGGTGATGATGCAGGCGCCGCAGATCGCCAGCGGATAGATCATCGCAGACTGGAGGATCGGCGCGCCAGCAAAGAAGATCGCTGCGAGGACCATGGTGGCGACAACGGAGACCGCATAGGTTTCGAAAAGGTCGGCGGCCATGCCGGCGCAGTCGCCGACATTGTCGCCGACATTATCGGCGATCGTCGCCGGGTTGCGCGGATCGTCTTCGGGGATACCGGCCTCCACCTTGCCGACGAGGTCACCGCCGACATCGGCGCCTTTGGTGAAGATGCCGCCGCCGAGACGGGCGAAGATCGAGATCAGCGAGGCGCCGAAGCCGAGCGCCACCAGCGCGTCGATGACTTCGCGCGAGCCGGTCTCATGTCCGAGCCCGACGGTCAATATCGTATAATAGATGGAGACACCGAGCAGCGCGAGGCCCGCCACCAGCATGCCGGTGATCGCGCCAGACTTGAAGGCGATGTCGAGGCCGGCGGAAAGGCTGGCGGACGCCGCCTGGGCGGTGCGCACGTTGGCGCGGACGGAGACGTGCATGCCGATGAAACCGGCAGCACCGGACAGTACGGCGCCGATCAGGAAACCGATGGCGGCGGTGGCGGAGAGAAGCAGCCAGGCTGCGATGAAAACAACGACGCCGACAAGCGCAATGGTTCTATACTGACGTGTCAGGTAGGCTTGGGCGCCCTCGCGGATATAGCCCGCGATCTCCTGCATCCGGCTATTGCCCTGATCAGCGGCAAGCACCGACCGGGTCGCCCAGGCGGCATAGACCACCGAGAGCAGACCGCATGCGATTACGCACAAAAGAATGGTCATTTCGCTCTTTCCTCCCATAGGCCGGAGCTCACTCCTTCTCCGGCAGATACGCCGCCGACTCGCCTTCCTCTCCACAGAAATGCACAGCTAAGCGGTGCGGAGATTGCGTGGTCGATCACGTGGCGTCAAGCCCGCAAAGGCCGAAAACCATTGCGGTACGAAGAAAGACGTAGGGAGATTGTCGGCGGATAAAGAGTTACTTCTTCGCCTCACCGCGGACCTGCTTGGCGATGCGGTCGAGCACGGCATTGACGAGCTTCGGCTCGTCGTCATCGAAAAAGGCCCGAGCGATCTCGACATATTCGGTGACGATGACCGCCACCGGGACGTCTTTGCGATCGAGGAGTTCGAAAACGCCGGCACGCAGGATGGCGCGCACCGTGCTATCGAGGCGCGACAGCGCCCAATCATCCTGCAGCGCTGCAGCAATCAGCGGATCGAGACGGACCTGATCACGCACGACGCCGGAGACGATGGAGCGGAACCAGGCGGCATCGGCCTTCAGATAGGTCGCGCCGTCGAGTTCCTGGCCGAGGCGGTGCGCCTCGTATTCGGCGACGATTTCCAGAACGCCGGTGCCACCGACATCCATCTGATAAAGCGCCTGAACGGCCGCCAGGCGGGCAGCGCCCCGCTGGTTCGCAGTCTTGACCGGCCGTTCCGTCTTGTCGTCGTTCATTCGTTATGCACCCAGTTTCTGCTTCAGCGCGATCATCGTCAGCGCCGCACGAGCGGCAAACCCGCCCTTGTCCTTGTCCGAACGGCGGGCGCGCGCCCAAGCCTGTTCGTCATTTTCCACGGTCAGAATGCCGTTGCCGATGGCAAGGGATTCGCTGACCGCTAGATCCATCAGAGCGCGCGAGGATTCGTTCGATACGATATCGAAATGATAGGTCTCGCCGCGAATGACCATGCCGAGAGCGACATAGCCGTCATAATGCGTGCCGCCATTGTCGTCCCCATCGAGCGCCATGGCAATCGCTGCCGGAATTTCCAACGCGCCGGGAACGGTGACGACCTCATAGGTGGCGCCGGCTTGCTCGAGGGCAAAGGTCGCGCCTTCGAGCAGTGCGTCGGCCATGTCGTCATAGAAGCGGGCCTCGACGATCAAAATATGGGGAGCGGTCTCTCTCGACATTGTTTACCTTCGGTTGGCGGCACTTTTTCCACTCGACAGCCCGCGGTCAAAACATGCCTTCATCGGAATGGCAAGCACTTTCGGCCGGTGCCGCAACTGCGAAAGAGGAAATATCGACAAGGGGATAGCCGCACCATCCTTGCCGAGCCGGCCACGCCCTCGAAATCCGCTTTTCCGGAAGCGCCGAAAACGGCAATTCGAAGGCCGTTTTCATGAAGAATTTTTAATGCGTTTTCAGTCACTTAACCCATTGAATCGCGAAAGCGGCAGCGCCAATTCCATCTCGTGACGCAGACGATCCCCTGCACGACAGCCGACCGTCAAAGCAGATGAAAGGATTAAATCATGAACCGCGTTGTCACAATCACCATCGCCGCAGCCCTCTCCTCCCTCGCATTTGCCGGCGTCAGCCGGGCCGAGAGCTTCGGAATGAACTCCGCCCAGGGCATAGAGCAGACGCTCAGGACCTTCCGGGGCAATGACTTCAATGTCGAGCAGGTCCGCAACTGGCACAATCTCGACGACGAGACGACAGGTCCGCGCTCGGCCCCGGAACGCTCCGGCCAGGCCATACGCGGCATCCAGGCCTCGATCGATGCCAACAGATCGCTTGCCCACCGTCTGAACAATGAGGGCGTCGATGTCCGCAACATCGTCAATGCCGAACAGGCGGCGGACGGAAGCGTGACCTTCTACGTCCGCTGAGGTCACGACAACAACAGAGCGTCCGGCGCATCCATCCGAAGCGCGGCGCTCGAAGCATGGGCGGCGTTCTCCTCTCCGCCCATGCCGAGGATTTTCCCGGGTCAGCGCGCGATCGCCATTGAATTTTCCGGCAAGATGATAGCTTCTCTTCCTGCAACAGGAGGACATCATGGCGGCGGAATCGAAAGCAGTCATCAATATCGCTGATCTCAAGCTCGACCACTGGAAACAGGGTGAGTTCTACGAAGGCGCCGACGTCTCGTTCGGCGCGCAGCTCGGCCTTGCGGGCCTCGGCATCAGCTACAATGAGGTGCCATCCGGCAAATCGAGCTGCCCCTTCCACAATCACCACGTCGAAGACGAGCTGTTCTACGTGATCGCAGGCACCGGCGAATACCGTTTCGGCAGCGAGCGCCATCCGGTCCGGGCGGGCGACGTGCTCGGCGCACCTGCGGGCGGGCCGGAAACGGCGCATCAGCTTATCAATACCGGCACAGCCACGCTCGTCTATCTCGGCATTTCGACGATGGCGAAAACCGAGATCGTCGAATATCCCGATTCCGGAAAGTTCCTTGCCAAGACCAACAGGGACGCGACAGAAACCGAGCGCTTCCGCCATATCGGAAGAACCAAAGGCGATCTCGACTATTGGGACGGGGAGCCCGGCGCCTGAACGCGACTTCCACAAGGACTCATCGTGATCGACATACCCACCTTAGAAACGGAGCGGCTGACGCTTCGCCCTCACCGCCTCGCCGATTTCGAGGCGCTTGCGGCGCTATGGGCGGACGAAAATGTCGTTCGCTTCATTACCGGTGCGCCGTCGACGCGCGAGCAAAGCTGGAGCCGCATGCTGCGCATTGCTGGCATGTGGCATCATATGGGCTTCGGCTTTCTTGCGATCGTGGAAAGGGAAAGCGGCAGGTTCATTGGCGAAGCTGGTTTCCTCGAAGCCCGGCGCGATATGGAACCGTCGATCGAAGGAACGATGGAGATCGGCTGGGCGCTGATGCCCGCAGCCCACGGCCGCGGTTATGCCACAGAGGCGCTGACCGCTCTGATCGGCTGGGCGGAAGCGCATTTTCCGGGAAAGCCGATGAGCTGCATCATCAGTCCCGAGAACCACGCCTCGCTGCGGGTCGCAGCCAAACTCGGTTTCCGCGAGACCACGCGCACGCAATACAACGGCGAGATCATTCAGTTTTCGCGTTAGGGAATTCCCTCCAGCGGGCAACTAAGCGCAGGGTCGTCCACCGCACAGGCCCGATGCTCGCGGAACGCAGAGTTGCGAATGCCCGAGAGCGTGCCACCTTTCTCCAGCAATCATTTGTCTATCGGCCGAGATCCGCGGCGTGATTTTGCTGCCTCTTCTGCGCAAGCCTCGCGTAACGCCCGAGTTCTATGGTCATGGCAAGCGGTCTGCTTCGGTCCTTCGGCGAGGCGATCACCGCTCTCGCCGGCTGAGGCTGGAGAGAAGCGTTTCAAGGGGAGAAACATTTGCCGCGCGTGTCGATCTGTATACCGGCCTACAAGCCTGATTTCTTTGAACTCGCCCTGAAGAGCGCAATCGCGCAAAACTATACGGATGTCGAAATCATCGTCTCGGACGATTGCCCGACGGACGCCATCGAGGCTATCTGTTCACGGTATTCCAGCCTCATTACTTATAGCCGCAATCCCCATCCTGGCGAATACACCAATATCATGAGGCTCGCCGGTCTCGCTGAGGGCGAATACATCAAATTTCTGTTCGATGACGACGTGCTTAGCCCTTTCTGCGTGCAGTTTCTTCTCGAAGCGCTGGAGGCGACGCGCGGCAGAGGGACGAAACTTGCCTTTTCACCGCGGCACGTGATCGACGAGAGGAACAACTTCATCAATCTAATCAACCATTTCCAGGTTGCTCAGGGTTTGAAGATCATTGAAGGCCGGGATTTCATCCGCTTGACAGCGATGCATCACCTCAACCTTATCGGCGAATATTCGACCGTGATGATGCGTAAGGCGGACTGCTTTGACGAGAATGGCGAGTTCCGGCTTTTCAGGCCCGAAAACGGCGTCTTCCGCGGCCTTCTTGATCTTTCAGGCTGGATGGAGCTCGCCAAGGAAGGCGCGTTCGTCGCCCATCCGCACCCGCTTTCCTATTTCCGGCAGCATTCCAATTCCAAATCAAACCACACCACGAACCCGATCTTCATCTACGCCATCATCTTTTACGAAGACATTCTGAACTATGCGCACGCCAACGGATTCCTCGGCCCGCAGGATTTGCCGGTCTCCTATCGCAATCTGATCAATGTCTACCAGTACTGGCGCGCCGCCTTTCCCGAACTCGATGCGAGGATCGCTCGCCTGAGTGCGCTGCTTGATGATGCCGGGCGATGGAGCGCGTAGCGGTTTGGGCCACTCGCTCCCAGGGAGCTTCGGTGTACCCGCACGTTTCGCACAATTCTCACGATTTAATTGATGGTCGACATGGCGCGACCATGCAGGCAGAGGGTTTCAAATGATGCAGTTGATGGATGCTACAATGGCGGGTTTCGGCGGACGCGAGCAGATCGTGCAGGCGTCTTTTTCGGTCATCGTCCCCGCCTACAACGCATCAAACGTCATCGAGCGATGCCTGCAGAGCCTCTTAAATCAGCAGGGGAAGACGGCATTTGAAATTATTGTCGTCGACGATTGCTCGGCGGACGACACAATCGCTAAAGCCGAAGAGATAGCTCGTGGGCACAATAACGTTAGTGTCCTGCGCCTCGACAGCAACGGCGGACCCGGCATCGCAAGGAATGCAGGGGTACTCAGAGCAAAAGGCGAATGGATTTGCTTTGTCGATGCCGACGACGTCGTGGAGAACAACTTTCTAGAGATGCTTCAGGCATCCGTCGAAGACCTCACGGATATCCTCGCGTTCAACTCCAGCCTTTATGACGCAGAAACCGGCAATAGCCTGAAAGCCAGCATCCGCGAGGATCTCGCCCGAGTCGAGGGCGCCGACAGGCTGGCGGATTATCTTCAGGATCGCGTTGATCGATCAGTCATCTTCCATCTGTTCCGCCGCCGTTTCCTCCTCGACAATCACATTATGTTCCGCGGCGGCCTTCACGAGGACGTCGATTACATGTTTCACGCGCTGATGCGCGCGCGTTCGATCAAGAGTCTCGACAGGCAGATCTACCGCAAACTCGATACACAGGGCTCAATCGTCAATTCGCTCAGCACCCGTCATGTCGACGGCTTCTTCGATGCGCTCGATGCCATGCATGCGCTCGTGGCGGACACGCCGATGTGGCCTGACCTGAAAAATCCTTTCCTGACAGGCATCATCAACGTGACCGCGTCTCGCCTGCTCAGGCTGCTGCCCGGCAAGGTGGTCAAGCTCGAGGATGCCGGCAAGATCCTCTCCACGCTTCACGGCCGTGTCGTGCGCTCAATGAAGCTTGCCGAGCTCGCCTATCCCCTGCCGGTTCCACCATCCGGCTTCCGCACCAAATACCGGATCACCTTCGATGCCTTTATGAACGGCATGGAAAAAGGCGATACGACCGAGGATATGCTGAAAGCCTTCGCGGAGATCGCGCCGAAGCTCTGGAGCTGCTACGACCTTCATCATTCCATTCTGCTCGGGCCCGGCGAGGTGCGCACCTGCTGCAAGCGCTTCACCTATGAAGGCGAGCTGAAAGGCGATGTGGTTCTTTTTGGCGGTAACGGCAAGGATTTCGAGTTCACCTACAGCGATATCAAGCAGGCAAAGGATGCCCTGTTCCTCGAGATCAACCGAGACAACTCGGATGAATGCCGCGGTTGTCCCTTCTTGAAATTCGAGGATTGGGGCCGGCCGCTCAATCAGGGCGTCAAGTATCTTTCCTTCGAGCATCACTCGCTTTGCAACATGCGCTGCACCTATTGCAGCGAGACGTATTTTGGCGGCAAGAAGCCCGCTTATGATGCGGGTGCATTTATCGACACATTAAAGGATGCGAAGGCCCTCGAGAACATGGAATATATCGTCTGGGGCGGCGGCGAACCAACGGTCGAGCCGCGCTTCGACGAGCTTCTCAGCAAGCTGGCTGAGGGCATTTCCAATGTTAAGCAGCGCGTCATCACCAACGCGACGATGTATTCGGAGCCCCTTGCGGACCTTCTCAGGAAGGACCAAGCCCATATCGTTACCAGCATCGACGCCGGAAACAGCAATAATTTCAATGAGATCCGCAAGTACAAACATTTCGCGCGGGTCTTC
The DNA here is from genome assembly GCF_030518245.1 of Rhizobium sp. CBN3. Taxonomy (NCBI): domain Bacteria; kingdom Pseudomonadati; phylum Pseudomonadota; class Alphaproteobacteria; order Hyphomicrobiales; family Rhizobiaceae; genus Rhizobium; species Rhizobium sp. CBN3. Next base: position 123,116 of record NZ_JAULSE010000003.1, read on the forward strand.
GAAAACCTCCGCCGCTATGCTGCCTGCTCTTCGCGCAACGTCGTCATAAAATATATTCTCTTGCCGGAAAACAGCTCCTCGGACGAACTCCGGCAATATGCCGACCTGATCGTCGAGAATGGCCTGACCGATTGCAACTTCCAAATCAGCTGCGATTTCAAAACCGATCGCGTGACCGATGACCAGTTAGTGTCCATCGTAGAGCTTCACCATCTGCTGAGAGTTCGCGGCGCGCGCCTCATTTTCCTCGACGATCTCGTCTGGCAGCGGATCTTGACGGTTACGCCGGATACCCTGGAATTGCTGAAATCCAAGCTGGAATCTTCGGTGCTGGAAACGGCATTCGAGCCGGTCCATCCTGAGGGCGTTGTGGTTTGGGGCATCGGCGGACAGGCTCAGATCATTCGCCGCAAGTCGCAGTTCTTTAAAACGAGCAAGATCGCTTATTTCATCGATCCGCGCCCCGAAATGATCGGCCAGAGGCTCGGCGGCATTGAAGTGCGCGCTCCTCATTCGGCGCTGTCGGATGACCTGCCGATCATGATCGGCGCCGTGCAAAGCGCACCGGAAATTTACGATCAAATTGAGGCCCTCGGCATAAGCCCCCAACGCATTCTGCAGAAAGTCATCCTGTAGCGCTGAACTCTGATCGAAGCGATGGGAAGTCCACCGCCTCGCTCAGCAAGCCTCGGGAAACGCCCGCGGCCTATGATTTGATCACCGCATCCGTTTTCGCGTCTCTGAACACCGGAAGCGGATGGAAGAGAGCTGTCAATCTGCTGCTCCAGCGGTTGATGCGCAACGCCCCTGACTCGTCAGGGGATGTGGGAGGGATTTGAGAATGACCAAGAGAGCATTGCTGGTCGGCAGCAACTTCAGCGCAGTTCCCCTTCTATTCGCCCTGAAAAGGCGCGGCCTGCATATTTCCGTGTGCGGAAACCGGCCGGATGAGCCCTGCCACGCGCATGCGGATCAGTCGCATCTCATCGACTACAGCGATCCGACCGTGCTGCTCTCCCTCGTCGAGAACGGCGATTTCGATTTCATCGTGCCGACCGGCAACGACGTTGCCTATATGTCGACCACCTTCGTCGCCGAAAAGCTCGGATTCCCGCGCTTCGATTCGATGGAAACCGCGACCATCATTCACACGAAGCAGGCGTTCCGCAGCTTCACCGAGCAGTACGATATCCCTGCCCCACATTCGGTGCGCCTGCACGGCGACTCGCCGGTCGAGACCGGCGCACTGCGCTACCCGCTGCTGGTGAAGCCAAGCGACAGTTTCAGCGGTCGTGGTGTCACGAAGGTTTTCGACAGGACAGAACTTACCGACGCCGTCGCCGACGCCCGGCGCAACTCGCGCGCGGCGGAGATCGTTATCGAGGAATTCGTCGAAGGCAGCCTGCACAGCCATTCCGCCTTCATCAAGGACCAGGAAATCATCTTCGACGTCTTCGTCGACGAATATTGCACAGTCTACCCATACCAGGTCGATTCATCGAATCATCCGTCGCGGCTCTCCGAAACTGTCCGTTCGAAGACGCGTGCCATTATGGCGCGTGTCGTCAAGCTGCTCGGACTGCAGGACGGCCTCATCCATACGCAGTTCCTGTCGAATGGCGACGATGTCTGGATCGTCGAATGCATGCGGCGCTGCCCGGGTGATCTTTACGGCTCACTTGTCGATCAGTCTCTCGGCATCGATTATGCCGACCTCGTCATAACGCTGCTGCTGGGCGAGGAATTTTCTGTCAATCCGCGCTTCAATCCGCCGCTGTTTTTTGGGCGCCACACCATCACCTCCGACACTCCCTCGACGCCGTTTTCCTTCTCACATTCCATTCCATCATCCGATGTCCGCATCGCACAGCTCAAGACCACCGGCAAGCCGATGAAATCGGCACCGCTCGACAAGCTCGCCATCCTCTACGCCCGTTTCGAGACGCAAGGCGAGATGCTGAAGGTGGCTCCGGATTTCAAAACGTTCATTTCGCTCCAAACGATGCAAGGAGACCTCGCATGAGCCGATCAAGCCAGGGAGTACCGGAAAAGCTGCGCCTCGGCTTTCTGGGCGGCGCCGTCAATTCTGCTGTGGGTCGCGCTCATCGCGATGCAATCGAACTTGATCAGAAATTCGATCTTGTCGCCGGCTGCTTCAGCCGCCACCAGGAGATCAATCGCGAGACAGCGGAACAGTACCGCATTTTGCCGGAGCGCTGCCATGGCGACTTCGATAGCTTGCTATCGAAAGAATCCGGCAACATCGATGCTCTCGTCGTGCTTACGCCGACGCAGCAGCATACGAATCAGGTTGTCGCCGCACTCGAGGCGGGTATTCCGGTGATCTCGGAAAAAGCCCTTGCCGGTTCGAGCGCCGAGACCCGCATGATCGACAATGCGCGCAGTAACGGGACCTTTTTGGCCGTAACCTACAATTACACGGGATACCCCATGCTCCGCGAAATCCGCGGCATGGTCGAGCATGGTGTTTTCGGCGAATTGCAGCAGATCCATATTGAGATGCCGCAGGAGAGCTTCCTCCGTTTCCGCCGCGACGGGACGCCGATGACGCCACAGGATTGGCGCTTGCGCGACGGTCCCGTGCCGACGGTTTCGCTGGATCTCGGCGTTCATGTGCACTCGTTGCTTCATTTTCTTACACAGCGGGAGCCGGAGGAAGTCTGCGCGACCAGCCAGAGTTTCGGCAACTTCCCGCAGGTGCTCGACAATGTGCAGGCGCTCGTGCGCTGCGCCGGCGGCCTGCATTGCAGCATGTGGTACGGCAAGACAGCGCTCGGGCAACGCAACGGCCTGCGTGTGCGGCTCTATGGCTCCAAGGCATCAGTCGAATGGCTTCAGGAAACCCCCGAGATTGCCCATTTCTACGACCGCAACGGCCGCAAGCAGATCCTCGATCGCGCCAGCCCGGATATCATGATCGCCAACGCTAGCCGCTATGAGCGGTTCAAGGCAGGTCATCCTTCGGGCTTCATCGAAGCCTTCGCGAATTATTATGCCGACCTTGCGGACGCCCTGCTGCAACGCAAGACCAATAGCGCACGCTTGCCCCATCCCTATGTTCTCGGGCTCGATGAGGCGGAAGAAGGACTGCGGCTGCTGGAAGCGATCGAATGCTCGCGGCTTGAAAAGCGCTGGATCGAGATTGAGCCGCGGGGCGTACGGCGCGCTGTGACAGAGCGGCTCGAAATCCAGGCTCCGCAACTGGCACTCTAATCTATCCTCTACAGGATAAAGAAAGCGGCGTGGTCGATGGTCACGCCGCTTTCGTATGGATAGCCGCCTGCAATGCGCGGTTATGCGATTTCTTGTTTTGCACGCAGAGTCCGCGCTTCAAAATCTGCTGACAAGGTAGGCCCCCTGTTGGCGCACGATATCGCACCGTAGATCGTTTCCATCTGCGATGCGATATGACATCCAGAATATCGTGTTTTTAAACCGACTCGATCAGCTCACAGACCTTGTCGACGATCTCCATCTCCATGTCCGGATAGATGGGAAGGCAGAGCACCTGTAGTGCTGCTTCGCTGGCGACCGGCAGGTTCGACGGCTGGGCGGAAGGCAGGCTGCGATACATCGAGAAGCTTGAAATCAGCGGATAGAAATAGCGGCGCGGATGAATGCCGTTTTCCTTCAGTAGCTCGTAGAGCCCGTCGCGTGAAATGGGATAGCCAGGGCGGACGAGGATCGGGAAATAAGAGAAGTTGGAGACGGTCTCGCCGGAACGGTCCAGGCATTCAATGCCCGCAACGCCGCGGAGCCGCTCGCGGTATGCACCGTCGATGAGCTCACGCCTTTCAAGTGCAAACTTGATGTATTTCAGCTGCAACAGGCCGAGCGCAGCGTTGAACTCGCTCATCTTACCGTTCGTGCCTGGCGCCACCACGGTCACTTCATCGACGTAACCGAAGTTCTTCAGCTGGTCGATGCGGGTCTTCGTCTTGACATCCGGGCAGATGATGGCCCCGCCTTCGAATGTGTTGAAAACTTTCGTCGCATGGAAGCTGAGGATGGAAAGGTCGCCGTGATTGAGAACGCTTCCCCGTTGGTCTTCCACGCCGAAGGCATGGGCGGCATCATAGATGACCTTCAGATTGTAGAGATCGGCGATCTTCTGGATCGCATCAACGTCGCAAGGGTGGCCGTAGCAATGCACCGGCATGATCGCCGTCGTCTGCTGTGTGATCGCCGCCTCGATCTTCGCTGGATCGAGATTGAGCGTCACAGGGTCGATGTCGACGAAGACGGGCTTTAAGCCGTTCCAGAGAAGCGAATGCGAAGTGGCCACGAAGGAATAAGGCGTGGTGATGACTTCGCCCGTGACGCGGAGCGCCTGAAGCGCCGTCAGCAATGCAACGGTGGCGTTGGAAAACAGGCTGATGTGCTTCACGCCGAGATGGCTGCAGAGCTCCTGCTCCAGCTGCTCGTGGAATGGTCCGCCATTGGTCAGGATGCGATTGTTCCAGATCGCTTCCAGCGAAGGAATGAATTCTTCGAGCGGCGGCAGGCTGGGCTTCGTTACATAGATCTTTTCGTTTTTCATGACGCCGTCCAGAGTTGGGCACTAGCACTCAATTGGCCTGGTACGAACATCAGGGCTTAACCTGTTGCCAGGCTGACCAGCGAAATCCCCGCCAACAGTGTGGCGCAAGCTTCACGTCCAATAGTCGACACCCATACGAATGCCGTACCGTGAATCACGAAGACGGCAGCCATTCGCGAAGGACGATACCTTGACGATCAATCAGCCCATTTCTTCTTTGCCGGCCGGTCTTCCTGATCTGGCGCTTCTCACGGAGAAAGCTGCCGGGACGGGATCTGTCATTATCTATCAGCCTTATCTCGACCCTTCGCAGCGCAGCCAGATCGACGCAGCGGCCATGCCGCTCGATATCTCGTTCAATACGCAGGCCACGACCCGCGAATATGAACTCTTCCGCACCCTGCATCAGCATCACGAGGCGATCGGCCTCGGCGATGACGTATTCTGGGGGCTGCTCTCCAGCAAATTCGAGATGAAGTCGGTAACGAGCTTCCCGTCCTTTGTCGCAGAGGCGGAAAAGGCCAGGGCAGACGGTGCGGATGCCTATCTTTACAATCCGCTGATCGGCCACGCGGCGATCTACAGCAACGTCTGGGAACATTCGCTGCTTGGCGGTCATCCCGGTATGGACCCGATCTTCCTGCACATCCAAGACCTCGGCTATCCGATCGCGCCGCCGCAGGACAAGACTGCCTTCGCGTTCTGCAACTATTTCTGCGGCAACCGGAAATTCTGGTCCGGGTATTTCGCTTTTTGCGAGCGCATTCTCGAATCGCTGGAACACCAAGCGCGCGCCGGCACGCCGGCGGGTACTGCCTATGCCGGTACGGCACACTATTCGCGCGATGCCAATGCGAAGATGCGCCCCTTCGTGATCGAGCGCCTGCTCGGGCTTTATGTCCAACAGGCTGCCGCCTCCGGATTGAAAATCGCCGCCTTCGTACCGGCTCTTGTCGATTTCGAATGGAAGTTCGGCACCCGCCTCGGCCGGATGCTGCATGGCCTCTTTGCCGCCAAGGAAGCCTTTCTGAAGAGCCGTGACGAGGCTCTGCTGACCTCGTGGCAGGAAGGCCGCCAGCCGCTTATCAAGCAGCCGCATCTGATCTGGATGGCTGATGATCCGCCGGGCTGGATGCCGCGCGGCCAATTCATCGGCGGCCGCGAATTGATGCGCGCCTATGCTCCGCAGGCCTCAGGCGCCTCCCCGATGCCGCAGCAGCCGGTGCGGACGGAAAGGTCTGCTATACCAGCCGCGCCGAAAATCGATGAGCCGCTCCGCGATCCGCTGCAGCCCTTTGCCGGCGGGTGGCAGGCACACAAGGACCGTCATTGCATCTGGATCGTGACGCCCGAAAACTACAATCACAGCCACGCCTTCGATGAAGTCGCGCTCGGGCTGCAAGGCGCCTTCGAGGAACTCGGTGGCTCGGCACCGATCGTCCGCGACATGAACGCATTCGCCGGCCGTGCGCCGATCATCTACGGCGGCAATCTTCTCCCCGCGGAAATCGTCGGCCATCTGCCGAAGGACAGCGTCATCATCAACCTCGAGCAGGTGTCCGAAGAAAGCAGCTGGATCAATTCGCGCTATACGTCGATCCTGAGGGCAATGCCGGTGCTCGACTACAGCCCGCGCAACCGCGAAAACCTTGCCGCCAAGGGTATCGATCACGCCGGTGTCCTCGAAATCGGTTACAGCGGTTGCCTGAGCCAGATTCAGCACAACCCCGTGAAGGATATCGACGTCCTCTTCTACGGCTCGATGAACGAACGCCGCCACCATATCCTGAAGACGCTGAAGGACAGCGGGCTCAAGGTCGCGCACCTCTTCAACATCTATGGTGCGGAACGTGATGCGGCGATTGCCCGCGCCAAGATCGTCATAAACATTCATCATTATGCGAGCGGCGTCTTCGAGATCGTGCGTATTTCCTATCTGCTCGCCAATCGCGTTTGCGTACTGACGGAAGGCGATAGCCGCGATCCAGACCTCCAGCCCTTCATCGGCGGCTTGGCAATTGAGCGCTATGACGACATGATCGAGCGCTGCTCCAAGCTGATCGCAGATGCAGACGAGCGCGATGCCATTGCCGCGGCCGGCCTTGCGGCCATGCGGAGCCGCTCGCAGGCGGACATGCTGATGAGCGTCATGAAGGCCGCAGAAAAGGTAAGTCATGCGCACTGAGACCGCGGCCATCGAGGGCATTGTTGCAATCACGCCGCCACGCTTCGGCGATCACCGCGGCTACTTCTCCGAGGTATTCAAGGATGCCTGGTTCCGGGAAAATGTGGCGGACGTCATGTTCATCCAGGACAATGAGTCGCTTTCGGCGCAGGCTGGAACCGTCCGAGGGCTGCATTTCCAGATCCCGCCCTTTGCCCAGGGCAAGCTGGTGCGCTGCCTTGCCGGTCGTATCATGGATGTCGTCGTCGATATCCGGGAGGGATCGCCGAGTTTCGGCAAATGGCTCTCTCAGGAACTCTCGCCGGAAACCGGCAAGCAGCTCTGGATACCCGCCGGTTTCGCACACGGATTCGTAACGATCGAGCCGAACAGCGTCATCAGCTACAAGGTCACCGCACCCTACAGCCCGCAGCATGATCGGGGCATCGCGTGGAACGATCCGATGATCGGCATTCGCTGGCCGTTCGATGAGAGAGAGATGGTGTCGTCCGACAAAGATAAGACGCTGCCGCGGCTCGCCGATCTGCCATGCCATTTTTCCTATTCAGCACAGCAACCCAAGGATTGATCGTCGATGCGCATACTGGTCACGGGCGGAGCGGGCTTCATCGGATCGGCATTGGTGCGCCATCTTGTCAGCGAGATCGGCGCCGAGGTGCTGAATGTCGACGCGCTGACCTATGCCGGCAATCTGGCATCGCTGAAATCCGTCGAATCGGCGCCGAACTATCAATTCCTGCGCGCCGACATCTGCGATCACGCCAGCATGCAGGAAGCATTCGCATCCTTCCGCCCTGATATCGTCATGCATCTCGCCGCAGAGAGCCATGTCGACCGCTCGATCTCCGGCGCTGCCGATTTCATTCAGACCAATATCCTCGGCACATTCAGCCTGCTGGATGCCGCACGGCACTATTGGGATGGGCTTGACGCGCGCAGCAAGAGTGCCTTCCGCTTTCTGCATGTGTCGACGGACGAGGTGTACGGCTCGCTCGGCGACCAGGGCCTCTTCGAGGAGACGACGCCTTATGATCCATCATCGCCCTACTCCGCCTCCAAAGCCGCGAGCGACCATCTGGCGATCGCCTGGCACCGCACCTACGGCCTGCCCGTCGTCGTCTCCAATTGCTCCAACAATTACGGCCCGTTCCATTTCCCGGAAAAGCTCATTCCGCTGATGATCCTGAACGCATTAGAGGGCAAGCCTCTTCCGGTTTACGGCAATGGCGCGAATGTTCGCGACTGGCTCTATGTCGAAGACCACGCCCGCGCGCTCTTTGCGATCGCATCCAGAGGGCGCCCCGGCGAAAAATACAATGTAGGCGGCCGCAATGAACGCAGGAACATCGATGTCGTTCATCGCATCTGCGCTATTCTCGACGGCGTCTACAGTGACAAGGCACCGCATGCGCGTTTGATCACCAACGTCACGGACCGCCCCGGCCACGACGCACGCTATGCGATCGATGCCTCGAAGCTCGAAAGCGAACTCGGCTGGAAGGCGCAAGAGACTTTCGAAACCGGTATCGAGAAGACGGTGCACTGGTACTTGGAAAACGAATGGTGGTGGAGGCCGCTGCGCGAAAACGTCTACTCCGGCGAACGCCTCGGCGTTTTCAAGGGACAATAAGCGATGCGCATTGCCGTCACCGGCAAACAGGGCCAGCTCGTTCAGTCGCTGCTCAGACGTGGCGCCGAAACGGGCGTCGAAATCAGTGCGGTCGGGCGCCCGGAAATGAACCTCGCGGATCCCACAAGCATTGCAGCCGCCTTCTCGGCTCTGCGCCCGGATGTAATCGTCTCGGCCGCCGCCTATACGGCGGTCGACAAAGCCGAAAGCGAAGCCGAGCTTGCGTTTTCCGTCAACGCGGCAGGCGCCGGGGCGGTTGCCGAGGCTGCCGCGCGGATCGGGGCTCCGGTCATCCATATTTCGACCGACTACGTTTTCAGCGGCGACAAGGCTTCCGCTTATTCCGAAGAGGATGCGACGGCGCCGATCTCGGTCTATGGGCGTTCGAAGCTCGCGGGCGAGAAAGCCGTCGCGGCGGTGAACCCGAACCACGTCATCTTGCGCACCGCCTGGGTCTATTCGCCCTTTGGCAGCAATTTCCTGAAAACGATGCTGCGGCTTTCCGAGACGCGCGATCATCTTCGCGTTGTCGCCGATCAGACAGGATGCCCGACCTCGGCACTCGACATCGCCGACGCGGTTCTTGCGATCGCAGCCCGCATCGTAGCGGATCCTGCGCCATCGCTCCGCGGCACCTTTCACCTGACCGGCAGCGGCGAAGCAAGCTGGGCGGACTTCGCTGAAGAGATATTCGCGGAGCTTCTTAAATCCGGCGGCAAAAAGGTCGAGGTCGAACGCATCCCGACGGCGGATTATCCGACACCGGCGAAGCGTCCCGCCAATTCGCGTCTCAACGGCGACAAGCTCGCCAGAATATATGGAATCCGGCTCCCGGAGTGGAAGCAGTCCATGATGGTGGTCATGCAAGACCTTTTGAATAAAGGTCTTTAAGGAGATGGGCATGAAGGGAATTATTCTCGCCGGCGGCACAGGCACACGTCTGCATCCGATCACAGAGGCCGTCTCGAAACAGTTGATGCCGGTCTACGACAAACCGATGATCTACTATCCGCTGACGACGCTCATGCTCGCTGGCATCAGAGAGTTGCTGATCATCACCACGCCTCACGACGTCGAAGCTTTCAAGCGCCTTCTCGGCGATGGCTCGCAATGGGGAATTTCGCTGACCTATGCCGTACAGTCGAGCCCGGACGGCCTCGCCCAGGCGTTCATCATCGGCGCCGACTTCGTGCACGGCGACAGTTCGGCACTCGTTCTCGGCGACAACATCTTCTACGGGCACGGTCTGCCGGAAATCATGAAATCCGGCACGAGTCGTCGCGAAGGCGCGACAGTCTTCGCCTATCACGTCACCGATCCGGAACGTTATGGCGTCGTCGGCTTCGACGAAAAGATGAATGCGCTGTCGATCGAGGAGAAGCCGAAGGAGCCAAAATCGAACTGGGCGGTGACCGGCCTCTATTTCTACGACCAGCAGGTGGTCGATATCGCTGCCAACCTGAAGCCGTCACCGCGCGGCGAATTGGAAATCACCGATGTCAACCGCACCTATCTCGAGCGCGGCCAGCTTTTCGTGGAGTTGATGGGCCGGGGCTATGCCTGGCTCGACACCGGCACGCCGGACAGCCTGCACGATGCCGCGGGTTTCGTCAGCACGCTCGAGAAACGCCAGGGCTTCAAGATCGCCTGTCCCGAGGAAGTCGCCTGGCGCATGGGTTACATCTCGCAGGCCGAACTCGCCAAGCTCGCGGAGAAGCTCGGCAAGAGTGCCTACGGCCAGTATCTGAGGAAGCTGTCCCCGGATTGGTGAACTATCCGGCCGGCCAGACGCGCTGTCCCTTTCAAACCGCACATAACACCGAAAATGGTCGGAGTTATGCGTTCACCCGTATGCATCAGAGGTTTCCTGCTCCTTGCGCGCTCGGGAATTCCGCCAGCCGGGCAGCGTAACGCGCCATGGTGTCGACTTCGAAATTGACGAAATCGCCGGCCTTGCGCTCGCCCCAGGTGGTGACCTCGAGCGTATGGCGGATGAGTAGGACGTCGAAATCGGAGCCGTCGACCGCGTTGACGGTCAGCGAAGTGCCGTCGAGTGCGATCGACCCCTTGGGGGCGACGAATTTCGCCAGATGTTCGGGCGCACGCAGGCGATAGCGGGTGGCGTCACCCTCCGATGTCACCGAGAGGATTTCCGCCTTGCCGTCGACATGTCCGGAAACGATGTGGCCGCCGAGTTCATCGCCGATCTTCAACGACCGTTCGAGATTGATGCGGCTGCCTTCCCGCCAGGTTCCGATCGTCGTCAGCCGCAGCGCCTCTTCCCAAGCCTCCACCTCGAACCAGCGGCCATTGCTGCCTTCATCAGGCAGGCCGGTCACGGTGAGGCAGATGCCGGAATGGGAGATTGACGCGCCCATATCGATGGTAGAGGGATCATAAGTGGTCGCGACGCGCAGCTTGATGCCCTCCTTCAGGGGGGAAACGGATTCGACTGTGCCGACGTCGGTGACTATTCCGGTGAACATCAAAGCCCTCTTTCGTATTCGTCCAGGCGATCGTCGCCAAACATTCGCGTGCTCATATGCATGAAACCGGATGGTATGTCGGTTGCCCGCAACGGGGATTCAATACCGCCCTTACCGATGACGACAGGCGACTGGTAAAGCTGGATGCGGTCGACAAGGCCGGCGTCGAGGAAAAGCCGCGCGGTTTTTGCGCCGCCCTCGACCAGAAGCGAGGAAATGCCGCGCGTGGCAAGCGCCGGCAGCAAGACCTCGGGATGATAGGGATTGCAGTAGACGATTTCGACACCGGCGGCTTCGAGCGCAGCGCGGCGGGAATTTATGTCGGAGGGGTCAGTGGGCGGAGCACCCCCCTCTGCCCTGCCGGACATCTCCCCCACAAGGGGGGAGATTGGCTGGGGGTTGGCTCCCTGCCCTACATCTTCTGTTGCTGGTGATGATGAATCTGCTTGGGACGTCAGATCGCGCTCCTTGCCGATCTCCCCCTCTGTGGGGGAGATGTCCGGCAGGGCAGAGGGGGGTAATCCCTCAGCATCCGCCGCCAACGGCGAAACTTCCTCGCTCGCCACCACGATGACCGGCACCTCCCGCGCCGTCTGAACCAGCTTACTCGTCAGCGGCAACGCGAGAGACGGATCAAGGACGATACGGATCGGCGACTGGGCTTCGAGCCCTGGGGTCCGCACCGTCAGCAGCGGGTCATCCGATATCGCCGTGCCGATGCCGACCAGGATCGCGTCGGTTTCGGCGCGCAGCGCCTGCACCTCGACGCGGGCCTGCGGACCGGTGATCGCCACCTGCCCGGCCCCCTCGCGGCCGATCATGCCATCGGCGGAAACGGCAAGTTTGAGAGTCACATAGGGGCGGTTCTTCGTCTGGCGGGTGAGATAGGCAGCCAGCGAACGCCGGCCCTCCGTCTCCAATACGCCGGCATCCACCTCGATGCCGGCCTGGCGCAGCATGGCGATGCCGCGGCCGGAGACGCGCAGATCGGGATCGGTGACGCTGATGACGACGCGGGCCACGCCATAGGCGATCAGCGCCTCGGCGCAGGGTGGCGTCTTGCCGTGATGCGAGCAGGGTTCGAGCGTCACATAGGCGGTAGCGCCGCGGGCACGTTCGCCGGCTTCGGCGAGCGCCTGCGGCTCGGCATGCGGGCGGCCGCCGAGCGCCGTGACCGCACTGCCGACGACGACGCCATCACGAACGATCAAGCAGCCGACAGAAGGGTTGGTGGCGGTGCGGCCGAGATGCTGACGCGACAGGCGGATCGCAGCCGCCATGAAACCTTCGTCATCCGCCGTGACGCTCATGGCTCATCTATCCAGCGGGTCGCGGGCGATCTTGGCGTTGATTTCGGAAATGACCTTCTCGAAATCCTCGGCAAGCGAGAAATCCCGGTAGACCGAGGCGTAGCGCACGAAGCCGACATCGTCGAGGCTCTTCATCGCTTCAAGCACCTGCAGGCCGATCTGCTCGGAGGAGATCTCGGTTTCGCCGGAGCTTTCGAGCCGGCGGACGATGCCGGAAACAGCACGCTCAATGCGATCCCGCTCAACGGGGCGCTTGCGCAGCGCCACTTCGAAGGAGCGCACCAGTTTGTCGCGATCGAACGGAACCTTGCGGCCGGTCTTCTTAATCACCATCAGCTCGCGCAGTTGCACCCGCTCGAAGGTAGTGAAACGGCCGCCGCAATCCGGACAGATACGCCGCCGGCGGATGGACGTGTTGTCCTCCGCCGGACGCGAATCCTTGACCTGGGTATCTTCCGAACCGCAATAGGGGCAGCGCATCGCTACTCCTTATCCCATGTAGTCATACATTGGGAAGCGGTCTGTGAGGTTGACCACCTTGCCGCGCACGGCGGCTTCAACGGCGGCGTTGCCGTCATCGGAATTGGCAACCTTCAGGCCGTCGAGAACCTCGACGATCAAATTGCCGATCTCGCGGAATTCGGCCTCCTTGAAGCCGCGCGTCGTGCCGGCCGGTGCGCCCAAACGCACGCCTGACGTAACGAAAGGCTTTTCCGGGTCGAAGGGGATGCCGTTCTTGTTGCAGGTGATGTAGGCACGGCCGAGCGCTGCCTCGGCGCGCTTGCCGGTGGCGTTCTTTTTGCGCAGGTCGACGAGCATCAGGTGGTTGTCGGTGCCGCCGGAGACGACGTCGAGGCCGCCTGCGATCAGCGTTTCGGCCAGCGCCCGGGCGTTCTTGACGATCTGAGCGGCGTATTCCTTGAATTCCGGCTGCAGCGCCTCGCCGAAGGCGACCGCCTTGGCAGCGATGATGTGCATCAGCGGACCGCCCTGCAGGCCCGGGAAGACGGCCGAATTGAACTTCTTGGCGAGATCCTCTTCATTGGTGAGGATGACGCCGCCGCGCGGGCCGCGCAGAGACTTGTGGGTCGTCGTCGTCGCGACATGGCAATGCGGGAACGGCGACGGATGCTGGCCACCGGCGACGAGGCCGGCGATGTGAGCCATGTCGACCATCAAATAGGCGCCGACGCTGTCGGCGATCTCGCGGAAGCGCTTCCAGTCCCAGATGCGGGAATAGGCGGTGCCGCCGGCGATGATCAGCTTCGGCTTGTGCTCTTCGGCCTTGCGGGCGACTTCATCCATATCGAGCAGGTTGTCGCCTTCGCGCACGCCGTAGGAAACGACGTTGAACCACTTGCCGGACATGTTGACCGGCGAACCATGCGTGAGGTGGCCGCCCGAATTCAGGTCAAGGCCCATGAAGGTGTCACCCGGCTGCAGCAGCGCCAGGAACACGGCCTGGTTCATCTGCGAGCCGGAATTCGGCTGAACGTTGGCGAAATTGACGCCGAACAGCTTCTTGGCGCGCTCGATCGCCAGCTCCTCGGCGATATCGACGAACTGGCAGCCGCCGTAATAGCGCTTGCCGGGGTAACCCTCGGCATATTTGTTGGTCATGATGGAGCCCTGGGCTTCCAGCACGGCGCGGGAGACGATGTTCTCGGAAGCGATCAGTTCGATCTCGTGCCGTTGGCGACCGAGTTCCTTTCCGATCGCGCCGAAGATTTCCGGATCGACGTCCGCAAGCGAGCGATTGAAGAAGGATTCGGTGGAAGCATTGGTCATGGGCGGGCTCCTCAACTGGAATGCGCTGAGGTATTAGCCTTCCGCCGTGGCAAGGGCAATACGAAGAACGACATTTGCTGAGCAAAGCGCGCGCTCCGGCCATTTTGCGACAGCGCGGCGCCGATGAATGGCGGCCGCATGACGCAGCGCCCTGCCCGGCATAAAAAACCGCGCCCCCGAGGCGCGGTTCTCAAAATCACGATGCTGAGGTCGCCGCTTACTGAACCGGCTGTTCCATGCCGGCCGTGGTGTCGAGCGCGAGCTCGGCATTGCCATCCATCTGATAGATGTCGTCGCGGAACTGGACGATGCCGTCGGGCATGCCCCAGGCGGAGATGTAGACGAAATAGACCGGAACTTCGGTGGCGAGCTTGATCGGCGTGTTGACGCCGCTTGCGATCACCTGCTCCATCTGCTGGCGGTTCCAGCCCGGCGTCTCGCGCAGCAGCCAGGTCGACAGGTCGCGCACGTTCTGAACGCGGACGCAGCCCGACGATTCAAAACGCATGAGCTTGTTGAATAGGCCCTGCTGCGGCGTGTCGTGCATGTACTCGCCGTTCTTGTTGTAGAAGTTGATCTTCGTCGACGCCATGGCGTTGATCTTGCCCGGGTCCTGGCGGAACATCAGGTTCGGCGCCTCGCCGTTCCAGTCGACAGTCTCCGGAGAAACCTCGTTGCCCTTGCCGTCGATCAAGCGGATCGCGTTCTTTTCGAGATAGGTCGGATCCTTGCGCATCAGCGGCATGATGTCCTTTTCGACGATCGAGCGCGGTGCGGTCCAGTAGGGGTTGAGGATGACTTCGTAGATCTTCGAATTGACGAGATGCGTCGGCCGGCTGAGACGGCCGACGACCGCGGTGTGGCGCGTCGCAACGCTGCCGTCTTCGACAGCCTCGACATAGGCGGCCGGAATGTTGACCATCAGATGGCGGCGGCCAAGATCTTCCGGGAAGGTCTGCAGGCGGACCAGGTTGGTGTTCAACTGCTGCAGGCGGACATCGGCCGGAATGTTCATCGCCTTCAGCGTGAATTCGCCGAGAACGCCGTCGGACGGCAGGCCGTGACGCGCCTGGAAGCGCTTGACGGCACCGTCGACATAGGAATCGAAGGCGTTCGACATGCCTGCTTCGCGCGGCAGGTCGCCGGTGATCGCAAGGCGCTGGCGCAGCGCCTGGACGGCGGGAGAGGAAACGCCGAGCTGCAGGCGCTGATCACCGGGATTGACTTCAGGCCAGCCGCCGGCGGCCGCAATCTGCTGATACTGCATGATCGCCTGCTGGGCACTCGCGACCGACTGGGGACCGAGGATCGGCGTGTTGGAAACGACGGCGGTCGCCGTGCGCGAAGCCGCCTTCGCATCGAACTGGTCGTCCCAGTTGCCGCGGCGCGGTGCGTTGATCAGCGTATCGAGCGCCGACTGCGCCAATGCCGGCGCGGCCATCACGCTGGCGCCAATCGTTGCCGCGGACGCAAGGAAAGCGCGGCGCGAGAGAGCTTCATTTCCGTTTTTCTTCGACATAGTCCCAACCACCGAATGCCACGATAAGAGAAGCCGCGGCTCTTTGCGAAATCACTGCGCTTTAACGCAGATCCCATCCATTCGTTCTCCCGGCACATCGGAATATTCCGCCCGTCGCATCACAAGATCGCGATGCGAAAATCTGAACGTTCCTGGTCCATTGAAAGCGCCGGTTGCTAACCTTCCGCTGCCACACCAATATGGCCAATTCGTGTTGCCTAGACTGCAGATAGCAGCCTATAGCCGAGTCATCACGCAACGAACCATGTGACGAGGTAAATCGTGCCGGTTAATAACGGCTAAAAAACGGCTTGAATACCGGCCCTTACGCTTGCCTGCCATGCGTTGCAAAGATGCCACGCGGGGCGCAAACGGCAAAACCGGACGCGCAGGGAACGCATCCGGTTTTCTCAACCCTGAAAGGAGGTCGAGGGTCTTAGAGGCGATACATGATCGAGTCGTTCCAGAAGCGGTCGAGCCGCTGGAGCAGCTTGTTCATCTGGGTGAACTCGTCGGTGCCGATGCCGCCGACCTTGTCGATCGAGGCGATGTGGCGTTCGTAGAGCTTGGCGACCGTTTCGGCGATGTCCTGGCCGGTTTCGGTCAGGCTGATGCGGACCGAGCGGCGGTCGATACGGGAGCGCTGGTGGTTGATAAAGCCGAGGTCGACCAGCTTCTTGACGTTGTAGGAAACGTTGGAGCCGAGATAGTAACCCCGCGAGCGCAGCTCGCCGGCGGTCAGCTCGGAATTGCCGATGTTGAAAAGGAGCAGCGCCTGGATGGCGTTGACGTCGCTGCGACCCTGACGGTCGAACTCGTCTTTGATGACGTCGAGAAGACGGCGGTGAAGACGTTCGACAAGATGAAGGGATTCCATGTAAAGATCACGGATGCCCTGATCCTGCTGGTCACGGAAGTTGGATACCGCCTGCGGCTTGATTTTCGTGTTCATATTGACTGCCTCACTGTTTGTTTGGCGGTGTCGTTTTCTTCCCGCCTTGAGTGAGACCCTATCGAATACATATAAAATTCGACTTAAACCGCAGGCTTAATGGAGCCTTACCGGAAACTCCACGTTGTCTCAGGGTAAATCAACACTTACCTGGCGGCGGTGCCGGCGCTTTTCCAGCCAGAGCAACAGGCGGAAAATGCAGTAGACCACGGCGACCATGAGATGCAGCAGGATGATCAGCTTGTTGGGCCCGAAAATGTCAGGCAGCAGACCATACATCAGGATCTGCCCGCCTGCGGCAAGCACCCAGATAACAGGCCCCCAGGAGACGGTGAGCCAGAGGCCGAGCGAGGCGACGGGGAAAAGCACGGCAAGGCTGGTGCTCGCCACCTTCCACGGCAGGCTCAAAAGATCGAAGCGGCCGGCGCCGACCAGAGAATAGCCGACGAGCATCGCCCAATATTGCAGACCGAACCAGAAGCAGGATACGGCCACCAGCCTCAGGAAGAGGATGAAGAGAAGATCCGCCAGCGTGCGTTTCGGTATTGTCGGGGAATCGGTTTCCATGGCGCAAACATCGGTTCGGGATCGGATCGTTACAAGCAGTTTTTCCGCCGCGGCCAATCGTCCGGTTTGGATTTTCCGGGCGCCATGATAATGAGCGCTCCGATAAATGGAATGGGCCAGGGATAGATATCATGCAGGATAAGACGCATCTCGTCGACGACATCACCGGCCATCGCCGCATGCGGCGCAATCGCAAGGCAGACTGGACGCGCCGGCTGGTGCAGGAGAACCGGCTGACGGTCGACGACCTGATCTGGCCGATCTTCATCGTTCCGGGCTCCGGTATCATCGATCCGATCCCGGCGATGCCCGGCGTCAACCGCATGAGCATCGACAAAGCCGTCGAGGCCGCGCGCGAAGCGGCCGACCTCGGCATACCGGCGCTGGCGACCTTTCCCAATATCGAGATGGAGCTGCGCGACGAGACCGGCTCGAACAGTCTCGAGGCCAACAATCTGATCAATCAGGCGACAGTGGCGATCAAGAAGGCGGTGCCCAATATTGGCGTCATCACCGACGTCGCGCTCGACCCCTTCACCAGCCATGGCCATGACGGCATTCTGAGAGACGGCGAGATCGTCAACGACGAGACGGTCGATCAGGTGTCCAGCGCCGCCGTGATGCAGGCCGATGCCGGCGCCGACATCATCGCCCCATCGGAGATGATGGACGGGCGCATCGGCGCAATCCGCATGGCGCTCGATGCGGCCGGCCACCAGGGCGTCGGCATCATGAGCTATGCGACGAAATTCGCTTCCGCCTTCTACGGTCCCTATCGCGAGGCGATCTCGACGGGCGGGCTGCTGAAAGGCGACAAGAAGACCTATTATATCGACCCGGCCAACGGCACCGAGGCGATCCGCGACGCCGCCCTCGACGTCGAGGAAGGCGCCGACATGCTGATGGTCAAGCCCGGCCTGCCCTATCTCGACATCTGCTGGCGAATGAAGGAGGCCTTCGGCCTGCCAACCTTCGCCTACCAGGTGTCCGGCGAATATTCGCAGATCAAGGCAGCGGCGATGAACGGCTGGATCGACGGCGAACGGGCGATGCTTGAGACGCTGCTGTCGTTCAAGCGGGCGGGATGCGACGGCATTCTCACCTATTTCGCGGTCGAGGTGGCGAAAATTCTCGCAAAGAGGTGATTTCGGGGCGAATGATTGTATTTCGCCCCGCCGACACCATATCAGCGGCGTCGCTTTTGCGAGAGGAGATTGAGATGAGCTACAACCCCAATCCGCTTTATGCCGCACCGGAGGACTGGCGCGCCTATAGCGGCGTGTTGAGCCGCCGTGTCTTTGCCTTCATCCTCGATTACCTCATCGTGGCACTGCTGTGCATTCCCGCGGCGATCGTTCTGTTCTTCCTGTCGATCGTCACGCTCGGCCTCGGCTTCTTCCTCTACCCTGCCCTCTTCGTCATCGTCGCCGGCCTTTACTTCGGCCTGACCGTCGGCGGGCCGAGCCAGGCTTCGCTCGGCATGCGGGCAATGGGGATCGCGATCGTGCGCGTCGACGGCCGGCCGATGGATTTCCTGACGGCGATCGTGCATCTGGCGCTGTTCTGGATCCTCAACTCGGTACTGACGCCACTCATCCTCCTTGCCGGCCTGTTTATCGAGCGCAGCCGTCTCATCCACGACCTCCTGGTCGGCACGGTGACTGTGCGCACTGCCTGAGGCCTGCCTGCCTGAGATCCTGGCGGCGGAGACGAAAAAGTCTCCGCCTTCCCCTGTACCGGGGATCACGACGCTCCATATCCAAGATTAGAAGACTGAAATGGAGGGCGAAGACCGCCGCGCTGTTGACGTTTTCTATTCTTAGGTCATGCTGTCAGAAAACGGCACTGTCTCGACAAGGAAATTTCCGCGACACATGAATACGCAGACGACGCCATCCCCGCAGTTTTATCTGACGGCTCCGGCTGCGTGTCCGTATCTGCCGCATGAGATGGAGCGCAAGGTCTTCACCCATCTGGTCGGCCCGCGGGCCGCCGAAATGAACGACATCCTCACCCAGGGCGGGTTCCGCCGCTCGCAGAACATCGCTTACCGCCCGGCCTGCGAATCCTGTCGCGCCTGCGTTTCCGTGCGGATTCTTGCTCAGGAATTCGAACCGACGAAATCGATGAAACGGGCGCTTGCCGCCAATTCCGACGTCATCGCCACCGAATTCGCAGCCCAGCCTTCCAGCGAGCAATATTCACTGTTCCGGCGCTATCTCGATTTCCGGCACCAGCAGGGCGGCATGTCCGACATGACCGTGCTCGATTATGCGATCATGGTGGAAGACACGCATGTGAACACGCGAATCATCGAATACCGCCGGCGCGAGGAAGGCTCCGGGCTGGAGGAGCGGCCGAAGGGCGAGCTGCTTGCCGCCGCACTGACCGACACGATGAGCGACGGCCTGTCGATGGTCTATTCCTACTTCAATCCGGCGCTCGAGCGGCGTTCGCTCGGCACGTTCATGATTCTCGACCATGTCAGGCGCACGAAAGCGCTCGGTCTGCCGCATGTCTACCTCGGCTATTGGGTTCAGGGATCACGGAAAATGGACTATAAGACCCGTTTCCAGCCGCAGGAGCATCTGACCCCGCGCGGCTGGGAACGTTTCGACCCCTCCTCCATGCCCGAAAGCACCCACGATTAGAGCCTTTCCTGGTCAGTTTGAAGCATTCTGCCGGAGCAGGTTTTCGCCAGGGCAAAGGCGATTGGCGACGGGCATACCCCCAGGTACGTCCGAGCCGATCGCCTTTGATCCTGGAGGAAAGATGCCCGCCCACCGGCCGCACCGCTTCGCCGCGGCGAAGCGACAAGTGCGTCCGGCGATTCTGGAGTCTTGCAGATTTGCCAGGCAAATCTGCGGGAGGGTTGGCTGAAACGGGCCGGCTGATCGACCGGCCGTCTTGGCCGTAGAGCTTAGCTACGACGCGCGCCGGCCGATCGACCAATCCGACTCCGTTTGAGCCAACAGAATGCTTCAATCTGACCAGGAAAGGCTCTAAATGTTCCCCACTGCTCTTTCCGATCATCGGAAAGGCCTGTTGCTGACGGCGATCGGCGGGCTGGCGCTTTCCATGGATATCCCGCTCGTTCGCCTTGGCGACGGCGACATCTGGTCGATTCTCGGAGTGCGGAGCGCAGCAACGGTTGTCGCCACGCTCGTCATATTAGGAGCAATGCGCCTTGTATCGGGCAAATGGCCGGTGCTCGTTCCAGGGCGACCCGGTCTGATCGCCGGTCTGCTCTACGGTCTCTCTTCCCTCACCTTCGTGCTGGCCGTCTTCAACACGGCCACCGCCAATGTCGTCTTCATCGTCGCCTTCAACCCGATGTTCGGGGCTCTTCTTTCCTGGATTTTCCTCAAGGAGAAGCCCCCGGCCGCAACGCTGGTCGCCATGCTGTTCATGGTCCTCGGCGTCGGATTGATCGTGAGCGAAGGACTTTCCAGCGGCCATGTTTTTGGCGACGCCATGGCGCTTCTCAGCGCGCTCATTCTTGCCGCAGCCATTACGGTCGGGCGTGCCTCGCGCCGGAAAATGGGCTTCGTGCCGCTGCTTGCCGCCATCCTGCCGGCTGTACTCGGCCTCACGCAGGCTCTGCCCTCAGGGCTTGCCATCGCCCATCCAGGCTGGATCCTCCTCAACGGCGCCATCGTGATGCCGGTCGCCTTCTGGTGCCTGGCGACAGGGCCACGTTATCTGTCCGCGCCTGAAGTCGGCATGTTCTATCTCTTGGAAACGGTGCTCGCGCCGATCTGGGTCTGGCTGATTTTTGCCGAAACGCCCGTAACGACGACGCTCGTCGGCGGCGGCATCCTGACGGCGACAATCGCCGCGCATTCCCTCTGGATGGCGCGGCGGAAGAGCATCATGCAAGTCTCGATGTGACGTTGTCGCCCGCTCGGCACCGTGTTATAACGGCGTTACCACAGAGGACAGAGCGATGAACGTCACGATCCGTAAGATCGGCAATTCCGAGGGTGTCATCATCCCCAAAGAGGTTCTCGATCGCCTCGGATTAAAAACAGGCGACTCGCTGGAACTGCAAATGGAAAACGGCGGCATCAATTTGAGGCCGGCTGACGAAGATTTGTCTCGTCAGCTCGAGGCGGCACGACATTTCATGGACAAGTATAAAGTCGCTTTGAAGAGGCTGGCCGAATAATGGCCTTCAAATTCCTGACAAAGCCATTGGTGGAGACTCTGCAGACAATGCAGATCGAGCGCTTCGGCGGGCTTGCCGGGTTGCGTGACGAGGGCGCTTTGGAATCCGCCCTCGGCCGGCCGATGCATCAGGCCAATCACGGTTGCGACGATGTCATCGAACTCGCCGCAGCGTATCTTTTCGGCCTCGCCCGCAACCACGCATTCGTCGACGGCAACAAGCGCATCGCGATCGTCACCGCCGGTGTATTCCTTCTCGAAAATGGCTACGAGATGGAGACCACCGACGCCAATCTCTACGCTTTCGTCCTTGCCATCGCCGCCGGCGAGATTGACGAGGAAGGTGCGACGCGCTTTCTGCGTGACTTCAGCCTGCCGCTCAACCGGTAGCCTTCAACTGCTGCTGTTCCAGTTCCCTGCCGAGCGCTTCGACGACATGTGCCCAGCCTTGCCGTGTTTTCTCCTCGTGTGCGGCCCATTCGGCGCACATTTCGTGAGTCAATGTCAGGCGGCTGCCGCCGCCGAGAGGCTCGATGTCGATTTCGACGCGATCGCAATTGTGGTCGTGCTCCTCGACGGAAAAGCTGAAGACCATGCGTTGCGGGCGCTTCAATTCCAGGAAGACGCCCTGATGGAAGGCGTCGCCGGTCGGGCGGCGGTCGACGACGAAGAAACGGCCGCCGACGCGCGGATCGATATCGGCACGGATGACGTGACCATCATCGGTCGCAAACAGGAAGCGGCGGGCAATTTCGGGGTTAAGCCAGGCGTCGTAGACCACAGCGGGCGGGGCCTTGTAGGTCTGGCTGACATGCAATTTGATGGTGCTGGCGGGCATCGATTTTCCTCCGGTAGGGGCACGCGCGCCTTCCCGAAGCGCAACGAACCACAGCCGTTCCGTCCGCCCACGCAACCGGCCTTCTCTTATTTTTGATAACAGCAATGAGATAGAGAAGTTCCCGCGCCCGCCAAGAGCCGAGCGCGGAATTTAATTCGACAGAAAATCAAGGTGTTACGGCAGTCCTTTGCGCACCTGAACAGGCGCGCAGCGCTGTAAAGCCTCAGCCGGCAAATTTGCCGCTGCGCGGGAAGCCCTTCGGTACGGTGCGGCCGGCGCTGGCGCGGTCGCCCAGCCATTCGGCGAGCTCGTCCTTGCTCTTCGTGAAGGTGCGGCCTGCGCTGTCTTCCCAGACGAGGCCGTCTGAGATCGCGAAGCAGCGGACGTCGGAAATGCCGCCATCCTTGTAGCGCTGCAGGCGCACGCCCTTACCACGCGACATTTCCGGCACCTGCGCGAGCGGGAAGACCAGCAGCTTGCGGTTTTCGCCGACGACGGCGACATGATCGCCGCTAACCGGCACCAGCAGCTGCGTTTCCTCCGGCAGCGCGACATTCATGATCTGCTTGCCTTTGCGCGTATTGGCGACCAGCTCCGCCTCTGGAACGACGAAGCCATTGCCGGCCGTCGAGACGATCAGTTGCTTGCGCGAGGAATCTTGGACGAAGGCGGTCAGCACCGCCTGGTCGTTGTCCATGTCGACCATGATACGCAACGGTTCGCCATGGCCGCGACCGCCCGGCAGCTTGTCGCCACCGAGCGTGAAGGCCTTGCCGCCTGTCGTGACGATCAGGATCTTGTCGGTCGTCTGCGCCGGGAAGGCCATTTTCAAGCCGTCGCCTTCCTTGAAGGTCAGCGTCGCCGTGTCGGCGATGTGGCCCTTCAGGGCGCGGATCCAGCCCTTTTCGGAAATGACGACGGTGATCGGTTCCTTCTCGATCATCGCCTGCTGGATCGCCTCTTCATCGGCCTCAGGCGCTTCGGCGAACTGGGTGCGGCGGCGGCCGACCTCGGTCGCCTTGGCGAATTTCTTCTTCACCTCGCCGATTTCCCAGGCAACCGTCTGCCACTGCTTGTCGTCGGAAGCAAGCAGCGCCTCGATCTCGCTCTTTTCCTTGGTGAGTTCATCGAACTCCTTGCGAATCTCGAACTCTTCCAACTTGCGCAAGGCGCGCAGCCGCATGTTGAGGATCGCCTCGACCTGATTGTCGGTCAGATCCCATCGCGCCATCATGACGGGCTTCGGCTCGTCTTCCTCGCGGATGATCCGGATCACCTCGTCGATGTTGAGGTAGGCAATCAGAAGACCGCCGAGGATTTCAAGACGTTTTTCGATTGCGGCCAGACGGAAGCGCGACCGGCGCTGCAGGACCTCGCGGCGGTGGTCCAGCCATTCCTTGAGCACCTCGTTCAGTGCCATGACTTTGGGGATGCGTCCCATGGACAGGACGTTCATGTTGAGCGGGAAGCGGCTTTCGAGCTCCGTCAGCTTGAACATCGATTCCATCAGGATCGTCGGATCGACACTGCGCGACTTCGGCACCAGGACGACTCGGATGTCCTCGGCCGATTCATCGCGGATATCTTCCAACAGCGGCAGCTTGCGGGCGATCAGCAGCTCGGCGATCTTTTCGATCAGCCGCGACTTCTGCACCTGGAAGGGAATTTCGGTAATGACGATCTGATAGCCGCCGCGGCCGAGATCCTCGGTCTGCCATTTCGCCCGCACGCGGAAACCGCCGCGGCCGGTGCGGTAGCTCTCGATGATGCTGTCGCGGCTGTCGATGATGATGCCGCCTGTGGGGAAATCCGGGCCGGGGACGAACTCGACAAGCTTTTCGACGGTCGCATCCGGATGTTTGATCAGATGCAGGGCGGCGTCGCAAAGCTCGTGGGCATTGTGCGATGGGATCGAGGTCGCCATGCCGACGGCGATGCCGGAGGAGCCGTTGGCGAGCAGGTTCGGGAAGGCGCCAGGAAGCACAACCGGCTCAGAATTCGATTCGTCGTAGGTGTCGCGGAAATCGACGGCGTCCTGATCGATGCCTTCGAGCAGCAGTTCGGAGACCGCCGTCATCTTCGATTCGGTGTAACGCATGGCGGCGGGGCTGTCGCCATCGATATTGCCGAAATTGCCCTGGCCGTTGACCAGCGTGTAGCGCTGCGAGAAATCCTGGGCGAGACGGGCAAGCGCGTCATAGATCGACTGGTCGCCGTGCGGGTGGTAGTTACCCATCACCTCGCCGACGATCTTGGCGCATTTGCGGAAGGCCGAGGTCGGCCTCAGCCCCATCTCGTTCATGGCATAGACGATGCGGCGATGGACGGGCTTCAGCCCGTCGCGCACGTCAGGCAGCGCGCGATGCATGATGGTCGACAGCGCATAGGCGAGATAGCGCTGCTCGAGCGCCGCCTTGAGGTCGACCGGCTGGATGTTGTCGTCGTCTCCGCCGGAGGGCGGCAAAATCTCTTGTCCCATGGGTTCTGACTAGCCCAGAAGTGGCCGGCGGGCAAGGAATCCGGGCCATTGCAGCTGTGGATGAAGTCTTGGCACCGACATCAAAGGATGAGACAAACGTTCCGCCGCAATTTGGACTTCGTTTGCCGTTCCTTTCAACGGAAATTTAGAAGTCCGTAAATATAAAGCGGGCCCAATCCGTAGTAGCGTAACTGCAGATTTTAGAACCGCCACACGCCACCAGAGGAATCACCCATGAACTTTTACCGGACAACGCGGCTGATGCTGTCGGGCGCCGCCTTTTTCTCGCTCGCCGGCTCGGCCTTCGCTTTCGATGGCACCGATCTGCTGAACAAGATCAATGCCGCTTATGCCGCACAGGGCGGGACCATTGCAGCTGAGAACATCGACATCGACGGCACGACCGTGACCTTGAAGAATGTCACCCTCAAGCCGACCGGCGGCGAAAGCCTGCCCATCGGCGAAATCACCCTTTCCGGCGTCGAAGAAGACGAGGACGGCGGCTATTACATCGAAGAAGCTGCCTTCCCCGACATCAACAAGACCCAAGACGGCGTGACCGTGACGGCGCAGGAGCTGACGCTCGGCGGCATCTCCGTGCCGGCAACGGCTGGCGGCGATACGCTCGATACCATGATGCTTTACGAAACCGCCCATACCGGCCCGCTGAAGGTGGTCAAGGACGGTGCGGAAGTGTTCTCGCTGCTCCAAACCGACATGAACCTGACGCTGCGCGAAGACGAATCCGGCTTCGATTTCGACGGCGCCTTCAAAAGCATGAAGGCCGATCTCAGCAAGGCCGAAGACGCGCAGAGCAAGGACGCGATCGAGAAGCTCGCCCTGCAGCACGTCCAGGGCGATATTACCATGAAGGGCGCCTGGGAACTCGCCCCCGGCACGATCGATATTTCGGAATTCGCCTTCGACTTCACCAACATCGGCAAGCTGAATCTTGGCTTCAAGATCTCGGGTTACACGATGGCTTTCATGAAATCGATGCAGGATGCGATGAAGGAATCCGAAGCCAATCCAAACAAGGAACAGTCGCAGCAGGCGCTCGGCCTTGCCATGCTCGGCCTGATGCAGCAGCTGTCCTTCGAGGCCGCACAGGTGCGTTTCGAAGATGCGTCGATCACCAAGCGTGCGCTGGATTATGCGGGTTCGCAGCAGAACATGTCCGGCAAGCAGATGGCGGATTCGCTGAAGGCGATGACGCCGATCATGCTGGCGCAGCTTAATATCCCGGAACTGCAGAACGCCGTTTCGGCCGCGGTCAACACCTTCCTCGACGACCCGAAGAGCCTGACCGTCAAGGCCGCTCCCGAAAAGCCGGTGCCGTTCCCGACGATCGTCGGTGCTGCCATGGGCGCTCCGAACACGCTGCCGCAGGTGCTCGGAGTCAAGGTTTCGGCCAACGACTGACCGCTTGGCTTTCTTCATGGGAGCAGGCTCGGCAGTTCCGCTGCCGAGCCTTTCTATTTCCGGCATATGCAGGCATTGGCACAAATGAAAAGCCCGGCGATTGCGATCGCCGGGCTTTCTCATTCGACAATGATCCGAACTCAGTCCTTCTTGACCGGCGGGATCGGCCGGATCGCGAGCTCGCGCAACTGCGTCGGCGTTGCCGGGCTCGGCGCGCCCATCAGCAGATCCTGGGCCTGCTGGTTCATCGGGAAGAGCGAGATTTCGCGCAGGTTCTTCGCGCCGACGAGCAGCATGATGATGCGGTCGATGCCGAAGGCAGCGCCGCCATGCGGGGGCGCGCCATACTGGAAGGCGCGGTAGAGGCCGCCGAAGCGGTCCTCGACGTCCTGCTGGCTGAGGCCGATCTTCTCGAAGGCGGCAACCATGGTTTCCGGCGACTGGTTGCGGATCGAACCCGAGGCGATCTCGAAGCCGTTGCAGACGGCGTCATACTGGAAGGCCTTGATCGTCAAAGGATCCTGGTTCTGCAGTGCGTCGAGGCCACCCTGCGGCATCGAGAACGGGTTATGGGCGAAATCGACCTTCTTCTCTTCCTCGCTCCATTCGAAGAAGGGGAAGTCGACGATCCAGCAGAGTTCGAAGCGGTCGCGGTCGACGAGGTTGAGCTCTTCGCCGGCCTTGGTGCGGGCCTCGCCCGCAAACTTATAGAATTTTTCCGGCTCGCCGGCGACGAAGAAGCAGGCGTCGCCGTCACCGAGACCGAGCTGGGTCCGGATTGCATCGGTGCGCTCCTCGCCTATGTTCTTGGCAAGCGGTCCGGCGCCTTCGAGCTTCTCACCTTCCTTGCGCCAGAAGATGTAGCCGAGGCCCGGCTGGCCCTGGCTCTGCGCCCAGGTGTTCATGCGGTCGCAGAAAGCGCGCGAGCCGCCCGTTCTGGCCGGGATCGCCCAGATCTGGACCTTCGGGTTGGAGGCGATCATGCCGGCGAAGACCTTGAAGCCGGAACCGGCGAAATGCTCGGTCACCGCTTCCATGACGATCGGGTTGCGCAGATCAGGCTTGTCGGAGCCGTATTTGCGGATCGCCTCGTCATAGGGGATGCGCGGCCATTCCTTGGTGACCGGCTTGCCTTCGGCAAACTCCTCGAACACCTTGGTCATCAGCGGACCCATCGTGTTCCAGACGTCTTCCTGGGTGACGAAGCTCATTTCGAGGTCGAGCTGGTAGAATTCGCCCGGCAGCCGATCGGCGCGCGGGTCTTCGTCACGGAAGCACGGCGCAATCTGGAAGTAGCGGTCGAAACCTGCGACCATCAAGAGCTGCTTGTACTGCTGCGGCGCCTGCGGCAGGGCGTAGAAGGTGCCGGGGTGAATACGGCTCGGCACGAGGAAGTCGCGCGCGCCTTCCGGCGAGGAGGCCGTCAGGATCGGCGTGCTATACTCGGTGAAGCCCGCGCCGCTCATTTCACGGCGCATGGCCGAAATCACCTGGGTGCGCTTGACGATGTTCTTGTGCAGGGTTTCGCGGCGAAGATCGAGGAAGCGATACTTGAGGCGAACGTCTTCCGGATAGTCGGGTTCGCCGAACACCGGCAGCGGCAATTCCTTGGCGGCGGAGAGCACTTCGATTTCCTGCGCGTAGAGCTCGATTTCGCCGGTCGCCATGGTCTTGTTGACGGTGTCTTCGGTACGGGCCTTGACGAGGCCGTCGATGCGGATGACCCATTCGCCACGCACGGTTTCCGCCGTCTTGAAGGCGGGGCTATCCGGGTCGGCGACGACCTGGGTGATGCCGTAATGGTCGCGAAGATCGATGAAGAGAACGCCACCATGGTCGCGAACGCGATGGACCCAGCCGGCGATGCGGACGGTCGAGCCGACATCCGTCTTGCGGAGGGCGGCGCATGTGTGGCTGCGGTAGCGATGCATGATCTCAAATCCTGGCATGTGGCTGAAGACGGCAGCAGGGGTTCTAAGACCCTCCCGCGCCGACAAGAAAATCGGGCGGAAAAGCGCATGGACGCTCCGATTTGTCAAGGCTTAGCGCGCCCCGCCCCTGGGTTTGGCATGCGTTTATGGCGAGGCTGCGACCCGCAGGCTGCGGCAGTTTGGCCGCGTTTCCCGTATTGATGAAGATGCGGCTCAACTTTAGAAGGATCGGCATTCTCGTCCTGGAGCCTCTGCATGCCTCTGCTGACCCGCCGCAACCTTCTGAAGGCATCCGCCGTCGCCGGCGCCTATGGCGCCGGCATCGCCGTTGCCGGCAAATTCGGGCTTGCCGAGGCGGCGCCGGAACCGCAGCTGCTGACGGCTGTGAAAACGGAGGCCTTGCTGACCGAGGCGGGTCCGACCAGAGATGTCATGAGCTGGGGCCATGACGGCATGCCGCCGGCTCTGAGGATGACCAAGGGGCGGCCCTACGCGGCAAGGCTGAAAAACGGGCTCGATGAGCCGACCACGATCCATTGGCACGGGCTTCGCATCGACAACCGCATGGATGGCGTGCCCTTCGTGACGCAGCCCTATATCTATACCGGCGACAGCTTCGACTATGTCTTCACGCCGCCCGATGCCGGCACCTTCTGGTATCATCCGCATTGCAACACGCTGACGCAGATGGGACACGGCATGACCGGCATGCTCGTCGTCGAGGATCCGGCCGATCCGGAGTTCGACGCGGAGGTGCTGCTCAATCTGCGCGACTGGCGGCTCGGAGGCGACGGGCAGTTCATCGCGCCCTTCCGGCCGCGCGACGCTGCCAAGAGCGGCACCTACGGCACGGTGCGCACGGCCAACTGGCGCCGGGAGCCGCAATATGATGCGCCGGCCGGCGGGCTGGTGCGGCTGCGCATTGCCATCACCGACGTGACGCGCATCTTCTCGCTGAAGATGGCGGGCGCCGATGCGACCGTTATCGCCATCGACGGCAATCCGGTGCCGAAACGCTTCCCTCTCGACCTCCTGCAGATCGGGCCGGGCCAGCGGCTCGATCTTGTGGTGCGCATGCCGGACGATGAAGGCGCCGTCGCGACACTGGAAGATATCCGCGGCACCGCCCCGAAGACGATCGCCAGCCTGCGTGCGGTCGGAGCATCGCTGAAGCGCGATATCGGCGATCTCGGGCCTCTTGGCCAAAATCCTGTTCCGAAGGCCGATCTTTCCGCTGCCGAACAGATCCCGCTGGTGTTGAGCGCCACTGCGGAAAATGCCGCCGTGGAGAGCATCTGCGGCACGCTCGGCTACAGCTTCTGGGCGATCAACAAGGTGCCGTGGCCCGGAGACACGCCCGATCCGACGGCGCCGCTGGCGGAACTGAAGCTCGGCAGGAGCTATGTCTTCAACCTCGAGAACACCACGCCGCACGCGCATCCGATCCACCTGCACGGAATGAGTTTCACGGTGATCTCCTCCTCGACGCGCGAGGTGATGCCGCTGGTGTCCGATACTTACCTCGTCCAGCCGGATGAGAAGGTGCAATTGGCCCTTGTCGCCGACAATGCCGGCGACTGGGTGCTGCATTGCCATATCATCGAACATCAGAAGACGGGAATGACCAGCTATATCAGAGTGAGCTGAAGCATTCGCCTTGCCTCAGTTTGGACGTGATTCTTCTTCAGCAATGCCCGAAGCCTGTGCTGTTGTATTGACATATCGAAGCGAAAGGAGAAGGAAGGTTCAACCAACCTTTTCCTTGCGAATGAATTGATATGATCGAAACCACCGCCGATTTGGCGGCCGCCTGCAAAGAGCTGGCCAAGTCCGACTTCATCACCATCGACACCGAATTCCTGCGTGAGACGACCTTTTGGCCGGAGCTCTGCCTGATCCAAATGGCAAGCCCGACATTGGAAGTTCTCGTCGATCCGCTGGCGAAGGGCATCGACCTCGCCCCCTTCTTCGAGCTGATGGCCGACACGAAGGTGTTGAAGGTCTTTCACGCGGCACGTCAGGACATCGAAATCATCTTCAATCGCGGCAATCTCATTCCGCATCCGATCTTCGACACGCAGGTCGCGGCCATGGTCTGCGGTTTCGGCGACAGCGTCTCCTACGACCAGCTGGTCAGCCGCATCAAGAATGTCCATATCGACAAGTCGTCGCGCTTCACCGACTGGAGCCGCCGGCCGCTCTCCGAAAAGCAGCTCGAATATGCGCTGGCCGACGTCACGCATCTGCGCGACGTCTACCTGTCGCTGAAGGCCGAGCTCGATCGCGAAGGCCGCACGTCGTGGCTGCGCGAGGAAATGGACATTCTCGAGGCGCGTGAAACCTACGACATGCATCCCGACGACGCCTGGCAGCGTCTGAAGATGCGCCTGCGCAAGCCGCAGGAGCTGGCGATCCTGAAATATGTCGCCGCCTGGCGTGAGCGCGAGGCGCGGGCCCGCAATGTGCCGCGTTCGCGCGTCTTGAAGGACGATGCGATCTACGAGGTCGCCCAGCAGCAGCCTAAGGATTCCGAAGCCCTCGGCCGCTTGCGCACCATTCCGAAGGGTTGGGAGCGCTCGGCCGCCGGGACGGCGGTCATCGAGGCGGTCAATGCGGCGCTCGCCCTTCCGAAAGCCGAGATGCCACATGTGCCTCGTCAGGCACAGGCCCCGGAGGGCGCAGCTGCCGCCGTCGAACTCTTGAAGGTGCTGCTGAAGCTGATCTCGGAAAAACATGGCGTGGCGCCGAAGGTGATCGCCAACAGCGAGGATCTCGACAAGATTGCCGCCGATGGCGAGAAGGCCGATGTCGCTGCCCTGCACGGCTGGCGGCGCGATCTTTTCGGCGAGCCGGCGCTGCAGCTGATCCAGGGTCAGATCGGGCTGCGTTTCGCCGGCCGAAAGGTTGAAACCGTCAGCCTCTGAAACCAAATCGAATTCGCTTGACGCTTTTTTCCCAGCTGAAACAATGACTGGAGGAAACCTCAGGCGAAGAGGCGGCATGCGGGAAATATCTCCAACGCAGAACTGGATCTTGATCGCGATCGTGCTGGCTGCCAGCGGCGTCGTCTACGATCTGATGTTCTACTCCAATCAGACGCCGGTCATCGGGGCGATCTTCGCGCTCTTTATCGGCATGCCGATTCTCGCCTTCGAGCGCAAAGTTCTGTTTCGTACCCTCTACCGACGCATCCAGAGGCTGCCGACCTTCCTGTTCATCATCACGGAACTGGTGATCTACGAGATCCTGATGAGCATCGGCTTCGCCTGCGCCGGCCTCCTGCTCTGGTCGCTCGGCATGCTGACGCCGTCGTCGCTCGTCGACCTCGTCATCATGCCGTTCGAGGTCTTCCTCTATGCGCTTGCCGTCTGCTCGGCACTGATCTTCATCCTGCGCGTGCGGGAATTGCTCGGCCGCGAAGTATTCGTCAGCATGCTCATCAGCCGCTATCGCAATCCGGTCAAGGAAGAGCGTGTCTTCCTCTTCATCGACCTCGTCGATTCGACTGCTTTTGCCGAAAAGCATGGCGACCTCAGAGCACAGCAGCTGCTGAGCTCGCTGTTTGCGACCTTCGCGGAACCGGTGCGGCGCCACAAGGGCATGATCAACGACTATGTCGGCGATGCGGCGATCATTACCTGGCCGCTTGCCCGCGGCGTCAAGGATGCGCGCTGTGTTCGCTGCATCTTCGATATTCTCGCCGATATCGAAGCCAATGCCGCCGGCTGGCGGAAAAAATACGGTCAGGTGCCGAAGCTTCGCGTTGCCCTTCATGGCGGCGAGATCATCACGGCGGAAGTGGGCGTCGATCACCACAAGATCAGCTATTTCGGCGATACGGTGAATACGACCGCCCGGCTGGAGACGCTCTGCCGCAGCCTGAACCGGCAGGTGCTGATCTCGGCGGAGCTGGCCCGGCGCATGACTTTTCCCGACGACATTTCTTGCGAAGATCTCGGGATCCATGCCGTCAAGGGACGCGGCCAGGCACTCGGCGTCATGGCGCTGTCCTCGCGTGCGGTGACCGTTCTGAACACGCCCGCAGTCGTTCTGCACGGCTGAGCAAGTCCATTTATCAGCCGTCACCAAAGCTTCACCCAACCGTCAATTCGCTGACACGGAAGCCCTGTTAAGCGGAAGCTATTCGCATCCGCTCCGTGGGGAAATTATGAAGAACGTCCTTTCTGCTTCCGTATCGCTTTTCATCCTGATTGCCGGCCCCGTTTCGGCCGACCAGCAGCAGTTCCCGGCCAAGCTCGGCGGCCAGGCGATCCTGCCAGCCAACACCATGGTCCCGGCTCCGGCCGACGCCCCCGAATTCCTCAAGCATTCCGGCAAGTTCACGACGCCGGACCGCAAGCGCACCGAAGCACTCGGCAGCGTTCCCGGCAAGGACGGCGCGCGCGTGACGGACCTCAAGCTTCCGTTCGACGGTCAGCCGATCCAGGGTTTCTCGGGCATCAAGACGATGGCCGACGGGACCTTCTGGACGCTCTCGGACAACGGCTTCGGTTCCAAAGCCAACTCTTCCGACTCCATGCTGTT
Organism: Rhizobium sp. CBN3; assembly: GCF_030518245.1. NCBI lineage: Bacteria > Pseudomonadati > Pseudomonadota > Alphaproteobacteria > Hyphomicrobiales > Rhizobiaceae > Rhizobium > Rhizobium sp. CBN3. The sequence goes on from NZ_JAULSE010000003.1 coordinate 155,496, forward strand.
CCTGCATCAGATGAAGTTCGACTGGACTGCCAACAAGGCTGAGGTCGTCAAGAACCTCTTCCTCTCCGATCCAAACAAGATCGCGCCTTTCCCGATCGTGCTCGAAGGCACAGAAAAGCGTTACCTCACCGGTGCCGACTTCGACATCGAATCGATCCAGCCGGTTGCCGACGGCTTCTGGCTGGGCGACGAGTTCGGTCCCTATATCCTCAAGGTCGATACCGAAGGTCGCCTGACGGACGTGATCCCGACGACGCTCGACGGCAAGCCGGTGCTTTCGCCCGACAACCCGCTGATCCAGCTGCCGGGCAATCCGGCCGCCAAGATGCCGGTCTTCAACCTGAAGCGCTCGGGCGGCTTCGAAGGCCTTGCCATGTCGAAGGACGGATCCAAGCTCTACGGCCTGCTCGAAGGTGCCATCTACAAGGATGACGGCACAATGGAAACGGCTGACGGCCATACGGCCATCCGCGTCATCGAATTCGACGCTGCCTCCAAGAAGTGGACCGGCCGCAGCTGGCTTTATCCGTTCGAAGACAAGGGTGTATCGATCGGTGATTTCAACATGCTCGACGACTCCACCGCTCTCGTCATCGAGCGCGACAGCGGCGCCGGCACCAGCGATAAGGCCTGCGCCGACCCGAAGCAGCCGAAGCCGGATTGCTTCGAAGCTCCGGCGGTGCTGAAGCGCGTCTACAAGATCGAGTTCAACGACGCCAATGTCGGCAAGGCCGTCCGCAAGATCGGCTATATCGACCTCCTGAACATCCAGGACCCCGACAACAAGAAGAAGGCCGGCAACAAGGACGGCGTCTACGACATGCCGTTCGTCACGATCGAAAACGTCGACCGCGTCGACGCCACGCACATCATCATCGGTAACGACAACAACCTGCCCTTCTCGGCCGGCCGCGCCGTCGACAAGGCTGATGACAACGAGTTCAGCCTGCTTGAAGTTGGCGAGTTTTTGAACGCGAAGTAATTGGGGGCTCTAATGTGAGATTGAGAGGGCGGCGCGTCAGTGCCGCCCTTGTTGTTGAGGGCGTGCCGTGCGGCACCCCCCTCTGCCCTGCCGGGCATCTCCCCCACAGGTGGGGAGATTGGCTGGGCGCAACGATTCCGCCATACAACACTGCTTAGCATCAGTAGGTTGCTGGAAAGGGACCGAGCGATCACCTCCTGCCAATCTCCACCCTTGTGGGGGAGATGCCCGGCAGGGCAGAGGGGGGGTGCCCCATGGCACAACCGCCGCGAATCAACCTACTCGAACCGAAACGCCAGCCTTTTGTTCGTCAGCCTCGACAGCTGCTGCAGGCGGCCGTCCAGGCGTTCGCCGGCGAAATCGCGATATTCCGGCGGTACGATGAATTCGAGGTCGAAGTCCGGGTTTGACGATTTGCGGAAGGTCAGGTTCTTGACGATGCCGGGCATGGAGGCGGAGAAGAGATAGACGACGCGCAGCATGCCGCCGAGCAGTTTGGCGCGGTCGATGAACTGAGGGGTCGCGATCTGCGCCAGCGGACCGGTGGCGCCGTCGTCATGCAGGCCCTCGAAACGGTAATAATTGGTGAGCGCGATGAAGGCGCGGCCTGGATGGCTGATGCCGACGAAGGAGGAGTGGGCGATGACGTTCAGCGCCTGCAGGCCGCGATAGTCGGGATGGGCGCGCCAGCTGATATCGGCAAGCAGACAGGCGGCCTGACGATAACGGCTTTCCTCTTCGGTTTCCTGGACGCCGAACAAGGGCATCATGCGGCCGGTCCATTCCGCCAGTTCGCGGGCATGCTCCGGCGAACGGGCACGCAGGATCGCCAATTCGCCTGCAGCGGCCAGCAGCGGGTCGGCGCGGCGCTCGGCCTCAGACAACAGCGAATAGAGATATCCCTCGCGCACGCCCTGCGCCGAGAAGGAAATCACCGACGGCTTCATGACGCTCAAGACTTCCTTCATGGCGATGGCGCCGAAAGGCAGCAGCGAACGGCGATGCTTGGAGACCGCCTGAAGGGCCGGTTCCTTGGAATCGCGCGCGGTGGCCACCTGATCGAGGAACAGCATCATCGCTTCGAGCGATACCTCATAACCCTGCATCATGTGCAGCGGATAATTGGTGATCTCCATGTGCAGCTTGGCGATGTTTCGCCAGGTGCCGCCGACGGCGTAGAAGGTGCGCCCCTCGCCGTTCGTCAAAAGCTTTGCCGTCTTCAGCTGCTTGCGGGCGAAGTCACGCGCTTTGGAAAGAGAACCGCCGGCATATTCCGACAGGCGCAAACCGCCGAGCGGCAGCGTAATGCCCTTGCCGACCTCCTTGCCCTTGATGTCGATCAATTCAAGAGAGCCGCCGCCGAGGTCGCCGGCAATGCCGTCAGGATTGAAGAAACCGCTGATGATGCCGAGCGAGGCGAAGCGAGCCTCCTCCTCGCCCGAGAGCACCCGGACGTGGCGCTGCAGGATCGTCTCGGCCTGATGGATGAAATCGGGGCCGTTGCTCGCCTCACGGGCGGCGGCCGTCGCCAGCACATACATGGTGGCGGCCCGCGCCTGATCGGATAGGGCCTTGAAACGGTGGAGCGCCGCCAGAGCCCGAGCGACGCCCTCTTCATCCATCTTGCCGGTGACGGCTATGCCTTTGCCGAGGCCGCAGAGGACCTTTTCGTTGAAGAGGATCGTAGGCGAACGGGACAGGCCTTCGTAGACGACAAGACGAATGGAATTCGATCCGATGTCGACGACGGAGACCGGGGCGATCCCTGGAAGGCGCCCCTGGGCTTCAGATTCAACCATATGGTCCAGTTTTACTTGTTGTTGCGGCCTTCGAGCAGGCCGGCGATCAGTTTCGGCGCGCTTGATTTCAGAGCTTCACCACGGCCTGACAGGCTCGGATTGGTCATGAAATACTGCTGCGCATTGAACGGCTCCTCGCCCCTGCGCACTTCCATGCGCCGCGACGTACCGTCGGGCAATATCTCGTAGCTTTGTTGATTGTCAATCACGTTGCCGAGCATAATCTGTGACAAGACCTGCTCATGAACAGTCGGATTCGTCAGCGGAACCATGGTCTCGACGCGGCGGTCGAGATTTCGCGGCATCATGTCGGCCGAGCCGATGTAGACCAGCGCCTTGTCGGAAGGCAGGCCATAGCCGTTGCCGAAGCAGAAGATGCGGCTGTGCTCGAGGAAGCGGCCGACGATCGATTTGACTCGGATCTTCTCCGAGAGACCGGGCACCTGCGGACGCAGGCAGCAGATGCCGCGCACGACGAGATCGATTTCGACGCCGGCATGGCTGGCGCGATAGAGCGCATCGATGATGTCGGGGTCGACTAGCGAGTTCATCTTCATCCAGATCGCCGCCGGCGCGCCGTTCCTGGCATGCTGAATCTCTTCCTCGATGTGACGCAGGATACGCGAGCGCAACGTATAAGGCGAGACGGCGAGCTGCATGCCCTCTTCAGGTTCGCCGTAGCCGGTGATGAAGTTGAAGATATTAGCCATGTCATGGGCGATGACGGAATTGCAGGTGAAATAGGAGAGATCCGTATAGATCTTGGCGGTGATCGGATGGTAGTTACCGGTTCCCAAGTGACAATAGGTTCTGAGCTTGCCTTCCTCGCGGCGGACGATCATCGACATCTTGGCGTGGGTCTTGAGCTCGATGAAACCGAATACGACCTGCACGCCGGCGCGTTCGAGATCGCGCGCCCAGCGGATATTCGCCTCTTCGTCGAAGCGAGCCTTAAGCTCCACCAGTGCTGTCACCGACTTACCGGCTTCAGCGGCGTCGACCAGAGCGCGGACGATCGGGCTGTCGTTCGAGGTGCGGTAAAGCGTCTGCTTTATCGCCAGAACGTCAGGATCGCGCGCAGCCTGGAGAAGGAACTGGACCACCACGTCGAAGGATTCATACGGGTGGTGGACGACCATGTCCTTCTCACGGATGGCGGCGAAGCAGTCGCCGGCATGTTCGCGGACGCGCTCGGGAAATCGCGCATTGTAGGGCTGAAACCGGAGATCGTCGCGCGGCGCCTTGGTGATCTCCGACAGAGTGTTCAGCGCCAGCAGCCCCGGCAGAACGGCGACGCGATTGTCGGGGATGCTCAGTGCCTGCACGACGAACTGACGCAGCGAGGCCGGCATTTCGGAATCGGTCTCGATGCGGATGACCTTGCCGCGGCGGCGCCGCTTCAGTGCCGTTTCGAAAAAGCGCACGAGATCCTCGGCCTCTTCCTCGACTTCGATATCACTGTCGCGGATGACGCGGAACGTACCGGAACCCTGCACCTCATAGCCCGGATAGAGACGGTGGATGAAGATGTTGGCGACGTCTTCCAGCGTGATGTAGCGGATTGTGTTCCCGTCATCAGTTAGGCGGACGAAGCGGTCGAGCGCTGGCGGCAGGCGCAGCAGCGCCGTCATCGGCTCGCGGCCGTTCTTGCTGACGAGCTGCAGCCCGATCGAAAAACCGAGATTGGGAATGAAGGGGAACGGATGGGCCGGATCGATGGATAGCGGCGTCAACACCGGGAAGATCGCCTGTTCGAATTCGGCCGCCAGCCACTGCCGGTCTGCATCACTCAGGGCGCCCGGGCGCACGATCAGAATGTCTTCCTTGGCGAGATACTGCTGCAGCACGGCGAGCGAAGCCTGCTGCTCCATCTGCAGATGGTCGATCTCCTGCAGGATCGAATCGAGCTGTTCGGCCGGTGTCTTGCCGTCGGGGCTGCGGATGGCGATGTTCTGGCGCACCTGGCCCTCGAGGCCGGCGACGCGCACCATGAAGAACTCGTCGAGGTTGGCTGCCGAAATCGACAGGAAGCGGACGCGCTCGAGCAGCGGATGTTCGGTATTCAGCGTCTCTTCCAGGACACGGCGGTTGAACTGCAGCCAGGAGAATTCGCGGTTGATGAAGCGCTCGGGGCTTGCCAGCAACTCTTCCAGCCGGGGCACGTTGTCGTTGGTTTCCGGAGTGAGTTCCTGATGTTCTGCGACTGCGCTGTCCATGGTCCGCTTACCCCGTTTTCAATCGCGACGGCAATTATATCAGTTTCACGACGGATCTGTGACAGTCAATCGGCCGGTTCCGAATTTCCCAATTCATTCAATACTTCGGCAGCAAGAGCTCGGGTGATTTTCGTGCCCCGCGACAGGGCCAGCCGGTCGAGCCTTTCGACGATCGTCTGGGCCGCATTCAGCGACCGCTCCATCCGGTTGACGATATAGAGCACGAGTTTGTCATCTATATAAAGCTGCCGGTCGGCGAAGAGCTTGACGATCACCTGCGACAACAGGGCTTCATCCGGCTCGCCGATCTCGACGACGGTGGCAGCCTTGAGGCGAGAGCGCAGATCCGGCAGCAGAACCGGCCACGACATCGGCCAGAGACGGCTTGTCATCAACAGGCTGGTGCCGTTTTCGCGCACGCTGTTGATGACGTGGAAAAGCGTGTTGTCGTCGAAGCCGAGGCGATCGGCATCCTCGAACAGGACAGGGCCGTTCGCCGCCGTGACCGCGGCATTGGAGCCGGCCTTGGGGTGAATGATCTCCGCTCCGCTGTGTTCTTTCCAGATGCCGGCCAGGTGCGATTTTCCCGAGCCGACGGGGCCGGCAAGGATAACGACCGGCGACGGCCAGTTCGGCCATGCATCGACGATCGAGACGGCGGCGGCGAGACGCTCCGAGATCAGGAGATCGTCGCGGCCGGTTGCAACGTCATGTGAAAAGGCCAAGGGAAGCTGTTCTCCGGCCTTGCGCTTCGGATCAGCGTTCTTCACGTCATTCATTGGGTACTGATTTCGTCTTCTGAGCGCGGCCGCCTGATGACCCGCCAAAATAAAGATCGCTCTGAAGGTAACGCGAAAGCGCGAAGCGGACAAGGACGCCGACGGCGGCGGCAGCCGGCACGGCGACCAGAAGACCGACGAAGCCGAAGAGCGCGCCAAAAGCAAACAGCGCAAACATCAGCCAGACCGGATGCAGGCCGACGCTGGAGCCGACGAGCTTCGGCTGCAGGATGTTGCCTTCCAGAAACTGGCCGCTGAAGAAGACCACGAGCACCAGGCCGATCCAGGGATAATCCGGCCAGAACTGCACGATCGCCACGCCGACGGCGAGAACGAGGCCGACCAGCGAGCCGACATAGGGAATGAAGCTGATCATACCGGCGAAGAGGCCGATCAAGAGGCCGAAATTCAATCCGACGAGGGAAAGGCCGGCGGCATAATAGATGCCGAGGATGAGGCAGAGCGAGCCCTGACCGCGGATGAAACCGGCGATCGCCTGATCGATCTCGCTGGCGATCTGGCGGACATCATTCACGTAATCGCGCGGAATCCATTGATCGACCTTGGCGACCATGCGGTCCCAATCGAGCAGGATATAGAAAGCCACGACGGGGGTGACGACGAGCAGCGAGATGACGTCGACGATCGCCTTGCCGGAATTCCAGATCTGCGCGAAGAGCCCCGTCAGAAAGCCCATGCCCTCGGAGAGGATGCCGGAGAAATTGTCCTTGATCGTGCCGACTTGGCTCCTGATCCACTGCGGCAGCAGCGAATGCTGCGACTGGGCGATGAATTTCTGCAGCTGGCTGATATAACTCGGCAGGCGCTCGGCGAAATCGTTGAACTGGCTGATCAGCACGGGAATGAGGATCATCAGCGCCAGCGCAAAGACGATGACAAAGGCGATCAGAATGCCGACCGTCGCCATCATGCGGCTAAGCCCCAGACGCTCCAGCCGGTCGGCGACGGGATCGAGGAAATAGGCGATCGCCATGCCGGCAATGAACGGCAAGAGGATCGAGCTGAAGACATAGAGAAAGGCGATGAAGAAGACGAGCACGGCCAGCCAGAAGAAGATCTGGCGCTTCAGACTGTTGCCGCTGACATGCTGTGGCATTGCTTCCCCGTTTCGCTCGCCGCCGCCGAACGCCGCCTCTTGTCCGACGCGGCCATTCAGCACATAGGATGCAGGCGCAAAGATGGTCAACCCTGTCACGCCAAATCCCGGAAAGGCCGGTTAAAGACACGGGAAATTGGGGGCTTTTCCCATGCAGCGCTTGCATAAACGCCCCTGTCATGCAATTGCGACCGGCAGATGACGCGGCGCGTCCGCCGCCTGAAATAGCCATCGGAGACCAGCATGAGCCAGTCTGGGAAAAACGGTCTGACCTACAGCGATGCGGGCGTCGACATCGATGCCGGCAACCTCCTCGTCGAGAAGATCAAGCCAGCGGTGCGCTCGACGCGCCGTCCGGGCGCCGATGGCGAGATCGGCGGCTTCGGCGGGCTCTTCGATCTCAAGGCGGCGGGCTTTACCGATCCGGTCCTCGTCGCCGCCAATGACGGCGTTGGCACCAAGCTGAAGATCGCGATCGACGCGGATTACCACGACACCGTCGGCATCGACCTCGTCGCCATGTGCGTCAACGACCTCGTGGTCCAAGGCGCCGAGCCGCTGTTCTTTCTCGATTACTTCGCGACCGGCAAACTCGATCCCGACCAGGGCGCTGCGATCGTCGGCGGTATTGCCGCCGGCTGCCGCGAGGCAGGCTGCGCGCTGATCGGCGGCGAAACGGCCGAGATGCCCGGCATGTATTCCTCCGGCGACTACGATCTCGCCGGTTTTGCGGTCGGTGCGGCCGAACGCGGCAAGCTGCTGCCCTCGGGCGATATCGCCGAAGGCGACGTGATCCTCGGCCTCGCCTCCTCCGGCGTCCATTCCAACGGCTTTTCGCTGGTGCGCAAGATCGTCGAACTCTCCGGCCTCGGCTGGGATGCTCCGGCGCCGTTCGCCCAAGGCAGGAAGCTCGGCGAAGCGCTGCTCGAGCCGACCCGCATCTATGTGAAGCCGCTTCTGAAGGCGATCCGCGAGACCGGCGCGCTGAAGGCGCTCGCCCATATCACCGGCGGCGGCTTCCCGGAAAACATTCCGCGCGTGCTGCCGAAACATCTGGCCGCCGAGATCGATCTTGACGCCGTCAAGGTACCGCCGGTCTTCTCATGGCTCGCCAAATCCGGCGGCGTCGAGGCGAAAGAAATGCTGCGCACCTTCAACTGCGGCATCGGCATGATCGCCGTCGTCGCTGGAGAGAATGTCGCGGCGGTATCGAAGGTGCTGGAAGCCGAAGGCGAAAAGGTCGTCACCCTCGGCCGCATGATTGCTCGCGACGAGGGCGCTCCCGGCACGGTCTATAGGGGCACGCTTGCCCTATGAACACGCCGCGCAAACGCGTCGTCGTCTTCATATCGGGTGGCGGCTCCAACATGATGGCGCTGGTTGCGGCGGCCAAGGCCGCCGACTATCCGGCCGAGATCGTCGGTGTGATCTCGGACAAGGCGGATGCCGGCGGCCTTGCCAAGGCGGCGGCCGAAGGCATCGCCACCTTCGCCTTCCCCCGCAGGGACTATGCGAGCAAGGAAGCGCACGAGGCGGCGATCTTTTCCGCGCTCGACACGCTTTCGCCCGACATCCTGTGTCTCGCCGGATACATGCGGCTGCTGACGGCGACCTTCATCCAGCGGTATGAAGGCCGGATGCTCAACATCCACCCTTCCCTGCTGCCGCTGTTTCCAGGCCTGCACACGCATCAGCGCGCCATCGACGCGGGCATGCGCATCGCCGGCTGCACCGTGCATTTCGTCACCGAGGGCATGGACGAAGGGCCGACGATCGGCCAGGCCGCCGTGCCCATTCTCTCCGGCGACACGGCCGAAAGCCTCGCCGCGCGGGTGCTGACTGTCGAACACCAGATCTATCCCCAGGCCCTGCGGCTCTTTGCCGAAGGCCGCGTGACGATGGACGGCGGCAAGGCGGTGGCTGCTGAGGTTTCCGCCGTCGCCCCTAAGACGCAATTGATTTCGCTGATCGGCGACTGCGCTTAGATTGTAGATAAGGTCAGCCAACGTCGTTATTCTAGAGCTTGTGCCAATGTCACGGTTCGATGGCTGCCCATATTTAACTGCCGCCACTCCTGTTTGCGACGAATGACATGCCGCAACGTCTCGATTCCCTCTTCTCCCCTTGGCGAGAAGAGAACATGCCGTGGCCCTTCCGTTCCTTCTGATCTCACTGGGCGGCTCGCCCATATGGGGCAGCCATCTCCCATTGTTTATGCTGCCCTCATCTCCAAACCGCAGTCTTGGGCGACATACACTAAGCCGCCAGCGCCCGCAGCGGATGCAGCGTGCCGTCGCTGTAGACGAAGCGGCCGGCGCGGAAGGTGGCGCGGATGCGGTTGATGTCGCCCGGCTCGACGACGACCAGATCGGCGCGCTGGCCGAGGGCGATCTCGCCGCGGTCCGACAAGCCGGCGGAGCGGGCGGCGTTAGCGGTCGCCATGGCGACGGCGGCCGGCAGGCCGCCTTCCACCATGTCGGCGAGCTTGAAGATGCCCGGCACGAAGGCGGCGGGATGATAATCGGCGGCGATGATGCTGAGCAGCCCGGCCCTTGCAGCGTCGAGGGCGCTGAGATTGCCTGACATCGACTGGCCGCGCAGGGCGTTCGGGGCGCCCATCAGCGTCCAGAGGCCGCGGCGGCGCGCCTCTTCGGCCGCAGGAGCCGTGACCGGAAACTCGCTGATGGTGACGCCGAGGTCATGCATCTCGGCGACCTTCTCGACGCTGTCGTCGTCATGCGAAGCGAGCGACAGCTTGTGCTTCAGCGACAGGGCGACGATTTCCTTCAGCCTGGCCTCGATCTCGGGATTGTTGCGCATGGCGATGCGCTTGGCGACGATCTCCGCCGCCATGTCCTCTGAAATGGCGCGGCGCTCGGAAATGCTGAGGATGTAGGTTTGCAGATTGTTGTACTGGCCCTGGCCCGGCGTGTGGTCGGTCAGCGAAACCATGTCGATCTGATCGGCATTCAGCAGGCGCTCGAGTGCGGGAGCGGCGCCGACATTGGTGATTTCGTAACGGGCATGCACGCGGTGGTCGATCAGGAGGTCATCACGCAGCCGGTTGATGCCTTCGATCACCGCCGACGTGGTCTCCAGCGAGCGGACGTGGCCATAGACGCTTTCGGTGGCGAAAGAGACCGCGGCAAAGGCTGTCGTCACACCGGCGGCGGCCAGCTTCTTGTCGAGTTCGTGGATGCCGAAATCGATCGGCATGGTCGCGTTCGGCCGCGGCGCGATCTCGCGCTCGATCATATCGCCGTGCAGGTCGACGAAGCCCGGCATCAGCAGCCGGCCGCCGCCGTCGATCGCAGCCCCGGCAACCGGCTCCGGCCGGATCTCGGCGATGGCGCCGTCCTCAACACGCACCGAACCTTCGCTCACCATCTCGTCTGGGAGAACGAGGGTGAAATTGCTGAGCCACATGGGCTTTCTCCTGACCGCATTTGATGATCGACAAACCGCAGCGGATAGAACCGCTTCGTGACAAACGTATGAATTTTCGAGCGCCGGCAGTTTAATACCGGAGCCGACATGGGTGATCGAACGATCCCCCGACCCGCTATCTGATCCTATCCCGGTTCAACGCAGCCCATTGCAAAAGCATGATCGTCTTGGCGTCGAAAATCTCGCCGGTCTCGATCATCCCAGCGGCTTCGTCGAGCGGGATTTCCATGACCTCGATATCCTCATGCTCCTCGTCCAGGCCGCCGCCTTCAGCGACGCGGTCGGCGGTGTCGATCAGGGCTGCGAAGAAGTGGACGACTTCGCTGATGGCACCCGGCGACATGTAGCATTTGAAGAGGAAGCGCGCCTCGCGCAGGCGATAGCCGGTCTCCTCCATCGCCTCGCGGCGGATCGCGGCCTCTGGATGATCGTTGTCGAGAAGGCCGGCCGGCACTTCGATCACCCAGGCGGGATCGCCGTTCAGATGCACAGCAAGACGGAACTGGCGGACAAGGACGACGAGATCGCGTTTCGGATCATAAAGCAGAATGCAGGCGGCCGGCGTGCGGTGGTAGACCTCCCGCTTCAACCGCTGGGTCGCGCCGTTACGGTCGATATAGTCGAGCAGATAGCTGCTCAATCGCGTCCACCCATTCGATAGTATTTCCTCGCCGACGATTTTCACCCGTGATTTCGGCTGCGTCATTCAGCACCCCCGCGAAGCCAGACCTTGTTGTCGTGCACGGCCGCTCCGCCATAGGGCGCGACCGGGTCGGCGCCCGTCAGGACGTTGATGCCCTCGCCGTCGACATGCGCCTTGTTCGGCCAGAGCCCCTCGGCAATCAGTACGCCCGGCTTCACCTCGGTGGTGATGCGGGCGTGGATGCGCAGCTCGCCGCGGCTGTTGCCGATACGGACGAGATCGCCATGGGCGATGCCGTTGGATTCGGCATCGACAGGATTGATCATCACCTCGGGACGGCCTTCTTTCTGGCGAGACGTCTTGGTCTCCGAAAAGCTCGAATTCAGGAAGTTGCGCGCCGGCGACGTGGCGAGACGGAAGGGATGCTCTGGATCGACAACTTCGATAACATCGACCTGATCGGGGAAAGCCGGCAGTTCGGCATGCGGCCCGAGCGCGCCGATGGCGGCCGGCGGTTTGTTCGGCGCCGGCTGATTGATCCAGTCGGGGCGAAAATGGAACCTGCCATCGGGATGGGCAAAGCCATTCAGGAAATGGGCGTCCTCGAAGGCCGGCTGGCGATCGAACCATTTGTGTTCGAGGAAATGGTCGTAGTCCGGCAGGTCGCTCGATCGGAGGATGCGGTCGATCATCTCGCGGGCGGTAAAGCCGAAGCCGGGACGATCGGCGACGCCGAGGCGTTTTGCCAGTTCCTCGATGACGAAGAGATTGGTGCGCACGGTCGGCGGCGGCTCGACCAGCTTCGGTCCCAGCAGGATGTGGTTCTGGCCGCCGGCGCGGTAGATATCGTCGTGCTCAACGAACATGGTCGCAGGAATGACGATATCGGCGATGTCGGCGGTTTCGGTCATGAACTGCTCGTGGACGGCGACGAAGAGATCGTCGCGGCCAAAGCCGCGCCTCACGAGACGCTGCTCGGGAGCGATGTTGGCGGGATTGGTGTTCTGGATCAGCATCGCCGTCACCGGACCACGATGGCGCAGCGCCACCGGATCTCCGGTCAGCACCCGGCCGATCTGCGACTGGTCGAGCATGCGGATATCGCCGTCCTTCATCGACCGGCCGGTCAGTTCCGCATTATTCATGCGGAAGATATCGCTGTTCGAATGGAAGGCGCCGCCGCCCTCATATTGCCAGGAGCCGAGAACGGTGGCGACCGACGCGGCCGCATGCATGGCGACCGCGCCGTTGCGCTGGCGGGTGAAACCGTAGCCCAAGCGGAAGAAGGTCTTCTTCGTCGTGCCGACGAGGCGGGCAAAGGCTTCGATCTCCTCGACCGACAGACCGGTGATGGCAGCGGCCCATTGCGGCGTCTTCGTCCTCAGATGCGCTTCGAGACCCTGGGGATCGTCGGCATATCTCGCCATGTAGTCACGATCGGCATAGCCATCCCGGAAGGCGATGTGCATGGTGGCGCAGGCGAGCGCAGCATCGGTGCCAGGCTTGACGATCAACGCCATGTCGGCCTGCTTCATCGTCGGATTGTCATAAATGTCGATGACGACAATCTTGGCGCCACGCTCTTTGCGTGATTTGACGGCGTGGGTCATGACGTTGACCTGGGTCGAGACCGCATTGGTGCCCCAGATGACGACGCAATCGGTGCGGCCCATCTCGCGCGGATCAGGCCCACGGAGCGTGCCGGTTGCCATGGTAAAGCCGGTCCAGGCCGGATTGGTGCAGATCGACGAGAAGAAGCCGGAATAGCGCTTGGCGTGGCGCAGCCGATCGATCGAATCGCGCTGCACCCACCCCATGGTGCCGGCATAAAAATAGGGCCAGATGGCCTCGCTGCCGTCCCTTGCCTCGGCCTTCACGAAGGCTTCGGCGATTTCGTCAAGCGCATCGTCCCAGGAAATCTGCTGCCACTGCCCTGCCCCCTTGGCGCCGGCGCGGCGCAGGGGGTGCATCAGGCGGTCGGGATGGTAGAGCCGCTCGGCATACCGGGCGACCTTGGCGCAGATGACGCCCGAGGTGTAGGAATGGTCGCCGGCGCCGCGCACGCGGCCGATGCGGCCGTCCTCCGATATCTCAACCTCCAGCGCGCAGGTGGAGGGACAGTCGTGCGGACAGGCCGTGTGGCCGATCTTGCTGTCCAGCTTCGGGGATTTGGCGTCGATGGGGGTCGCAATGTTCATGGCATTTGTATATGCCAAGGCCTGCATGGCCAAAAGCCAGAAAAACTCCCCATGACGTGAATTCATACGGACATCAGCGAAAATGAACTACCGCCATATCTACCATGCGGGCAATTTTGCCGATGTGCTGAAACATGCCGTGCTGGCCAGGCTGATCCGCTACATGCAGAAAAAGGAGGGCGCCTTCCGCGTGCTCGACACGCATGCGGGCATCGGCCTCTATGACCTCTCCTCCGAGGAAGCGCAGAAAACCGGCGAGTGGCAGGCTGGCATCGGCAAATTGATGGAGGCCGACCTCGGGCCTCAGGTCGCCGAGCTGCTGGAGCCCTACCTCTCGGCGATCCGCGAACTCAATCCCGAGGGCGGCATTCGTTTCTATCCCGGATCGCCGAAACTTGCGCGCATGCTGTTCCGGCCGCAGGACCGGCTGTCGGCGATGGAGCTGCATCCCGAGGATTACGCCCGCCTGCACCGGCTGTTCGAGGGCGATCACCATGCCCGCATCACCGAACTCGACGGCTGGCTGGCGCTCGGTGCGCATCTGCCGCCGAAAGAGAAGCGCGGCATCGTGCTCGTCGATCCGCCTTTCGAGGAAGAGGACGAGTATGAACGCCTGGCCAAGGGACTGGAAAAGGCTTATCGCCGCTTTCCCGGCGGCACCTATTGCCTTTGGTACCCGCTGAAGAAGGGCGCGCCGATCAAGGAATTCCACGAGGCTCTGCAGGCGCTCGACATCCCGAAGATGCTTTGCGCCGAACTCAGCGTGCGCAGCGACCGCGGCATGACCGGATTGACCGGTTCCGGCCTCGTCGTCGTCAATCCGCCCTTCACATTAAAGGATGAGTTGCACCAGATGCTTCCGGCGCTGAAGGACCATCTCGCCCAGGACCGCTTCGCCTCGCATCGCGCCTTCTGGCTACGCGGCGAAAACAAGACGGTCAAGGACGATTGACCGGCCAATCCGCATCGGGGATAGTCCGTCCCACAGCCCCATAGTCTCATCAGGTATCCCATGAAGCTCCTCTGTTCACCCGCCTCGCCCTATTCCAGCAAGGTGCGGATGGCCGCGCATTTTCTGGGAATCGAGTTGAACGCCATCCGGGTCGATACCAATGCCGGGCCGGCGATCCTGGTGGACAACAATCCACTCGGCAAAATTCCGACGCTTCTGACGGAGGAAGGGGCTTCGATCTTCGACAGCGTGGCGATCATGCATTATTTCGACCGGCTGACAAAGGGTGGCCTCTACCCGTCCAAAGATGGCAAACGCACGGATGCGGAGATTCTCGAAGCGCTCTGCGACGGCATCTGCGACTGCCTGCTCACGATCGTCTACGAGCGCCGCTTCCGTGACGAGGAGAAGGTTCACCAGCCCTGGATCGACCGGCAATGGAAGAAGGTGACGGCCGGACTCGCTCATCTCAGCGCCAAGCCGCCGAAACTCGGCAAGAAGCTCAATGGCGGACATTTTGCGCTGGCCGCCACGCTCGACTATCTCGACCTGCGCTTCAAGGACCAGTGGGAAGCCGATCACGCGCCGCTTGTCGACTGGCTGGCGCAGTTCGAAAAGAAATTCCCTGCTCATCGTGAGCTCAAAGCCAGCGCCTGATCCGGAGCTGAAACGGAGCGCCGGACAGCGGACAGAAAAAAGCCGGGCGATGAGCCCGGCTTCTGCATATTGGGATGTTCAATCGGCTTAGAATTTGACGCCGATGCCGAGCTTGACGCTGTTCTCGTCGTAACCGCGCGAGAAGCTGCCGGAGTCGAGGTCGTAGTCCTTGCTCTGGTAGTCGGTGTAGCGATATTCCAGGCGCGTCGTGATGTTGTTGGTCACGAAGGCTTCGACACCGGCGCCGACCGTATAGCCGTAGTTCGTCTTGCTTTCGTCCGAGGTGCCGTCCGAAACCTTGACGTTGCCGAGGGCAAGACCAGCCGTACCGTAGAGCAGGAAGGGGTTCATGTCGTAGCCGACGCGGCCGCGAACGGAGCCGTTCCAGCCATACTTGTTCTTGACGCCGCCCGAGGAGACGTCATCGCCGCTGTAGCCGAGATCGGATTCAACGCCGTAAACGATCTGGCCTGCTTGCCAGTTGTAACCGGTGAAGACCTGGCCGCCGAAACCGTAGGTGTGGCGATCGGAACCGAAGTCACCCATGTTGTAGGTGCCGGCGCCGCCGAGGTAGAAGCCTTCCCAGTTGCCGGCCGGCTTGACCGGGGCTTCCTGGGCAACCGGTGCTTCCGGAACCTGGTCGACGGCATCAGCCGCCTGAGCTGCCGAAACGCCCGCGATTGCAAAAGCAGAGGCCATGAGGCCAGCAATGAGTACACGCATACTTTTCTCCTTTCAGTCCCGCGCCGCTTTCATCTGTTTATCAGCGAAGCATTGGCGGGGAAATTGCCAGATGTCCCTTCCGGATCGAGACTGAAATTGGAACTGAAATGCGGATTTGAAAGAGCCAAATTGTGATATCATTGTGGCTGCCGCATGGCGGAAATTCGATGTTGCTTGCGAGCAACATAGGTTTCATTAACCCTACCGAATGGTTAAACTTAAAATGCTCATTTTAAGAAATCCCATTATTAAATAATACATAGAATATCCCGGCCATAGATGCAACCGTAGCCGCCTATTTATATAATCTCCGCCCGTCCTTATATAGGTTGCACACAGACTCGCGGGATCAGAAGGCAAGATTTTGAACCACAAAAGACTTCGCTCAGCCCTGATAACAGGGGCGGCCAAGAGAATAGGCCGGGCAATCGCCGAAGACCTTGCTGCAAATGGCTTTTCCGTCGCGATCCACGCCAATAGCTCCCTCGGCGAAGCCGAAGAGCTGGCGGCGGAATTGCGGCGAAAGGGACAAAGAGCGGTCGCGTTGCAGGCCGACCTTACGGACATCGGCGAAACGGCTGAGCTGGTCGCGAAGGCGTCGGAAGTGCTCGGGCCGCTCGATCTGCTCGTCAACAATGCGTCTGTTTTCCAGCATGATTCCGCGCGCAGCTTTAACGCCGCCACATGGGCGTTGCACTTCGATCTGCACGTACGTGCGCCCTCGATCCTCGCTGCGACCTTTGCGCAGCAGCTGTCTGCCGAGGCGGCGGGACTCATTGTCAACATTATCGACCAGCGGGTCTGGGCACTGAGACCCAGCTTCTATTCCTACACGCTCTCCAAGTCCGCGCTGTGGACGGCGACGCAGACGCTTGCCCAGGCTTTGGCGCCACGCATCCGCGTCAATGCGATCGGCCCCGGCCCGTCGATGCCGAGCGAGCGGCAGGCAATGGAGGACTTCCAAGCGCAGGTCTCAGCCCTTATCCTGCAGCGAGGGCCGGCACTGGAAGAATTCGGACGAACGATTCGCTTCCTTTACGACACGCCCTCGATCACCGGCCAGATGATTGCCCTCGACGGCGGCCAGCACCTTGCCTGGCAGACGCCCGATGTGGCGGAGATAAAGGAATGAACGGACGAAAGCTGCCGGATGGCGGCGTTCTCTACGACGATACGGATGAGAGCGAAGACGATATCGAGGTGGAAGGCGAGGTTTCCGTCACCCCTCTTGCGGCCGCGGTCGACTGGAATGCGGGCAGCCTCAACGAGACCGGGCTTGTCGGCGCCGAACTGATCGGCGAATTCGTCAAGCGGCTGCCGAACAGCCCTGGCGTCTACCGCATGTTCAACGCCGAGGGCGACGTGCTTTACGTCGGCAAGGCGCGCAGCCTGAAGAAGCGCGTCGGCAACTACGCCGTCGGCCGCGTGCATTCCAACCGCATCGCCCAGATGGTGCGGCAGACGGCGAATATGGAATTCGTGACGACGCGCACGGAAACCGAAGCGCTGCTGCTGGAAGCGAATCTGATCAAGCGCTTGCGGCCGCGCTTTAACGTGCTGCTGCGCGACGACAAGTCGTTTCCCTATATCCTCATTACCGGGGATCACCGGGCGCCTGCCATTTTCAAGCACCGCGGCGCCAGGGCGCGAAAGGGCGACTATTTCGGGCCTTTCGCTTCGGCCGGCGCAGTCGGGCGTACGATCAATTCGCTGCAGCGCGCCTTTCTCATCCGCACCTGCACCGACAGCGTTTTCGAAACGCGCACGCGGCCGTGCCTGCTCTACCAGATCAAGCGCTGTTCCGGGCCTTGCACGCGCGAGATCAGCGACGAGGGCTATGCCGAGCTGGTGCAGGAGGCGAAAGATTTCCTGTCCGGCAAGAGCCAGAAGGTGAAGTCGCATATGGCGGAAGCCATGAACCAGGCGGCCGAGGACCTCGATTTCGAACGGGCAGCGATCTATCGCGACCGCCTGGCAGCACTCTCGCATGTGCAGAGCCATCAGGGCATCAACCCGGCCGGCGTCGATGAGGCTGACGTTTTCGCCATCCACCACGAAGGCGGCGTCTCCTGCATCCAGGTGTTCTTCTTCCGCACCGGCCAGAATTGGGGCAACCGCGCCTATTTTCCGAAGGCCGACCCGCAACTATCCAGCGCCGAAGTTCTGAATGCCTTTCTCGCGCAATTCTACGACGACAAGCCGGTACCGAAACAGATCATGCTGTCGGAGACGGTCGAGGAACTGGAACTGCTTGCTGCGGCCCTCAGCGAAAAGGCCGGACACAAGGTTTCCATCCTCGTGCCGCAGCGCGGCGAGAAGCGCGATCTCGTCGAGCATGTGGTCGGCAATGCGCGCGAAGCGCATGGGCGAAAGCTTGCCGAGACGGCGTCGCAGTCGCGGCTGCTCGAAGGCTTCAAGGAAACCTTCGGGCTCGCCTATGCGCCGCAACGCATCGAAATCTACGACAACTCGCATATCATGGGCACCAATGCCGTCGGCGGCATGGTGGTGGCGGGGCCGGAAGGCTTCGTGAAGAACCAATACCGCAAGTTCAACATCAAATCGACCGACATCACTCCCGGCGACGACTTCGGAATGATGAAGGAGGTGATGACGCGGCGCTTCTCGCGGCTGATCAAGGAGGAAGGCATTCCCGATCGGACGGCGCCGGCAGCCGCTGCCGACGCCGCCGATATGCCCTTCCCCGCCTGGCCCGATGTGATCCTCATCGACGGCGGCCAGGGGCAGATGACGGCGGTGCGCGCCATCCTGGCCGAGCTCGGCATCACCGACAGCGTGACGGCGATCGGCGTCGCCAAGGGTGTCGACCGCGACGCCGGACGCGAGCGCTTCTTTGCGCCGGGACGCGAGAGCTTCACATTGCCGCCGCGCGATCCGGTTCTCTATTTCATCCAGCGCATGCGCGACGAAGCCCATCGTTTCGCGATCGGCTCGCACCGGGTGCGGCGCAAGAAGGAGATGGTCAAGAACCCGCTCGACGAGATCGGCGGCATCGGCCCGTCACGCAAACGCGCACTGCTCCAGCATTTCGGCACGGCGAAGGCGGTTTCCCGCGCCGCCCTGTCCGACCTAATGGCGGTGGAAGGTATTTCGGAAGCCGTGGCCAAGCAGGTCTACAACCATTTCCACGACGACGCCGCGAAATAAGCGGCGGCCGTCGCAAATTCCACGCAATGGCGGTGAAAAGACAGAAAGAATGTTGACGGTCCCCGGGCAAAGCCGTCATCTACATCGACCCGAAAATCGAAATCGGTTTTCGTAAAGACGCGGCGCTGCAGCGGCGCATCAATTCAGAGAAACGATCCATGGCATCGCGTGCGTACAGCCTTCCCAACCTTTTGACTTACGGCCGCATCCTCGCCGTGCCGCTGATCGTTCTTTGCTTCTTCGTCGAGGGCAGACTGTCGATCAGCAATACGGCGCGCTGGGTGGCGCTGTGGATCTTCATCATCGCCTCGATCACCGATTTTCTCGACGGCTATCTCGCGCGGATTTGGAACCAGACGTCGAATATCGGCCGGATGCTCGATCCGATCGCCGACAAGCTGCTGGTCGCCTCGATCCTCCTCCTGGTCGCAGCCGACCAGACCATCGCCGGCTGGTCCATTTGGGCGGCAATCATCATTCTCTGCCGTGAGATCCTGGTTTCCGGCCTGCGAGAATATCTGGCGGCGCTGAAGGTCAGCGTGCCGGTAACACGGATTGCCAAGTGGAAGACGACGCTGCAGCTCGTCGCCATCGCCTTCCTGCTCGCCGGCCCGGCCGGCGACGAGATTTTCCCCTACACGACCCAGACCGGCATCGCGCTCTTGTGGATCGCAGCACTGCTGACCATCTATACCGGCTACGACTATTTCCGTGCCGGGCTGAAACATATCGTGGATGACGAGGAATGACGCGGCTTGTCTATTTCGCCTGGGTGCGCGAACGCATCGGCAAGGGCGACGAGGAGATCGACCTCCCCTCCTCCGTCGTCACCGTCGCCGATCTTCTGAATCATTTGAAGACGCTGGGCGAGGAATATGAAGCCGCACTTCAATATCCCGAGGTCATTCGTGTGGCGCTGGATATGGAACATGTCGAGCATGACGAGCCGATTGGCGCCGCACGCGAGATCGGGATCTTTCCGCCGATGACGGGGGGATGAGGATGGATGCGGCATATTCCCCCTTCTCCCCTCGGGGAGAAGGTGCCCGAAGGGCGGATGAGGGGGCCACCGCCGCAGATATTGCTCTTCGCTTGCGCTCAGTGCGTTCGCGGCGTTTGCCGCTCACCCCCCTCATCTGTCCTTCGGACATCTTCTCCCCGCTGGGGAGAAGGCGGAGGTCGCGGTGACCATCACCTCCACCATCCGCGTCCAACGCGAGGACTTCGACCTGCAAGCCGAAGTCGATCTGCTCTCCAAGGACAAAGCCGGGATCGGCGCCGTTGTGACCTTCTCCGGCCTCTGCCGCGATGAAGGCGGGAGGCTGGCGGCTCTCGAACTCGAGCATTATCCCGGCATGGCTGAAGCCGAGATGAGCCGCATCGGCAAGCTCGCCGTCGAGCGCTTCGCCCTTCTTGGTCTGACTGCCATCCACCGCTACGGCAAGATCGCCGTGGGCGAGAATATCGTGCTCGTCGTTGCGGCCGCGCCGCACCGGCAGGCAGCGTTCGACGGCGCCAATTTCGTCATGGATTTCCTGAAGACCGCCGCCCCCTTCTGGAAGAAAGAACATGCTTCGGACGGCACGGCGAGCGACTGGGTGGCGGCGAAAGATGCCGACGATGCGGCGCGCGACAAGTGGAAATGATCAGAGAACCACTCGCTCCCTGCGGCTCATAACCAGCAGCAGGACGAGCAGTGAGAAGATGACGAGATCGCGCCAGACGAAAGGCCCGTAGGCGCCCCACAGGGTTTCGACGACGGCAAGCCCGGCGGCGCCGGCAGCCGAGCGCAGCGGATCGGAATAGCCGCCCACGGCTGCGATCAGCAGCACCTTGAGCCCGAACATCAGGCCCGCGCCGAAATCCATCGATCCGTAATAGAAGGTCGCGAGGATGCCGCAGAGGGTGGCGACGAGCGCGGCTGCCGCATAGGCGATAAGGAAGACAACGCTGGCGCTGGTGCCGCAGAGCTCGGCGGCCAGCGGATCGTCGGTGACGGCGCGCCAGAGGCGGCCCCAGGCCGTGCGCCTGAGGATCAGCGCACCGACCGCGACGATGACTGACATCAGCGCCGTGTCGATCAGTTGGATATAGGTGAGCGTCACCTTGAATGAACCGTCGTTCCAGAAGACGACGACATCGTTCAGGAACGGCGGCAGCCAGATGGCGCGCGTATCGGCGGCGAGTCTGGCGGTCTCCATCAGCACGATCATAATGCCGAGGGCGGCGACAATGACCGTATTCGGCGATTTGCTGGCGAGCGGTAGCATGATCGAGCGGCCGATCCAGATGCCCGCTGCCAGCGAATAGACAAGCGCAGCGCAGGCGCCGATGGCAAGGGCGGCCGGCAGCACCAGCCAGAACCTAATATAGGCGAGTTCGGTAAAAAGCAGCAGGATCTGGCCTGAGAACGCGAAGATCGCCCCATAGGTGATATCGGCCCGCTTGGTCACGCCGAAAGCAACGGCATAACCGAAGGCAAGCGCGGCATAGAGGGCGGCAAGCGGCACCGCATTCGCCAACTGCTGCAGAAGATAGGCCATTCCGAGGACTCCGCGTCAGCAAATTATAACTAGTAAAACCTATTTCGCCAGTTATAATTTCGCCATGAGCTTTTCCTGGACCCCTCACCGTTTCGCCGGCGGCGCACTGGCGCTCGATGTCGCCAACAGCGTCGTGCTGCGCGACGACCCAAAGCGGCGGATCGACCGCTTCGCGAGCCGCGAGCAGATGCGGAACTTCCCGCGCGCCGCCGCCGAATTCTGCGCCGAACGCGCCCTGTTCGGCGAGATCGCGCCGCTGGCAGCACAAGACGAGGCGGATTTCTTCGCGCTGAGGGAAGCGATCGACCTCTATTTCCGCAAGCGTATACTGGACGGCAGCGACAACCGATTGCTGGCCGGGCTACTGGAAGCGGTGGCCAAGATCTTGCGTGGAGCCAGTCCCGGCAATCTGGCCGCGGCGACCGCCCATTCGGTGCTCAGGTTGATCGCCATGCCGGATCCCGAGCGCATGAAGATCTGCGGCAATTGCGGCTGGCTGTTCATCGACCGCAGCAAGAACAAGAGCCGGGCCTGGTGCGACATGGCTGTCTGCGGCAACCGCGCCAAAGCGAACCGTCACTATCGCCGCAAGAAGGAGGAGACGCCATGAGAAAACATCTGATCGTAGCGGCGGTTGCCACGGGGCTTCTGCTTTCCGCCTGCCAGCGTCAGGCCGAAAACCTCGTCGAAGTCACCGGCCACCTCTTCGTCTTCAACTACCGGGTGGCGAGCGCCACCTATCTGCTGACGTTGAAGAAGACAGGCCCGATCCCTGATGGCTCGGTCATCATCGCCGAATTTGAAAACCCTGTGGGCGGCGCCCCGCTGATATTGAACCAGAAAATCTACCCGATTGACGACAAGATCGCGCTGCAGAGCGAAAACCTGCACTGCGTGCGCAAGGATCGATCCTATAAGGTAAATGTCCGGCTGGTCGACAGGGACGGCAAGGTTCTGCAGGAGTTGACGACGCAGTTCCGCTCCGACCTCGACCAGACGGTGCTGCCGAGTAAACCGCTCGTCGTCGGCGCGCTTTATGACAAGAACCCGGAAGTCTTCAAGCCTGACGGCAGCGTCGATTTCTCGAACACTGACAAGTGCCCATCATAGAAAAAACCGGAGCGAAGCCCCGGCTTTCGAGAGTCACTTCAAGGCATTGCGAGGCAATGCCGAAGCGCGGCCTCAGCCGACGATTTCGGTGTCGGAGAACCAGTACTTGATTTCCTGGGCAGCCGTTTCTGGAGCGTCGGAGCCGTGCACGGAGTTTTCGCCGATCGACAGCGCATGCACCTTGCGGATCGTGCCTTCGTCAGCGTTTGCCGGGTTGGTCGCGCCCATGATTTCGCGGTTCTTGAGGATCGCGCCTTCGCCTTCCAGAACCTGGACGACGGTCGGGCCGGAGGTCATGCCTTCGACGAGTTCGCCGAAGAAGGGGCGATCCTTGTGAACGGCGTAGAAGCCTTCGGCTTCGCGGCGGCTCATCCACACGCGCTTAGAGGCGACGACGCGCAGGCCGGCATCTTCGAGCATCTTGGTGATGGCGCCCGTCAGGTTGCGCTTGGTTGCATCAGGCTTGATCATCGAGAAGGTGCGTTCAATCGCCATAGTCAAATCCTCTGTTTTCTCGGGAAAAGTGGGCGGTCTTTACCCGCCCCAACGCCCGAAAACAAGGGGTCGGCGGCAATTTCACGCCGCTGTCACAGTCCTGCCGCGGCTTTCGTGAAGATCGAGGCAGCGTTCGAACCAGGCGACGACCGGATCGTCGGCGGCCAGCATGGCCAGCCCTGCGGACACGCGCAGCCATTGCAGCGCGCCGAAGACGATATAATCGGCAAAGAGCGGCGTCTGCCCGCCGATGAAGGGCTGGAACTTCAGCATGTGCCGGAGCGGCTCCAGCTTGGCGCCGAAGGCAGCCTTCTCCGCCTCGCTGTCGGCGGCAAAGACTTCCAGCGGCTTGCCGAGCCTGACCTCGCGGCTCTGACGAAAATAGGCCTTATCGCCTTCGTCCAGGATCGCGTGGATATCGAGAAGGGCAATCCGCATGATTGCCGGGTGGATGATCATCTGCGAATAGCCCTCGACCATGCGCGACAGCGCCTTGCCGCCCTCGCCGTTAAACAGCGACGGCCGCTCGGGATAGGCCTCTTCGAGATAGAGGGCGATAGCAAAACTGTCCGAGATCAGTCGGCCATTATCGTCGAGCACGGGCAGGGTCGACGAGACACCGCCGCCGA
The DNA here is from genome assembly GCF_030518245.1 of Rhizobium sp. CBN3. Taxonomy (NCBI): domain Bacteria; kingdom Pseudomonadati; phylum Pseudomonadota; class Alphaproteobacteria; order Hyphomicrobiales; family Rhizobiaceae; genus Rhizobium; species Rhizobium sp. CBN3. The sequence continues at coordinate 178,954 of NZ_JAULSE010000003.1, forward strand.
TTTCGCGGATGCGGGCGTAGGTGGTCGGGATCTCCTCGAAATCGAGCCCCTTATGTGCGAGCGCCATTACCGCCTTCCAGCAATGGGGCGAAAAGAAGCGCCGTTCGTCGGCGCCGCAGAGGGAATAAAGGGCTCTGGTCATGATAATCCTTTCGAGGTCTGATCTGCCTGCATTCGACGACAGAAAGCGAGCGTGATCAAATCAGGAAATTTCATGGCGCCATCACTCGGATTTCTTGGGAAACCGGCTAGACTGCTCCAGCAACGTCAGGGGCAACATATGCTTAGACATTTCAGGATGTTCGCGGCCTATAACCGCTGGGCCAATGACCAAGTCTATGCGGCTGCGGCCGAACTCAGCGAGGCGGAATTCCGCAGCGACCGCGGCGCCTTCTTCGGCTCGCTGCATCGCACGCTCAATCACCTGCTCGTCGCCGACCGAATATGGATGAAGCGCTTTACCGGCAGCGGCGAAGCGCCGGCGACCCTCGATGCCGTGCTTTTCGAAGAGCTGGATGCACTTGCCGCCGCGCGCAAGGCGGAGGACGAACGCATCGTCGCCTGGACGGGTAGTCTCGACGAGGCGAGCCTCGCCGGCGACTTCACGTACCTCCCGGTAACGCAGCCGATCCAGATCACTCAGCCGCTTTCGAGCGCGCTCGCGCACCTCTTCAATCACCAGACGCATCACCGCGGCCAGTGCCACATGACGCTGACGGCGCTTGGCAAACCGAGCCTCGGGCTGGACCTTATCTACTTTCTGCGCAGCGAAGGCCGCGAGTGGATGTGAGGCAGCGGTCTCCATCAAGACTGAATTAACCGCCTTTGCCGGTTCCCATCGCCAATCCGGCGCTTCCCTTCGTAAATTCAGCCTCTCTTAAAAGCTTGCGAGCATAGCAGACGTGAGAGAAATGAGACCGGGCGCGAGGGATCGTCATGCAGAATGCAAGCACAAACGCACTGGTGGCGCGCGAATCCATCCGCCCAGGGCCAATGACGGATATCCAGAAGATCGCGCAGCACATGGCGCGGCTCAACGTCGCCGCGCTGCCGCGCAACTACGAACTCTTTCATGAGGCCATCATCGGGCACAATCCTGGTCTTGCACAGGATATCGCCGCGCTCGGGGCGCAGCCGCAACAGGCGATGCTCGACGAACTCGGACTGAAATACCGCCTGGTCGGCCATTGCGGGCTGGCGGGCGAGACGTCGCGCAACGAGGCCAGCCGGACGCTGCGCGCGGTGGCGGAAAGGCTTGCCGAGGGATTGCGGCACAGAGACGCCTTTGCCCGCGCCTGCGGCACGATCCTGAGATCTGTGGCCGGTCATGAGGACCAGAGCCTTGCCGCCTTCATCGGCGAGGTCGATTACCTCTCCGCCTCGCTTGCAACGGTAATGTCGGCGGAGATGGAAACCGGTGCCAGACTGCAGGACGACATCGACAGGCTGGAAATGTTGGAGCGCGGCATTGCGGCAATGCAATCGGCCACCGTCGCCGACAAGATCACCGGCCTTGCGAACCGCATCGCGCTGAATCGGCAGATCACCGAACTCTATGAACGTGAGGAAGGTGCCGCCGGCAGCGCGCTGATCATGGTCGATATCGACGATTTCACCGAGCTCAACGACAGATACGGCACCCAGGCCGGCAACAAGCTCTTGAAGAAGCTTGCCGCCCTCTTTCGAAAATCGGTGAAGAAGAACGATTTCGTCGCCCGCACCGAGGCCGACGAATTCGCCTTGCTGTTTGCCAATGTCGGTATCCAGGACGCGATTGCTATCGCCGAGCGCCTGCGCGCCTCCGTCGAAGAAAATCTCGTCTTCGCCACCTCCGACAAAGGTGACAGCGGCAGGCTGACCATCTCGGTCGGCGTGGCGCTCAGCGCCGATGCGGCGACACCGGGACAGCTCCAGGCCAACGCCCGCGTCGCGCTGCTTGCCGCGCAATCGAACCGCCGCCTGCCGGTGCAGGCTTTCGGCCGCTGAGGCGTATCATCGCTGTCGGCGCGGACGAGCCTGCTCACCGGGGGACGAGCGAGATCGCCGGGGGATAAGCGGTCTTGCCTTGGCGGGCAGTTTCGGCCAAAACGCCGGCCATGATCACGATTACCGATATTTCCGCCCGCATTGCCGGACGCCTGCTTCTCGACAATGCCAGTCTCTCGCTGCCTTCAGGCGCCAAGGCCGGTCTCGTCGGGCGCAATGGCGCCGGCAAATCCACACTGTTTCGCGTCATCACCGGCGATCTCGGCTCGGAGACCGGGGCAGTGTCGATCCCGAAGGCAGCGCGTATCGGTCAGGTGGCCCAGGAAGCGCCGGGAACCGAGGATTCCCTAATCGAGATCGTGCTTGCCGCCGACAAGGAACGTGCGGCTCTGCTTGCCGAAGCGGAAACGGCAAGCGACCCGCATCGCATCGCCGAAATCCAGATGCGCCTCGTCGATATCGATGCGCATTCGGCTGAAGCGCGGGCTGCGAGCATCCTCGCCGGCCTCGGCTTCGACCAGGCGGCGCAAGCCCGCCCCGCCTCCTCCTTCTCCGGCGGCTGGCGCATGCGCGTGGCACTCGCCGCCGTGCTGTTTGCCGAGCCGGACCTGCTTCTGCTCGATGAGCCGACCAACTACCTCGACCTCGAAGGCACGATGTGGCTGGAGGACTATATCCGCCGCTACCCGCACACGGTCATCATCATCAGCCACGACCGCGATCTCCTGAACAATGCGGTCAATTCCATTGTCCATCTCGACCAGAAGAAGCTCACCTTCTACCGCGGCAATTATGACCAGTTCGAGCGGCAGAAGGCGGAAGCCGACGAGCTGCAGACGAAGGCCAGGGCCAAGAATGAGGCAGCGCGCAAACATCTGCAGAGCTTCATAGACCGCTTCAAGGCCAAGGCTTCTAAGGCTCGGCAGGCACAGTCGCGCGTCAAGGCGCTCGAGCGGATGGGAACGGTCGCCGCCGTCATCGAGGACCATGTGCAGCCAATCACCTTCCCCGAACCGGAGAAACAGCCGGCCTCACCGATCGTCGCAGTCCAGGGCGGCGCGGTCGGCTACGAGCCCGGCAAGCCGATCCTGAAGAACCTCAACCTGCGCATCGATAACGACGATCGCATCGCCCTGCTCGGCTCGAACGGCAACGGCAAGTCGACCTTCGCCAAATTCATCTCGGGGCGACTGTCGCCGGAGAGCGGCGAAGTAAAGCTCGCACCGAGCCTGAAGATCGGTTTCTTCGCCCAGCATCAGCTCGATGACCTGATCCCCGAGCAGTCTGCCGTGGAACATGTGCGCCGGCTGATGCCGGCCGAGCCGGAGGCCAAGGTGCGCGCCCGCGTTGCACAGATGGGGCTGGCGACCGAAAAGATGGCTACCGCCGCCAAAGATCTTTCTGGCGGCGAGAAGGCACGCCTGCTGATGGGGCTTGCCGCCTTCCATGCGCCAAACCTGCTGATCCTCGACGAGCCGACCAACCATCTCGACATCGATAGCCGCCGTGCTCTGATCGAGGCGCTGAACGATTACAACGGCGCGGTGATCCTGATCTCGCACGACCGCCACCTCATTGAGGCGACCGTCGACCGGCTGTGGCTGGTCAACGGCGGCACTGTCACCACCTTCGAAGGCGACATGGACGAGTACCGCGACCTCATCGTCAGTTCCGGTAAGAAAAAGGAAGATAGGCCGCAGACCAGCGACGATACGACCTCGAAGGCCGACCAGCGCAAGCTCAATGCGGAAAGACGCGCCTCACTGACGCCGCTGAAGAAAAAGATCAACGAAATCGAATCCTTGACGGCCAAGCTGGAGAAACAGATTCAGGCTCTTGATGCGGAACTTGCGGATCCGGCCCTTTATGAGAAGACGCCTGCCAAAGCCGCCGAAAAGGCAAAACAGCGCGGCGAGGCCGCGGCAAAACTCATGGCTGCCGAGGAAGAATGGCTGATGCTGTCGTCCGAATATGAAGAGGCAATGGCAGGATAGCCACAGTCTTCGAGGAAATGCGGCGGACTGCCACGCGTTAACGAGAATTCCTGCCGATCTCAACCGATCGTTAACCATAATTCGAAAGGTTGTCTCAACATTCATTACTGATTTGTTGAGCCCTTTCCATGCATCGGTTTTTCGTTCTTTCCTGCATCGCCCTTGCGGCCGCCCTCTCCGCCTGCAGCACGACCAGACAATCCCCCGACACCTCGATCAAAACCGCCTCGGTGGTTGCGCCCGAGGGGCGGCCGCCTTCCGGCAAGCCCGCCAAGGATGATGATGCAACGCCGCTCTTCGTCGGCCCGCATCACCTTTCCGGCAGGACGCTGGAGATCTCCTCGCTCGCCGATCTCAAGCTCAACGACAAGGAAGTGATCCTGAGCTTCGACGATGGCCCGATCCCCGGCCGGACGGACAAAGTACTGGCGATCCTCGACCAGTTCGGTGTCAAGGGCGCCTTCATGATGGTCGGCGAGATGGCCGAGATGCATCCGGCGCTGGCGCGCAAGGTGGCGATGGAGGGCAATGCGATCGGCAGTCACACCTATGACCATGCCAATTTGACTGCGCTGAGCTTCGATGCGGCCATGGACGAGGTGGTCAAGGGCGAACTCGCGGTGACCACGGCGACGGGAACAGACGTCTCGTTCTTCCGCTTCCCCTATCTCGCCGAGAGCCAGAGGCTGCGCGCCGCCATCGCCATGCGCGACATGGTCGTCATGGATGTCGACATCGACAGCAAAGACTATTTCACCAGCACACCCATGTCCGTGACGCAGCGGACGATGAACCTGCTGCACAAGCGCGGCCACGGCATCGTTCTGATGCACGACATCCATAAGCGCACCGCGACGATGCTGCCGACTCTGCTTTCGAAACTCGAAGCCGAAGGCTACAAAGTCGTGACGCTGAAGTTCAAGAAGCCGGAGGTACCGAACGACCTCGTCGCCTCGGCCGATTTCATAGCGACCCGCTAAGAAATGCCTTTTCGGCGAGTGTTGACCAGACCGCAACGCCGGTACTTTTAGTCGACAGGATGTTAGAAGGAGAGTGGTTTGTTTCGCTATCTCTGTGGCGCGTTATTCGCTTCCGCGCCGCTCGCTGCCGCCCATGCTGAGTCTGCAAATTTCTGCAGAAACAGTTTCAACCCGAACGAAGCAGTCGAGACCCGATTCATGGGACTTGAATACGCGCTTATCGCTCATGTTCTCGCGGAAAGATATTGCGGAGCAGAACCGAGGCCGATGGGTCCCCGATTTCTAGGGTATATCGAGAAGCAGGGATGCGACTCAGGAACTGAGATCTACAAAGACGTCGAGGCAGCTATCGCAAAAATGGAGGGCGCAGGCCTGAAACTGCTCGCTCAAAATGGAAACCCCAAGTTAACGATGTCCGACGAACAAGTGCAGGAATGGGCATCGACTGCTACGAAAGAGCTTGGAGGATGCGACACGCTGAAAAAGGCTCATGACGCCGAACTTGGACAGTAAACACTCCATGTGAGCGCGCTCGCTTGCCAGGGATGAGCCACTTGGAAGTCAGAGCGTGAAGCAGAAAACCGCTCACGTTTATCCGCATCATGCGCTAAATCTATGCAAAATCAACGAAGCCGGCAGCTCAGACATGAACCTTCATCTCGAAACGGACGAAGATCCACGCACCCGCCAGTTCATCGCCGAACATAATGCGCTCTCCGACGCGGCATTGAGAACGCCGCAATTTGCCGAAGATCGCGACGCGATCAAAGCGCTGATCGAGCGGCAGGACAGGCTGATCGTGCCGATGCGTCGCGGGGGATGGCTGTTCGACTTTCGCCAGTCCAAGGATAATCCGCTTGGCCTCTGGCTGCGCCTGCCGGCCGACCAGCCGCCGTTGCCCGATGCCACCTGGGAGCCGGTGTTCGATCTTGACGCCTTTTGCCTCGACCAAGGGAAGCGCTGGAGCTGGCGGGGCGCCGTCACCTGCCCGTGGGAGCCGACGCGCGTCCTGCTGATGCTTTCGGACGGCGGCTCCGACCTCATCCGTCTGCTCGAATTCGACGCCGAGCGCAAACAGATCGTGAAGGGCGGTTTCGACACGCCCGCCGCGCGGTCACATGCTACGTGGCTCAGCCGCGACGAGATCTGTTATTTCGGCTCGATCGACCGATTTTCGGCGACCCGCTCGGGATGGCCGCGCGTCGGGCGGCGGTTGAAGCGCGGGCAGCGGCCGGAAGATGCCGCCATCATGTTCGAAGCCGCCGATGAGGATGTCTATGGCTTCAACCTCGTCATCGACCCTGCCCTCCCGGGCGCTTCGGCCGATGCCGGACTGATCGACATTTTCGTCGCCAGCCACGAAATCGGTGTGGCGAGCGCTTTCCTCATCGCCGATGATGGCGCGCAACGGCACATCGATCTGCCCAAGGAGGCAGATTTTCAGTTCAATCATAATCATTGCCTCTGGCGGGCAAAGACCGACGAGCGCGTTGCGACCGGCAGCCTCGTGCTACAATCCTTCGATCCCGCCTCGCAGGCGCTGCTCGGGCCGGAACGGATCCTGTTTCAGCCTGGTGAGGGCCAGTCGATTTCGCAGATGATGCTGATGCGCGAATGGTGCGTCTTCATCGTTTCCGACCGGCTGCGGCCGCGTCTTCTGGTGCTCGACCTGACACAGCCCGATGCCGAACAGCGGGAAATCGTGCTGCCGGCGGAGATGCAGACGGCTTATGTCAGGCCGCTCCATGCGGATCTGCATCTTGGCGACGACACGCTTCACATCGTCGGCCAGGGTTTCCTGCAGCCGCCGACCTGCTACCGCCTCGAACTCTCCGATCGCAGCAGGGAGCCGGAGCCGATCTTCATAGCGGCGGCGCCGAGCTATTTCGATGCGAGCGATATGTCGTCGGAACTGCTGGAGGCTGTGTCCGAGGACGGGACCAGGGTCGCTTACCGACTGGTGCTGCCGCAACGGTGGGCCAAGGGCGCACTGCCGGTGCTGATCTACGGCTATGGCGGCTTCGACGTCTCGCTGTCGCCGAGCTATTCCGGGGTTACGGGACGCTGGCTGGAGCAAGGCGGCGCCTATGTGCAGGCCTATATCCGCGGCGGCGGCGAATTCGGCCCTGACTGGTATCGCAGCGCCAAGCGGCAGGGGCGAGACCGGGCCTTTGCCGATTTCGTCGCCATCGCCCGCGATCTCGTCGCTCGCGGTTACACCGTGCCATCGCGGATCGCCTGTCAGGGCGGCAGCAATGGCGGCCTGCTGACGGGTGTGATGCTGACGCGCTACCCGCAGGATTTCGGCGCGGTCTGGTGCCAGGTGCCGGTGCTCGACATGACACGCTTCCACCTGTTCAGCGCCGGCCAGGCGTGGATAGACGAATATGGCGATCCGGAGACGCCGGCGGACCGGGAATTCATGCTCGGCTATTCGCCGTTTCACAATATCAGGCCGGCCGGCGAGATCACTTATCCGCCGATCTATATTGAAAGCTCCAGCAATGACGACCGCGTGCACCCCTCGCATGCGCGCCGTTTTGCCGCGCGGCTGGAGGAAGAAGGACATCAGCTGCTCTTCCACGAATTCGGCTTGGGCGGGCATGGCGGCGACGGCAGTTCCGAGGAGCGCGCCGCCCGCGCCGCGATGGGTTACAGCTTCCTTCGCGAGACCATCATGCGATAGGATAGAGGGGCAGAGCTTGTCGGCGCTCTTCTTTCTGCTACAACAGGCTCAATAAATCATACTTTTCATACAGGCACGAGCGAAACACCATGTCCCCTATCAATCTCGCCATCGTCGGCGTCGGCAAGATCGTCCGCGACCAGCACCTTCCTTCCATCGCCAAGAACCCGGATTTCAAGCTCGTCGCCACGGCAAGCCGTCACGGCACGATCGAAGGCATAAACAGCTACACCACGATTGACGCGATGCTCGACGCCGAGCCCACGATCGATGCCGTTTCGCTCTGCATGCCGCCGCAATACCGCTATGAAGCCGCCTATAAGGCGCTCGTTGCCGGCAAGCATGTCTTCCTGGAAAAGCCGCCGGGTGCAACGCTGAGCGAAGTGGCCGACCTCGAGGCGCTGGCAAACAAGCAGGGGGCATCGCTCTTTGCCAGCTGGCATTCGCGTTATGCGCCGGCCGTCGAAGCCGCCAAAGCGTTTCTTGCCTCGACGACGATCAAAAGCGTGCATGTGATCTGGAAAGAGGATGTCCGCCACTGGCATCCGAACCAGGAGTGGATCTGGCAGGCCGGTGGCCTCGGCGTTTTCGATCCCGGCATCAATGCGCTGTCGATTGTCACTCATATCCTGCCGCGGCTTTTCATCACCGGGGCCGTGCTGGAATTTCCGGAAAATCGTGATGCGCCGATCGCCGCCGATATCCACTTCCGCGATGCAGACGGCCTGCCGGTTCATGCCGAATTCGACTGGCGCCAGACCGGCAAGCAGAGCTGGGACATCGTCGCGGAAACGGCAGCCGGCCAAATGGTCCTCTCCGAGGGCGGCGCCAAGCTTTCCATCAACGGTAAGCTGACATTCGCCGAACCGGAACAGGAATATCCCTCGCTCTATCGCCGCTTTGCCGAAATCATCAAGGCGGGCAAATCGGATGTCGATCTCGCCCCCCTGCGCCACGTCGCCGATGCTTTCATGCTCGGAAAGCGGAAATTCGTCGAGGCCTTCCACGACTGAGTCATTTGAGGTCCTTGCCGGTCGGCTCCGACGGCAAGGACCCGCTCAAGCCTTCTTCTCCCACCGCCCTTCCGGCGTCTGCTGCCAATAGGTGAGGTTATGCCCCTCGCCTTTCAGCTTCTTCCATTGCATGCGGGCGCCTTCCAGCTGCTCCTGGTCGTGGCCGTCGAACATGAAGACGACGCGCTCATAGGCATCGGCCGGCGGCGGCTCGGCGCCGTCGACGATGAAACGCACGGTCGCCGCATTGGCATTGTCCGACGTGACCGTCAAAAGCACCGGCTGGTTTTCGGCAAAATCGCCTTCGTCGATCCCATGCGGCAGGAAACTCTCCTCGCGAAACGTCCAAAGATGCGCATCGAGTGCATCGCGCCGCGCGGCCTCGCTCGTCTGGACGACGACGCGCCAGCCGCGCTCGATGCTTTTGTCGAGGAGCGGCGGAAGCGCGTCTTCCAGCCTGGTTTCGGTCAGATGATAGAAGAGAACGTCGGTCATCGGGATTCATGATGGGCGCGAACGAGCTCGTCGAGCAGGCGCACGCCGAAACCGGAACCCCAGGACTGGTTGATCTCATCCTGCGGCGAGCCCATCGCCGTGCCGGCAATGTCGAGGTGCGCCCAGGGCGTGTCCTGCACGAAGCGTTTGAGGAAATGCGCCGCGGTGATCGAGCCGGCCTGACGGCCGCCGGTGTTCTTCATGTCGGCGAATTTGCTGTCGATCAGCTTGTCATAATCCTTGCCGAGTGGCATCCGCCAGAGTTTCTCGTTTGTGGAAAGGCCGGCCGTCGTCAGCTGGGCGGAAAGCTGGTCGTCATTGGAGAACAGGCCGGCATGCACGTTGCCAAGCGCCACGACGATTGCGCCGGTCAGGGTGGCCAGATTGATCATGAACTGCGGCTTGAAGCGATCATTGCAATACCAGAGCGCATCGCAAAGCACGAGGCGACCTTCGGCATCGGTGTTGATCACCTCGATCGTCTGGCCGGACATTGAGGTGACGATGTCGCCCGGACGCTGGGCGTTACCATCGGGCATATTCTCGACCAGGCCGATGATGCCGACGGCGTTGACGGCCGCCTTGCGGGCGGCGAGCACATGCATCAGGCCGGTCACGGCTGCGGCGCCGCCCATATCCCCCTTCATGTCCTCCATGCCGGCGGCCGGCTTGATCGAAATGCCGCCGGTATCGAATACGACGCCCTTGCCGACGAAGGCGACGGGACGGTCCTTGCTCTTGCCGCCCTTCCACTGCATGACCGCCAGACGCGGCGGGCGCACGGAGCCCTGAGCGACGCCGAGCAGCGCGCCCATGCCGAGACGGCGCATTTCCTTCTCGGTCAGGATTTCCACCTCGACGCCGAGCTTTTCCAGTTCCTTCGCCCTGGCAGCGAATTCGACAGGTCCAAGCGCGTTCGGCGGTTCATTGACAAGGTCACGGGCGAGATTGACGCCGCCGGCGATCGCTTCGGAATCGGAAAACGCCTTTTTGGCGCCGGCCGCATCGGCGGTGATGATCGTCACCTTGACCAATTTTGTCGGCTTCTCCTCGTCGTCGTTCTTCTTTGTCTTGTAGGCATCGAAGCTATAGGCGCGCAGCAGCATGCCAAGCGCGAAATCGGCGGCGGCGCGTGCGTTCGCCTCAAGGCCTGGCACGTCGATGAAGATGGCGGCCTTGTCAGTATTCTTGATTTTCGATGCCGCAGCGCCGCCGGCCTTCAGCCAGTCATGGGCGGCGAGTTCGCCGGCCTTGCCAAGCCCGATGACGACGATGCGATCGACGGGTGCGCCTTCCGGGGCGATAATATCGAGCGCGGCCGTGGATTTCGCGGAGAATCGGGCAATCTTCGCAGCCTTGGCGATCACGCCTGCCGGATCAGCCGTGTCGGCGCCTGCGGCGCTGTCGGCCTCGGCAGTCTTCAACAGGATCGCGAGCCCGCCATTGAGCTTTACCGACTTCGAGAATGAAATTTCGAACTTTGCTGACATGTCTTCTCCGCTGGGATTCTTGAAATCCGTCCCTGGCGGATAATTTCGCGTTTGGCGGGTCTGTCAATGGCTCGCGACACTTGTTATGGTCGCCCGCGGCTGTCCAGGCCCTCATGTTTTCGTCAATTTTGCAGATAATCGCGTTGACAGTTTTTTCGAAAAATCGATGGCGGAGACCGGTGATCCGCCTGCCGAATACGACTTTCGGTGCATTCCTGCTTCTGTTCTGGGCGTGGTGGGCGCTGCTTGCCATCTTTCGCGCCTTCCCTGGAATAGACATTTATTTTTCCCAGCTTTTTTTCGTGGGCGCAAATTGTGACGCGACTGCCGCTGCCGGGAGCATCTGCGGCGGCTTTCCCTATCGCGACTCGGGGAATTTCGACCTGCTGCGAACCATCTTCTTCCGCCTGCCCTATGTCGTGGCGATCGTCATGGCGTGGAAACTGATCGAATGTTACCAGCAGCACGGCGCGACCTTCAACGCCGAGCGGGCGCGCAAGCTCAAAGTCGCGCTCGGAACGATGCTGATCGGGCCGGTGCTGCTCGTCAATGTTATCCTGAAGGAACATTGGGGTCGGCCGCGGCCGGTGCAGACGGATATTTTCGGCGGGAGCCTGCATTTTGTCGAGGCCGGCTCGCTTGCCGGCAAATGCGTGTCGAACTGCTCCTTCGTCTCCGGCGAGGCGGCGAGCGCTGGATGGCTGTTCTGCCTTCTGCTCTTCATCCCGAAATCGCTGCGTTATGCGCTGGTGCCGCCCGTCGCCGCGATCTCGATCCTGACACCGGCCATGCGGCTATCCTTCGGCGCGCATTATCTTTCCGACGTGACGCTCGGATGGCTCTCCTCGCTTGTCGTCTTCGCCGCGCTGCTGGCGCTAACTGAGTCGCAACAGGGCCAAAAAAATTCTGAAATTTGAATGAATTTTTGACACCTGCTTGTCGCAAAAGCGCGACAAAGAGCGTAGAGGGATTCTCCTGCAAGCCGTTTGGGCGTGCAGGTGCTTTCAAGGGCCGGCATGAAACTACTCGAGACATACATATTGCGGCGCGTCGGCCAGATGTTTCTCGTGGCGCTCCTGCCCGTGCTGGCGATCATTTGGACGACACAGGTTCTGCAGCGCATCAACCTCGTCACCGACAGCGGCCAGTCGATCGGCTCGTTCGCCAAGCTCGCGACGATGATCCTGCCGTCGATCATTCCCGTGGTGCTGCCTTTCGCCCTCGTCATCGCCATCACCCAGACGCTGACGACGATGAACAACGATTCCGAGCTGACCGTCATCGACGCGGCCGGGGCACGGCGCACTATTCTGGTCCGGCCGATCCTGCTGCTTGCCGCCGTCATCAGCGTCTTTTCCTTTTTCGTCGACAACATCGTCGAGCCGCGGGCAAAGACCGTGGCGCGTCAGATGATCGCCGAAACCTACGCCGATCTCCTCTCCTCGGTCATCGAGGAAAAGACCTTCCGCAAGCTCGACGAGGGTCTTTATGTGCAGATCTCGCAGCGCCTGGCGGGGCGCATGCTGAAGGGCCTGTTCGTCGCCGACGAGCGGGACCCGGCCTACGAGCTGATCTATTATGCCAAGGAAGGCGCCGTCGACGATACCGGCACGACGCTGATCATGCACGACGGCGAGGTGCATCGCAAAACGCCCGACGGCAACGTCTCGGTCATCAATTTCGATTCCTATTCCTTCGACCTCTCCGACATGACGGAGAGCCGCGGTCAGGCGACGCTGAAAGCCAGCGATCGTGACTTGTGGTTCCTGTTCAATCCGGATCCGAACGATAAGGACTATACGATCCGCCCCCAGAGCTACCGCGCCGAACTGCATCGACGGCTGACGGACTGGATCCTGCCTGTCGTCTTTGCACTGTTTTCGCTGGCGATCGCCGGCGATGCGCGCTCGCACCGGGAAGCGCGGCTGCATCCGATGGTGAGCGCGCTCGGCTATGCTTTCGCGCTACGATGGGCTGCCTTCTACGCGGCAAACCAAATCGACACCGATCCGGAATATATCGCAGTTCTCTACGCCATTCCGATCGTCAGCAGCATCATCTCGATCATCTTTCTCGGCCTGCACAAGCGGCTGGTCATGCCTTCGTTCGTCTGGGACGGGATATCGGCTTCCTGGAGACGCATGCAGGAAAGACTGCTTACCGCGACCAGCAGGTCCGGCGGGGGCGCGGCCCAATGATGTTCGGGACATTGTCGCGTTATTTCTTTCGCCGTTACCTGGCGACGACCTGCTGGTTTCTGATCGGCGTATCGGCGATCGCCTTCCTGCTTGATTTCAGCGAGACGGCGGGACGCATGTCCGGCCTGCCCGGCTACACGATCGGCGGCGGCATCGTGATGACCGCCGTGCGCCTGCCGCTCATCCTGCAGCAGACAATCCCCTTCGTCGCCCTCTTCGTCGGCATGACGGTGCTGATCGGCCTCAATCGGAAATATGAGCTCGTGGTCACGCGCGCGGCCGGCATCTCTGTCTGGCAGTTCATGTTTCCCTTCATCGCGGGCTCAATTGCGCTCGGCGTGCTGACGATGACGGCGCTCAACCCGCTTGCCGCCTGGGGACAGCGTCAGGCGCTGCTGGTCGAGTCCGACTGGCGTGGCGAAAACGCAGTTCTGCGCAAGGCGCCGCAGATCCCGTGGCTCCGCCAGATCAGCGGCCGCGACGACGTCATCATCGGCGCCCAGACGGTCCAGGAGAACGGAACCAAGCTGATCGACGCCGTATTGATCCATTTCGATTCAAGCGGTCGAGTCATTCTGAGACAGGATGCCGCCACGGCGAAGTTGGAAGATGGTTACTGGCAGCTTAACGGCGTCGTCGAGCGCAAGCCTGGCGAAATCCCGCTGCGCAAAACTTCGGTCCAACTTCGCACCAATCTGAAACAGGATTTCGTTCAGGAGCGGCTGACAGCGCCGGAAACAATTGGTTTCTTTGACCTTTCCAATCGCATTGCGGCGGCCAAATCCTTCGGCATCTCGACCAAGGCCTTGGAGACGCAATTCAACTCCCTGTTGTCTCAGCCATTGCTGCTGGTGGCCATGACTCTCATTGCTGCAACAGTGTCCCTAAAATTTAGCCGGTTCAACCAATCCCGCTCCGTGATTCTGGGTGGAATCCTGTCAGGCTTCATGCTTTATGTCATCACCGTGCTTGTTAAAGCATTCGGAAGCAGTGGAGTCGTGCCTCCCTTCGTGGCGACGTGGATACCGGTCGTCGTCGCGTTGGCCTTGGGCGCGACTATTTTGCTTCATCAGGAGGACGGCTAGTGGCGGTAGGCGACCGCAAGTATTTTAGTAAACAGTTGGTTGCCCTGCTTGTCGGTGCGGCTCTATGTTCCTATTTCGGCAGCGCCCCGGCCTCCTATGGCCAGGCCAGCACGCCTGAACAAAATATCGAGAATAAGATTCCCGAAGGGGCCAAGCTTCTGCTTTCGGCCAACGAACTCGTCTATAACCGTGACGCCGAACTTGTGTCGGCGATCGGCGGCGTGCAGATCAACTATGGCGGCTACAAAATGGTCGCCCAGAAGGTCGAGTACAATCAGAAGACCGGTCGGATGATGGCGCTCGGCAATGTCGAGCTCGTCAGTCCGGACGGCAACCGCATCTATGCCGACAACCTAGACGTGACCGACAATTTCGCCGACGGGTTCCTGAACTCGCTGCGCATCGAAACCGCCGACAATACCCGTATCGTCGCCGAAAGCGGCGAGCGGGTCGGCGGCACGAAGATGATTCTCAACAAGGGCGTCTATACCGCCTGCCTTCCCTGCGCCGAAGATCCGAAGCGCGCACCCTTCTGGCAGGTCAAGGCCAAGCGCGTGATCCAGAACGGCGAGACCCATACGATCCGCCTGGAGCGGGCGCGTTTCGAACTACTCGGTTACCCGATTGCCTTCGTGCCATTCATCGAGGTTCCCGACAATACGGTGAAGCGCAAGTCCGGCTTTCTGTTCCCGACGATGAGCCTGTCGCAGAACCTCGGCTTCGGTCTTTCCATTCCTTATTATTATGTGATCTCGCCGAGCATGGATGCGACGGTCACGGCGACCGGCTACACGGCCCAGGGCTTCCTCGTCGAAGGCGAATTTCGTCAGCGCTTCGAGAACGGCACGCATATCCTGCGCGTCGCCGGCATCGATCAGGCAAAGCCGGGCAATTTCAGCTCCGGCACCAGCGATGCCGAAGCCGAGCAGCGCGGCATGGTGGCGTCAAAGGCGGAGTTCCGCATCAATCCGCGCTGGACGTTCGGCTGGGACGTCATGGTGCAGAGCGACAACAATTTCTCGAAAACCTACAAGCTGCGCGGCTTGAGCGGCACCGATCGCACGAACCAGATCTACCTGACGGGGCTTGGGAAACGGAATTATTTCGACATGCGGGCGTTTTATTTCGACGTCCAGGATGCCGATCGGACGAACACGGCCGAAAAGCAGCAGGCCATCGTCTATCCCGCGCTTGATTATCACTATGTCGCGCCTCAGCCGCTTGCAGGCGGCGAACTTTCTGCGGACGTCAACCTGACGAATATTTCGCGCACACACGACGACTTCTATACCGTCGACGGATTCGACCGGTTCCGCGGCCTGAAGGGCCAGACTTCGCGCCTGACGGCCGAACTTCAATGGAAACGCACCTATGTCACGCCGACCGGTCTGGTGATCACGCCGCTTCTGGCAGCGCGCGGCGACGCTTTCGCGTTGAACATGAATGACCCCACAGGTTACGCCGGCAATTATCTTGACGACGAATCCGCCACCCGCTCGATGTTCACCGCCGGGCTGGAGATGCGGTATCCGATCCTGATGACGACTGATAACAGCACGCATATTCTGGAGCCGATCGTCCAGATCTATGCGCGCCCCGACGAGCAGCTCGCCGGCCGGCTGCCGAACGAGGATGCACAAAGTTTCGTTTTCGATGCCACCTCGCTCTTCGACCGCGATAAATTCTCAGGTTACGACCGCGTCGAAGGCGGCACCCGCGCCAATGTCGGCTTCCAGTATACCGGGACGTTCGACAGCGGTTACAAGCTGCACGGCATTTTCGGCCAGTCCTATCAGATCGCCGGCCAGAACTCGTTCGCGACCGATGACCTCGTCAATGTCGGCGCGGATTCGGGCCTCGAAACCGACCGCTCCGATTATGTCGGACTCGGCGGCGTCGAAACGCCGTACGGTGTTTCCGTTGCGGCCTCCTACCGGCTCGACGAGAAGGATTTCGAGTTTCGCCGTGGCGACCTGACGACAGCCTACCAGAACGACACCTTCCAGACGCAGGTGACTTACACGCATCTCAGCGCCCAGCCGGCCTATGGCTTCGCCGAGGACAACGACGAGATCCAGACCAGCAGCAAGGTCAAGTTCAAGGACTATTGGTCGATCTTCGGCGGCATCGCCTGGGATCTGAACAACGATGTGATCAGCCGCCGGACACTCGGCCTTTCCTATGAGGACGAATGCACGATCTTCACGATCGCCTATACGGATAGCAGGGATTCCGACGACGAGTCGGCAAGCGACTGGACGATCGGCGCGCGGCTGACGTTCCGCACGCTCGGCGACATCAAGATCGGCTCCGACACTCTCTCCAACTAGCCGGCGGACGGCGTAAACATGGCCTCAAGTCATTCTTTCGCCGTAAGCCTGTGCAGGACATTGCCGCCAGTCGATATCCGAGGCATAGGAGTTTCGCGCCGCGATGGAAGCGATTTCCGCGTGTCTCGCACTGTGGTAAGGACGCCGCGATCAACCTCTCGCGGCGCTATTGGGAGGTCAACAGATGATTGACGCGAAAAAAGCCATAACCGCCTTTCTCGCCGGCGCAGCGATTGCCTTGCTGACGGGCCTTGCCGGCCCGGCGCTTGCAGTAAGCGGAGTCCAGGCCGTAGTGAACGGCACAGCCATCACCAGCGGCGATGTCGCCAAGCGTCAGGCCTTCCTGCGCCTGCAGCATACCAAGGCCGACGCCAAGACCGCCACGGAGCAATTGATCGACGAGTCGCTCAAGCGGCAGGAGGTCGCCCGCGTCCATATGTCGGTTTCGCAGCAGGACGTCGATGCGTCTTTCGCGCGCTTTTCGGCCGGCAACAAACTTTCTGTCGAACAGATGTCGCAGATCCTCGATCGCGCCGGCGTCGGCGTCGACCATTTCAAAGGCTTCATCGCCGTGCAGATGAGCTGGCCGCGCGTCGTCAATGCGCGCTACGGCTCGACCTCCCGGCTGTCGAACTATGATCTCGTCTCGCGCATGATGCAGAACAACAAGCAAAAGCCGGTAACGACGGAATATATGCTGCAGCAGATCATCTTCGTCATTCCCGAAGCCAAGCGCGGCGCCATTACCGGCAAGCGCAAGGGCGAGGCCGAGGCATCGCGCTCGAAATTTCCTGGCTGCGATCAGGCAAAGACCTTTGCCGCGACGATGCGCGATGTTTCCGTGCGTGATCTCGGCCGCATGCTCGCTCCCGAGATCCCGCCAGACTGGAAGCCTCTGGTCGAGCAGGCCAAGGGCAACACCACAGGCACCCGCGTCACCGAGAAGGGCGTCGAATATCTGGCGATCTGCAGCCAGCGGCAGGTCTCCGACGACCAGGCCGCCGAAATGGTCTTCCGCCAGGAGGATCTCGACAAGTCCAAGGCCGGCAAGAACGGCCCACCGGAAAACGAAAACAGCAAGAAATACCTGGACGAACTGCGCAAGAAGGCGCAGATCGCCTATCGCTGACCGACGATGGCGATACCCTTTTCACGACCGCTTGCGCTGAGCCAGGGCGATCCCGCCGGCATCGGACCGGATATCACCCTGATGGCCTGGCTGCGGCGGCGTGAACTCGGGCTTCCGCCTTTTTTCCTGATCGGCGATCCGGATGTCTTGGCTCTGCGGGCCCGCCAGCTCAATCTGGCGGTTTCCATTCGTGAGATCGACAAGGCCGGCGAGGCCACCGGCATATTTGCCGATGCGCTGCCCGTCATGAGCGTCCCGGCCGGCATTGAGGTGGTGGCCGGCGAGCCGCATGCGGCAACGGCGAAGGGCACGATCGCGGCGATCGAGAAAGCAGTCTCGCTTGTCATCGGCGGCGAGGCGCTCGCAGTCGTCACCAATCCGATCGCCAAGGCCGTGCTCTACGAGGCGGGTTTCCGGTTTCCCGGCCATACCGAATTTCTCGCGGATCTTGCCGCCAGGGCGACCGGCAGGCCGGTGACGCCGGTCATGATGTTGTCGGGACCGAAACTCAGGGCCATTCCCGTTACCATCCACATTCCTGTCCGCGATGTACCGCAAGCATTGACCGGCGAACTGATCATCGAAACCTGCCGGATCGCCGATGCGGATCTCAGGCAGCGCTTCGGAATCGACGCGCCACGGCTTGCCGTCGCCGGCCTCAACCCACATGCCGGTGAAGGCGGAGCGATCGGCACGGAGGATGAGGACATCATCCGCCCGTCGATCGAGCAGCTGCGTGACGAGGGTATCGATGCGATCGGCCCCCTGCCCGCCGATACGATGTTCCATGACGAGGCGCGGGCGCGGTATGATGTCGCCATCTGTATGTATCACGATCAGGCGCTAATCCCCGCCAAGGCCCTCGGTTTCGACGACAGCGTCAACGTCACGCTTGGACTTCCCTTCGTGCGAACCTCGCCGGATCACGGCACCGCTTTCGGCATTGCCGGCAAGGGACTGGCGCGTGAGCAGAGCCTGGTTGCAGCACTGAAGCTTGCCGCCCAGCTCGGCCGCTCTTGGGAAAGCCGCCGCTGATGGCAGCACTCGATGGCCTGCCGCCGCTTCGCGACGTCATTCAGCGTCACGGCCTCGATGCGCGCAAGGCGCTCGGGCAGAACTTCCTGCTCGATCTCAACCTCACGCAGAAGGTCGCCCGCACGGCAGGCGCGCTCGAAGAGACCACCGTTTTCGAGGTCGGCCCCGGTCCCGGCGGGCTGACCCGCGCGATACTGGCGCTCGGCGCCAAGAAGGTCATTGCCATCGAGCGGGACGCGCGCTGCCTGCCGGCGCTTGCCGAGATCGCCGATCACTATCCCGGCCGCCTGGAGGTCATCGAAGGCGATGCGCTGAAGACGGATTTCGAAGCATTGGCGCCGGAAGGCCCCGTCAAGATCATCGCCAACCTGCCTTATAATGTCGGTACGCAACTGCTGGTCAACTGGCTGCTGCCGAGGGCCTGGCCGCCATTCTGGCAGTCGCTGACGCTGATGTTTCAGAAGGAAGTCGGCGCGCGGATCGTTGCCGGCGAGGACGACGACCATTACGGCCGTCTCGGCGTGCTCTGTGGCTGGCGAACGGAGGCACGCATGGCCTTCGACGTCCCGCCGCAAGCCTTCACGCCGCCGCCGAAGGTGACTTCGACAGTGGTGCATCTGATCCCCAGGGCGAACCCCATCCCCTGCGCTGTCGCCAATTTGGAAAAAGTAACGCAGGCCGCCTTCGGCCAGCGCCGCAAGATGCTGCGCCAGAGCCTGAAACCACTTGGTGGCGAGAGCCTGCTCATCAAGGCGGGAATCGATCCGGCGCGGCGGGCGGAGACCCTCTCAGTCGAAGAATTCTGCCTTCTCGCAAATAGCCTTTAGCGCCAAATTTCCTGTTGGATGCACAAAGGACGCGCCTTAGGTCGAAGGCCGTCCTTTCGCATTGGCGATCGGACGGCTGGGTTGATGAGGAGCACCTTACTTGCAGATCGCTTGGGCCAGAAAGCCGCGCATCGCCTCGCCGAATGGAGCACGCATCATGTATTCCGCTTCCACCATCTTGCTCTGGTGGTAGACGGCGCGCGGATGCGAGAAGGCGAGGAAGCCAAATTTGCCGTGATAGGCGCCCATGCCGGAATGACCGACGCCGCCGAAGGGCAAGCCCTCCGCCGTGACGTGGCTCATGCAGTCATTGACGGTCACTCCGCCGGAGGTCGTATTGTCGAGAACGCGGCGCTCCTCTTCGCCATCCTGGCTGAAGTAGTAGAGGGCAAGGGGGCGCGGCCGGGCGTTGATGCGATCGATAACGTCTGCGACATCGCGGTAGGGAAGAACCGGCAGAACCGGCCCGAAGATTTCCTCCTGCAGGGCACGCATATCGTCGGTGGGATCGAGGATCAGGGTTGGTGGCATGCGGTGAGCCGATTGCTGCGAGAAATTCTCTCCCGCCGGATTGATCTCGACGATTTGGGCGCCCTTGGCCCTGGCGTCGTCGACCAGGCCCTGCACGCGGGCGTGATGACGGGCATTGACGATCGAGGTGTAATCAGGATTTTCCTTCAGCGTCGGATACATCGCGCCAACCGCCGCCACCGCATGTTCGGCAAAGGCTTCGACGCTTTCCTCGGGCACGTAGACATGATCAGGCGCCAGGCAGATCTGGCCGGCATTCAGCGTCTTGACGGTCATGATGCGACGCGCCGCGTCTGCGAGATCGGCCGAACGGCCGACGATGACGGGCGACTTGCCGCCGAGTTCGAGCGTCAGCGGCGTCAGGTTTTCTGCCGCCGCCCGCATAACCTGATGGGCAATCGCCGCGCCGCCGGTGAAGATCAGATGGTCGAAGGCAAGCGAGGTAAAAGCGGTACCGGTCGCCGGTCCGCCCTGCACCACGGCAATTTCCGTTTCGTCGAAGGAGCGGGCAACGAGTTCCGCCATCAGCGCGGCCGACGCCGGCGTTACCTCCGACGGTTTGATCATGGCGCGGTTGCCGGCGGCGAGGATGCCGGCAAGTGGCGCAAGCGCGAGCTGATAGGGGAAATTCCAGGGGCTCAGGATACCGACCACCCCCTTCGGCTGATAGACCACCTCGGCCACCGCGTCCGGGAACAAAGCCTCGTGCTGCTCGGGCTTCAACCATTCGGCAAGATGAGCCTTGGCATATTTGAGCGAACCGACGCAGGTGAAGACGTCGAGAAGCAGGCTCGCCTCGACGCTGCGGCTGCCGAAATCATCCGACAGAGCGGCCGCAATGGCATCCTTATGATCGACAAGAAGGGCGATGACGCGGTCGATACGATTAATGCGGGTCCCGATGTTGGGTGGCCCCTCCTTGAGGAAAGACGCTCTTTGCCGGCCAAGCAGCTGCTTCATGACGTCAGCACTGGTATCGGTGGCGATTGGGGTGACGGTGTTCATTGGTTCCTCCCTCGAACGATGTCAGGCGGCCGGCAGGCGCACGATCGGTTTCAGCACGATGCCTCTTTCCGAGTCCTCCACCGCCCGGTTGATGTCGGCGAAATCGTAAAAGCTGACGAGCCTGTCGAACGGGAAGCGCCCTTGGCGATGAAGGTCGATCAATAGCGGGATCAGCACGTCGGGATTGGAATCGCCTTCGACGATACCGCGCACCCGGCGGCCGCCGGACAGGATATGGGTGAGGTCGAGCGTCAATGTCGCGCCGTGCGGCGAAGCCCCGACGATGCCGCATGTGCCGCGCGGCGCCAGTACCCGCACGCACTGGTCGATGACGGCGGGCACGCCGGAGGCATCGATCGAATAATCGACGCCGGCGCCGGTCAGCGCCATGATTGCAGCGACCGCGTCGATCTCCTTGCCATTGACGATGTCGGTCGCTCCGAGTTCCGCTGCAAGCGCCAGCCGCGTCTCGTTGACATCGACGGCGATAATCCGTGATGCACCGACGACCCGCGCCGCCATCACGGCGGCCAGACCAACAGAGCCCATGCCGAAAACTGCGAGTATTTTTCCAGGCTCGACGTCGAGCGCATTCATCACCGCGCCAGCGCCGGTCTGGATACCGCAGGCGAGTGGGCCAAGCAGCGCCAGATCCGCATCTTTCGGCACTTTCACGATATTGCGTTCATGGCAGAGCGCGTGGCTTGCAAAGGACGATTGTCCGAAAATATTGCCATGAATCCGCTCTCCCTCGCATGAGAGCCCGGTCGAACCGTCGGCGCGCGCACCGAAGAAATTGCGCGGGAAAAATTCGTGGCAGTAGGTTTCCTCGTGATCGCTGCAGCTCGGGCAATGACCGCAGGAATTGAAGGTCATGACCACGTGATCGCCTGGCGTCACCTTGGCGACGCCCGGCCCGACACGTTCGACGATCCCCGCGCCTTCATGACCGAGCACGACCGGCTGCGGCACCGGCAGATGCTGGTCGCGCATGACGATATCGGTATGGCAAACGCCGGTCGCTATGACGCGAACCAGGATCTCCCGCTCGCGCGGCTCCTCCAGATCGAGGCTCTCCAGCGAAAACGGCATATGGGGCGCACGTGCCACCGCGGCATGGATCTTCATTCTATCCTCCTCCCGAGATCAATCCGCGCCCTCAGCCGCGCTTGTAGGCGCCGAGCCCCGGCTGATATGTCTTGTCATCGAGGAACTGCTTCAGCCCCTCGTCGCGCCCCTTGGTCTTGTCGAGAAACAGCATCTGCTCCAGCTTGGCGTAGATGTAATCGTCGGCGAGATCCCACGGCAGGTTGCGCACCCGCTTATAGGTGTCCTTGGCGGCCTTCAGCGTCACCGGGTTCTTTTCGAGCAGGCTGGCGCAGATCTTGCGGACTCGGGGTTCGAGCTCGGCGAGCGGCACGGCCTCGTTGACGAGACCCATTTCGGCAGCCTTGCGCCCGCCGAAGAGTTCGCCGGTCATGATGTAGTAGAGGGCATCACGATGGCGCATCACCTCAGCGACTGCGCGGGTGACGTTGCCACCCGGCAAGATGCCCCAGTTGATTTCGGAAAGGCCGAAATTCGCCTCCTCGGCGGCGATGGCAAGGTCGCAGGAAACGAGCGGCGTGAAGGCGCCGCCGAAGCACCAGCCGTTGACCATGGCGATCGTCGGCTTCTCGAAATACATCAACCGGCCCCACCAGCCGCCGGATTGGCGCCGCGCCTTCAATGTAGCATCGCGCGGTTTGTCGTCATTGTCGCGAAAATATTCTTTGAGATCCATTCCGGCGGACCAGGACTCGCCGGCGCCGCGCAGGACGAGCACGCCGCAGCGCTCATCGCCCTCGAGCTCATCGAGTACCTCCAGCATCCGTGCATTCAAGGCCGGATTCATCGCATTGCGCTTTTCCGGTCGGTTGAGGGTCACGAAAGCGATGCCGTTATCGAATTCGACCAGAACCGGCGATTGGTCTTCAGTCATCAGATCACTCCATTGGTTTCGGCATGGAAGCCGGGGCCGCTTCATCAGCCCTGTCGTTGAAGGGTTTCGTCGGAATGCAGCTGGCGCAGGACATGTTTCTGCACTTTGCCGGAGGCGGTGCGGGGAACGGCTTCGACGAAGAGGATGTGCGCCGGGCGCTTGAAAGCGGCGAGCCTTACCGCGCAATGGCCGGCAATCGCTTCGCCCGTCACCATGGCACCCGGCCGCAGCACGACATAGGCGACGCCACATTCTCCCCACCTGTTGTCGGGAATGCCGACGACCGCGACGTCGAGGATATCGGGATGGCTTGCGAGGACAGCCTCGACTTCGGCCGGATAAACATTCTCACCGCCGCTGATATACATATCCTTCAGCCGGTCGACGATGCGATAGAAGCCGTTTGCTTCACGCCGGCCGAGATCGCCGGTACGGTACCAGCCGTCGGTGAAGGCGGCGGCGGTTTCCGCAGGCTTGTTCCAGTAGCCTGGCGTCACCGCCAGTCCACGCAGCCAGATTTCGCCGATCTCGCCGGGGCCGACGTCGTGGCCACCCTCGCCGACAATGCGGATGTCGACCAATGGTGCGGGAAGACCGACACTACCGGGATTGTCCTGCACCGCGCGCTGGTCGATCGGCACATGCAGCACCGTTCCGGCCTCGCTCATGCCGTAACCGTTGACCAGCGCAACGCCGTCATCGAGATAGCTTTCGATCAGCGCCTGCGTCAGCGGCGCGCCGCCGACGAAGAGCGCATGCAGGCCAGAGAGAGCCGCGGCGCTATAGGCGGGATCGTTGCGCAGAGCCAGGGCGATCTGCGGCACGGCGAAATAATGGGTGACGGCACGCTCACGCAAGACGGCCAGCGTGCGCGCCGGGGTGAAGCGGTCGCAGATGACGAGCGTACCACCCAGCATCAATGTGGTTCGCGCCACGGCGATGAGCCCGATCGTATGGAAGAAGGGCAGATCGCACAAAGCGACCGATGCCGGCCCGATCTCTCCGACGAAGGAAAAATTGACGGCGGCAAAGAAAGCATTGCGGCCGGTGATAACGACGCCCTTCGGCTGCCCTGTCGTGCCCGAGGTGTAGAGAAGGACGCACGCCCGATCCGCATCTTCGGACACCGGATCGGCCGTGACGCTCGCCTCGATGCGGGCCGCAAGCCCGGCTGGGCCATCTGCCGTCGAGATCACCGCCATGTCAGGATCGGCATCTGCAAGGCTCGCCACAACTTCCGAAAACTCCTCGTCGTAGACCAGGAGCGCCGGCGCGCAATCGGCAAGGATCGGCCGCAGTTCGGCGGCGCCGAGACGCCAGTTGAGCGGCACATAAACGGCGCCCACGCGCTGGCAGGCAAAAGCCAGCACGATCGAATCGATCGAGTTGCGCGCCAGCATGGCGATCCGCGCCCCGTCCCGGCGCGCTCCGAGGATATTATCGAGGAAACCGGCACATCGGGCGATCCGCATGTTGAGCTCGGCATAGCTGAGCTGACGGCCGGTGGCGATCTCGAACACGGCCTGTCGATCCGGCGCGACACGGGCGCGGTAATGGATCGGATCCTCCGCCACCAGTCCACAATCGACCGACGAAGACCTTCCGGAAAGGGAACGCGCCATTTTTCCTCCGATGCCAGCCGCTCCTCCGCGGCCGACAAATTTGTATGCAACACATACTAATATTTTTTGAGCAGGATGCAAGAGGCTGCTCGCGGCAAATCCATCCACTCCGACAAGCTCCGGGAAATCTTCGGGCGGATATTGACTAACCTGCTGATTTTGATGGTTATAGCGCCTTGACTAGGCGAGAATGAATAATGGCTACAAAACCACCGCAGGATGATGTTGAGAGCGAGGATGCTCCGGCGACGCCGTCTCTCGACGTCGGCCGGCTTGGCGATCTCCTCGGTTTTCATCTGCGTATGGCGCATGTCGCGATCTACCGCGACTTCGCTGAAACCATGGAAGAGCTGGCGCTGACGCAAAAACAGCTCGCGGTGATGGAGCTCCTTGCAGTCAATGCGGGTGCATCGCAGATCGACCTTGCCAATACGCTCGGCACCGACCGCGCGACCATGATGGCGCTCGTCAACCGGCTCGCAGGCCGCGACCTCATCGAGCGCCGCCCTTCAGCTGCGGACCGGCGCCGCCAGGAACTGCATCTGACGATGGCGGGTCACGCCATGCTCGCGCGGGCGCGCAAGCTGATCGATGCACACGAACAGCGTTTCATCGACCTGTTTTCGCAAGATGAAATGGATGCTCTGCTGGCTGCGCTGAAGCGGATATATAAGCGCGACTGAAACCTGCTTCCGCCCTTTGCCGGCTTGCCAGAGCAGAAGGAGCCTTGGCAACCCCGGCGATGCAATGCGCGCAAACCTAAGGCCAATCCGCATAACCCGAGGAAAGCATGCTGTTTTCCGAGCCGGCGGAAGCACGGGCGATCTCACGGTAGCCGGCGGGGGAAAGGCCGGTTTTGCGCTTGAAGAAATGGCTGAAATAGGTCGGGTCGCGAAAGCCGAGGCTGTCGGAGATTTCCTGGATGTTGCGGGCCGAACGCTCCAATCTCAGCTTTGCCTCCTGCACCACGCGCTCGTGCAGAAGCTGGATCGGCGAGCGGCCGAGCGTCCTTTGACAGATCGAATGCAGGCGGTCGGCGGTGACGCCCAATTCCGCGGCATAATCGCTGATCGGCCGGTGCTGGCGGAAACCGGCCTCGACCAGCTGGCGATAACGCTGCAGGATCGATCCGGTTTCGCCCTGCCCACGCGGCTCGCTTCTTTCGCTGTCGCTGCCGCGCCACAGCGTCATGAGGATCAGCCTGAGATAGGCCGAGACCACCATCCAGGAGGCCCGGGAGGGATCGCCGAGTTCCCGCACGAAGCCCGAAATCAATGGACTGATTTCGGCCACCAGCAAGGGGTCCCGTGCCTCGACCAGCTTGCGCTGCTCGGTGAGGAGACGCAGCGAGTAGGATTCCACCTTGTCGCCAATCGCGTCGACCATGATCTGCGCCGAGGCGCCGATGAGATGGGCGGCACTCCCGGCAGCAATCGACAGATCGCAGCGTGCCTGCGGCGGTAGGAAGGCAAGCAGCGGCCCGTGCAGCGGCCGGTCTTCGCCGCTGTCGAAATGAAGGTCGGCCGCCCCGTCGCCGAGCAGCAGGAAATGGTGGAAATCGGTATAGAGGCCTTTCTGCAGACGGATACGCCGATGCGACAGTGACGGCGCATGCCACTCGCCCCTGGCATAGTGATGAATGCCTCCGTCCGTGGCCAAAGCCGCTCCTCCGCTCCTGTCAAATAGTGCCGCAGTCGCCGGATAATTACAATATTAACCCAATAAATCGCATTCCATCCGCCATCGATCGGCGTAACCTTATCGTCATTAGCCTTTGGGAGGAGGCATTTCATCAGACACAGGAACGCTTAAGCGGCCTCTAGGCCGTTGCGTCCGCTCGTCTTCTCCCGTGGCAATAATCCAGGCGTCAGCACTTGGCGCCAGCATGTGACGAATGGGTGAAACCGTGTTTTCGGCAAAGCTGATGATCAACAACGAGGCGATGGATGCTTCCCACGGGGCCACCTTCGAACGCGTCGATCCGCTGACCGGCGATGTCGCGACGATCGCTTCGGCAGGATCCGTCGCCGACATGACGCGGGCCGCCAATGCCGCCGCTGCTGCCTTTCCCGATTGGTCGCAAACCGGCCCCGGCGAACGGCGTAGACTGCTCAACGCCGCCGCCGAACTTCTCGATGCCCGTTCGCCGGAACTGATTGCCGCCATGACCGGGGAAACCGGCGCCACGACGCAATGGGCGGCGATCAATTGCCGGCTCGGCGCCGATATTTTGCGCGAGGCGGCGGCGATGACCACGCAAATCTCGGGCGAGCTCATTCCCTCAGGCATTCCCGGAAACCTCGCCATGGCGGTGCGCCAGCCGGCCGGCGTCTGCGTCGGCATCGCCCCCTGGAATGCGCCCATTATTCTCGGCACCCGCGCCGTCGCCATGCCGCTTGCCTGCGGCAACACCGTCGTCCTGAAAGCCTCCGAACTCTGCCCGAAAACCCACGGCCTGATCGGCGACATCCTGTGTGACGCCGGCTTTCCCCGCGGCGTCGTCAATGTCGTCTCCAATGCGCCGAGCGATGCCGCCGCCGTCGTTGATGCCCTGATCGCCCATCCGGCTGTGCGCCGCATCAACTTCACCGGCTCCACCCGTGTCGGCAGGATCATCGCCGAAAGCGCGGCACGGCATCTGAAGCGCTGCCTTCTCGAACTTGGCGGCAAGGCACCATTCATCGTTCTTGCCGACGCCGATATTGACGAGGCAGTGGGTGCCGCCGCCTTCGGCGCCTTCATGAACCAGGGCCAGATCTGCATGTCCACAGAGCGGATCATTCTGATGGACGAGATCGCCGATAATTTCGTCGGCAAATTCCGGGCGAAGGCCGAAACCCTCATCGCGGGCCATCCCGGGGACGGCAATACGCCGCTCGGCACGCTGATCAACGCCGAAGCGGCGCGCCGCGTGAAGTCGCTCGTCGACGATGCCCTGCAGAAGGGTGCTGCGCTCGTCTGCGGCGGCCGGCCCGACGGCACGCTGATGGATGCGACCGTCATCGATCACGTGACGCCTGCCATGCGCATCTACCGCGAGGAAAGCTTCGGGCCGGTTGCGGCGATCGTCCGGGTCGGCAGCGTCGATGAGGCGGTGACGGTTGCCAACGACAACGAATATGGGCTCTCGGCGGCGGTTTTCAGCGCCGACATCAATGCGGCGATGGCGGTTGCCATGCGGCTTGAATCCGGCATCTGCCACATCAACGAGGCCACGGTTTCCGACGAGCCGCAAATGCCGTTCGGGGGCGTCAAATCAAGCGGCTATGGCCGCTTCGGCGGCAAGGCCGCAATCGATGAATTCACCGAGCTCAGATGGATCACCATGGCTGGGGGAAAACGACACTACCCGATCTGACTTCAGATCGGGATGAACACAGGAAACGGGCTGGGAGGCCCGCATCAATAGGGAGGAACGATTTCATGAACGGCATTTTCCGCAATGGCAAACTCAACGCGGCGTCCCTGACCCGCCGTTCTTTCATCGCATCGGCTGCCGCAGGCAGTGCGGCGCTGGCGCTTTCCGGCCGCACGGTTTTCGCGCAAGGCGATACGTTGAAGGTCGGATTCATCAGCCCGCGCACCGGCCCTCTCGGCGGCTTCGGCGAGACCGACGGCTATGTGCTCGAACTGGCGCGCAAGGCGCTGGCGAACGGCCTGCAGGCCGGCGGCAAGACCTGGAAGGTGGAGATTCTCGACCAGGACACCCAATCCGACCCCTCGCGCGCCGGCCAGCTGGCGAAGGACCTGATCAACAACGAGGCGATCGACCTGATGCTCGCCGTCTCGACGCCCGAAACGATCAATCCGGTGGCCGATGCCTGCGAGGCGGCAGGCATTCCCTGCCTGTCGACGGTGATGCCCTGGGAAGCCTGGTATTTCGGCCGCGGCGCCAAGCCCGGCGCGCCCTCGCCGTTCAAATGGACCTATCATTTCGGTTTCGGCGTCGAAGAGTTCCACAAGGCCTATGTCTCGCAGTGGAACCTGATCGAGACCAACAAGAAGGTCGGCGTCATGTATCCGAACGATGCCGACGGCAATGCGATCCGCACCCATCTGGCGCCGGCACTTGCCAGGGCGGGCTTCACCATCGTCGATCCCGGCGCCTATGAAACCGGAACCACCGACTTTTCGGCGCAGATCGCTCTCTTCCGGCAGGAAGGCGTAGAGATCTTCAACTCCTTCCCGATCCCGCCCGATTTCGCCGCCTTCTGGCGTCAGGCGGCACAGCAAGGCCTGACCCAGCAGATCAAGATCTGCCAGGTCGCCAAAACAGGTCTCTTTCCATCCGACATCGAGGCACTCGGCGATCTCGGCCTCAACATCGGCAGTGCCGCCTATTGGCACAAGGCCTTCCCTTACAAATCGACGCTGACCGGCGTCTCCGGAACCGAACTCGCTGACGGCTACGAAACGGCAAGCGGCAAGCAGTGGACGCAGCAGCTCGGCGCCAGCCTTGCGCTGCTCGACGCCGGCTTCGATGCGCTGAAGGCGAGTACCGACGTCAAGAGCAAGGAGGCTGTCGCCAAGGCGCTCGCCACGCTGAAGACGACGACGATCGCCGGCAAGGTCGACTTCACCAGCGGTCCCGTCGCCAATGTTTCTCCCGGGCCGATCATCGGCACGCAGTGGGTGAAAGCGCCGGAGGGCTCGAAATTCGCGCTCGACTACGTCGTCACCGAAAACGCCACCGATCCCAATGTTCCGGTCGGCGCCAAGCTCACCGCCTATAACGGATAGCAACAGTGCAGAGGCAAGAAGCTCAAAGGCGGCCGGGGGAAGCTTTTCTCTCGGCCAGGGGGATCCACAAGCGGTTCGGCGCGCTTGTGGTGCTGGAGAATCTGGATTTCTCCATGGGCGATGGCGAGGCGGTCGGCATCGTCGGGCCGAACGGCGCGGGCAAGACGACCCTGCTCAGCGTGCTCGCCGGCGCCTACCCGCCGAGTGCGGGAAGCATCACCTTCGATGGCGCCGACGTCACCAGCCGGACGGCGGCGGAGCGCTGCCGCTCCGGGCTTGTGCGGACGCATCAGATTCCCAAACCCTTCAGCGGCATGACGACTTTCGAAAATGTCTTCGTCGCCGCTTCGCACGGCAATGCGGCAAGCCGCGACGAGGCCTATGAGCGTGTGGTGGATTCGCTGTCGCTCTGCGGCATGCTCGGGGTCGCCAACCGCCCGGCCGACACCCTCGGTCTCCTGGATCGCAAGCGGCTGGAGCTTGCCCGTGCGCTTGCCACGCAGCCGCGGCTGCTGCTGCTCGACGAGATCGGCGGCGGCCTGACCGATGGGGAGGCGAGCGAACTCGTCGAAACCATCCTCGAATTGCGCCGCCGCGGCATCGGCATCGTCTGGATCGAGCATATCGTCCATATCCTGCTGCAGGTGGCGGAAAGGCTGATCTGCATGGATGCCGGCCGGATCATCGCCGATGGCGAGCCGAAGACTGTCATGAGCGATGCGGAGGTGGTCAAGGCCTATCTCGGAGGGACGCCCGCATGAGCCTTCTTTCCATCGAGAATCTCGACGTCCGCCACGGCCTGCTGCAGGCGGTGCGCGGGGTCAGCTTCGATGTCGCCAAAGGCGAGGTGCTGGCGCTGGTCGGCGCGAACGGCGCCGGCAAGACGACGCTGCTCAGATCGATCGCCGGCGCCCATCTGCCCGCCTCCGGCCGCGTCCTGCTCGGCGATGAGGATCTGGCTGCCGTGCCCTCCCACAAGCGGATCGCCAAGGGCATCGCCCTGGTACCGGAAGGCCGGCGGCTGTTTTCGCAGATGACAGTGGAAGAGAACTTGCTTCTCGGCAAGAGCTGCGGGCGCAAGGGCGAGTGGAGCATCGACCGCATCCTCGACGCCTTCCCGAACCTGAAGTCCCGCCGTCACGCCAAGACCGGGCACCTCTCCGGCGGGGAACAGCAGGCGACCGCCATCGGCCGGGCGCTGATGAGCAATCCCGATATTCTTCTGCTGGACGAGGTCTCGCTCGGGCTTTCGCCTCTGGTCGTCGACCGCGTCTATGCCCAGTTGCAGGCGCTGCTGACTTCGGGAACGACCATCGTGCTGGTCGAGCAGGATCTCGGCCGCGCCATGAGTGTCGCAAGCCGTATCATCTGCATGCTGGAAGGCCGTATCGTGCTCGACAGGCCGGCAGCCGCCGTCACCCGCGACGAGGTCACCAAGGCCTATTTCGGACTGCACCGGACAGCCGGCGAAAGGAGCGCATCATGATCAACACCCTGATCCAGGGCCTCCTGCTTGGCGGTTATTACGCCGTCATCGCCTGCGGATTGTCCTTCATGTTTTCGGTCATGCGGATCATCAATCTCGCGCATGGGAGCCTGGCGGTCGCCGCCGCCTACGGGCTGTGGCTGCTCGCCGCCAAGGCCGGCATTCCACCTTTCGCCGGCCTTTTGATCGTGCTGCCCGTCATGGCGGTGATCGGCTGGCTGCTGCAGCGCTTCATCCTCGAACGCAGCGCCCGCGGCGGCACGCTGCTGCCGATCCTGACGACCTTCGGCCTGTCGATCGTCATCGACAATCTGCTGTTCGAACAGTTCGGCGCCGACACACGATCGCTCGCGCCCTTCATCGGCAATCTCTCCTATGCATCCTGGCAGCTGCCCGGCCACATCTTCGTCGGCAAGCTTGCCGTGATGATGATGGTAACGGCGATCCTCATTCTCGGCGGGCTGCAATTCTTCCTCGGCCGCTTTACATTGGGCCGCGCCATCCGCGCGACGGCCGAAGATCCGGATACGGCGGGGCTCGTCGGCATCGATGCGCGCAGGGTGAATGCGGTCGCCACCGCCATCACCATGGTCACGATCGGGATTGCCGGCGCCTTTCTCGGGATGCGGGCGACCTTCAGCCCTTATGCGGGCGGTCCGCAGCTTCTCTTTGCCTTCGAGGCCGCGGTCATCGGCGGAGCGGGATCGCTGTGGGGAACGCTTGCCGGCGGCATCGTTCTCGGCCTTGCCCAGTCGCTCGGCGCGCAATTGCATCCGCAGGGCTTTCTGATCGGCGGCCATGCCGTGTTCCTGCTGGTGCTTTTCATCCGGCTGTCCCGGTCCCGCCTGCCGGTTCTCGACAAGATCGCAGCGCTTCTGAAACCCAGCGCCCTCCTCAACCTTCGCGCACGCCTTCGGAGCTCGACATGACATTCGTCTCCAACGGAATATCAATCGAGCGTTGGACGACCTCGTCGCGGCTGGCGCTCGGCTCCATGGCCGCGGTGTTTGCCCTCCTGATCCTTGCCCCCGCCGTGCTCGGCGCCGGTGCGATCGACCGGATGACCGCCCTGTTCATCTATGTGATCCTGGCCGCCATGTGGAATGCACTCGCCGGTTTCGGCGGGCTGGTCTCGGTTGGCCAGCAGGTGTTCTTCGGCCTCGGCGCCTATTTCACCATTCGGCTCGCCGATGCGGGCCTCGATCCCTTCGTCTCGGTCTTTGCCGCCGCGATCGTGACCGGCGCCCTGTCGATCCCGCTTTCGCTGTTCATGCTGCGGCTGAAGGGCGGCGAGTTTGCGATCGGCATGTGGGTTGTGGCCGAACTCACCCATCTGCTGGTCAATCTCGACCGGCTGATCCAGGGGGAAACCGGAACCTCGCTGATCTCGCTCAATGTCTATGACACCGGCACGCGGCGGGCGGCGATCTACTGGCTTGCGCTCACATCCATGGCCGCCCTGCTCGGCGCGCTCTTCATGCTGATGCGCAGCCGCGCCGGTGCGGCGATGCAGGCGATCCGCGACAATGAGGAGGCGGCGACCTCGGTCGGCGTGCGGGTGACCGCCACCAAGCGGCTGCTCTTCGTGCTCGCCGCCGTCGGCATCGCCATCGCCGGCGGCTTGTGGCTGGCGACCGCCACGACCTTCCAGCCGAAGACCTATTTCAGCGTCCAGTGGACGGCCTACATGATCTTCATGGTGTTGGTCGGCGGGATCGGCAAATTCGAGGGCGCCATCCTCGGCGCCATCCTGTTTTTCGTCATCGAGACTTTCTTCGGCAGCGCTGGGGTCTGGTATCTGATCGGGCTTGGCGCCACCGCGCTGATCTTCTCGCTCTACCTGCCGCGCGGCCTCTGGGGCGAAGTCGAGCGCCGTTTCGACTTCCAGCTTCTGCCCGTCGGCTACCGGCTGAAATTGCCCGGCCCGACGAAAATCAAATGGGAAGAATGAACCCGCCTGCTTCCCGGTTTTCTTGCGAAAGGTGAAATCCATGCTTTTTGGTAAAACAATCCTGGTGACCGGCGTCGCCTCCGGCATCGGCGCCCGGACGGCGGAATTAGCCGGCCAGATGGGCGCTGAGGTCATCGGTGTCGATGTGCGCGAACCGGCAAATGGAAGTGCCGCCTTCATCAAGGGCGATCTCTCCACGCCATCGGGCGTTGCCGAGATTGTCGCGCAGCTGCCGGCGCGCCTCGATGCGCTCGCCAATGTCGCCGGTCTTTCCGGCAGTACTGGCGTCGTCTCAACGCTCGCCGTCAATTTCTACGGGCTGCGCGCTTTGTCGGAAGCCGTGGCGCCCCGCCTGCGCGAAGGCGGCGCCATCGTCAACGTCGCCTCGATCGCCGGTTACGGCTGGCGCGCCAATCTCGAACGGGCCAAATCGCTGACCTCGATCGAGGGCTTTCCGGATGTCGCGGTCGTCGTCGCCGAGCACGGCCTTAAGGACGAGCAAGGCTACCCGCTCTCCAAGGAACTGCTGCTGCTCTGGACCATGCGCGCCGCCCACCAGCCCTTGTTCAAACACCGCAGCATCCGCGTCAATGCGGTGAGCCCCGGACCGGTGGAAACGCCGATCCTCAAGCAGTTCCGTGCCGTGCTCGGCGACGCCAGGGTCGAGAGCGACATCACCCGCGTCGGCCGCGCCGGCACATCAGCCGACATCGCGCCCGCCGTGCTCTTCCTCTGCTCGGACGGCGCACGCTGGATCAATGGCGCCAATCTTGCCGCCGACGGCGGCCTCGAAGCATCCATCAACGCCGAAGTGCTCGGCTTCTAGTTTTTGCCAGGAGACCCCACGATGAATATTTCCCTGCTCATAAACGGCGCCGACCGGCCAGCCTCCAGCGGCCGGACCTATGACCGGATCGATCCCTTCACCGAGAAGCTTGCGAGCCGCGCCGCCGCTGCCAGCCTGGAGGATGTCGCCGCCGCCGTCGACGCCGCCTCCACTGCCTTCGGCGCCTGGTCGAAGACCGGCCCCGGCCAGCGCCGCGCCATCCTGATGAAGGCCGCCGATATCATGGATTCGAAAGTGGCCGAGTTTACCCGGCTGATGATCGAGGAGACCGGCGCCACCGCCCCCTGGGCCGGCTTCAACGTCATGCTCGCCGCCAACATCCTGCGCGAGGCGGGCGCCATGACGACGCAGATTTCAGGCGAAATCATCCCTTCCGACAAGCCCGGCACGCTCGCCATGGGCGTTCGCCAGGCCGCCGGGGTGTGCCTGGCGATCGCGCCCTGGAACGCGCCCGTCATCCTCGCCACCCGCGCCATCGCCATGCCGATCGCCTGCGGCAACACTGTTATTCTCAAGGCATCCGAACAATGCCCGGGCACCCACCGGCTGATCGCCACGGCTCTCGCCGAAGCGGGCCTGCCGGCCGGCGTCATCAACATTCTCACCAATGCTCCTGAGGATGCGCCCGAGATTGTCAACGCACTGATCGCCCATCCGGCCGTCAGGCGCGTGAACTTCACCGGATCGACCAAGGTCGGCAAGATCATCGCCGAGACCTGCGGCAAATATCTCAAGCCCGCTTTGCTCGAGCTCGGCGGCAAGGCGCCGCTCGTCATTCTCGACGACGCCGATATCGACGGCGCTGTAAATGCCGCGATTTTCGGCGCCTTCATGCATCAGGGCCAGATCTGCATGTCGACGGAGCGGATCATCGTCGACACGGCGATTGCCGATCAGTTCGTGGCTAAACTGGCCGCCCGCGCCAGCCAGCTGCCGGCCGGCGACCCGCGCGGACATGTCGTTCTCGGCTCGCTGATCAGCCTCGACGCCGCCAGGAAGATGGAGGAGCTGATCACTGATGCCACAGCCAAGGGCGCAAAACTCGTGGCCGGCGGCAAGCGCTCCGGCACCGTGGTCGAGGCGACGCTGCTCGATCACGTCACTCCTGACATGCGCGTCTATTCGGAAGAATCCTTCGGCCCGGTCAAGCCGATCATTCGCGTCTCCGGCGAGGAGGAAGCAATCCGCGTCGCCAACGACACCGAATACGGCCTGTCATCCGCCGTCTTCAGCCGCAACATCCAGCGGGCGATGGCGGTTGCGGCGCGCATCGAATCCGGCATCTGCCACATCAACGGCCCGACGCTGCACGATGAAGCGCAAATGCCCTTCGGCGGCGTAAAAGGCAGCGGCTACGGCCGCTTCGGCGGCAAGGCAGCGATTGCCGAATTCACCGACCTGCGCTGGATCACCGTGGAGGATTCTGCCCAGCACTATCCCTTCTGAGAGGTCAGGCGCGTCCAGCGAATTTTCCGAGGGTGCGAGCGCGCCATTTCAATGCCGTGGCAGGTGACCTGGCGCGATGCTGTCTCAAACCTGACGTCAGCGAATTCCAGTGTCGGCATGGCCGTCACCGGCGAGCGCCGCATCAGGGCACGAATCCGCGCAATCAGCTCGCTAGATCGACGGCGTCTCTTCCAGCAGCTCGCGAACGAAATCGAACATGCCGTGGCGGCGGTCGCGGCGCAGGCGTTCGGCCTTGACGATCGATTGGACGGCGTCGAAGGCGGTGTTGAGATCGTCATTGACGATGACATAATCATATTCGCGCCAGTGGGCGATCTCGGCGCGGCTGTTGGCCAGACGCGTCTGAATCACCTCCTCGGAATCC
Source organism: Rhizobium sp. CBN3 (assembly GCF_030518245.1). Taxonomy (NCBI): domain Bacteria; kingdom Pseudomonadati; phylum Pseudomonadota; class Alphaproteobacteria; order Hyphomicrobiales; family Rhizobiaceae; genus Rhizobium; species Rhizobium sp. CBN3. The sequence goes on from NZ_JAULSE010000003.1 coordinate 214,196, forward strand.
TCGGCACGGCGGTGCAGCCGCGACTGGAGCTCCGTCATGGTTGGCGGCAGCACGAAGATCGAGACGACGTCGGCCGACATCTTCTCCTGCAGCTGTTGAGCGCCCTGCCAGTCGATATCGAACAGCATGTCGCGGCCTTCGGCCATGGCCTGCTCGACCGGCTCGCGCGGCGTGCCGTAGAAATTGCCATGCACCTCGGCCCATTCGAGCAGTGCGTCGCTGTCGCGCAACCGCTCGAACTCGCGCACGCTCTTGAAATGATAATGCACGCCTTCGACTTCGCTCGGGCGGCGCTGGCGCGTAGTGACGCTGACGGAGAGGCCGATATGCTTGTCGGTTTCCAGAAGCGTGCGCGCAATGGTGGACTTGCCGGCGCCCGATGGCGACGAAATAACAAGCATCAGACCGCGGCGGGCGATCTGTACGGGCGAGGATTTCGCCGGTTTCATGTCCTACTCCAAATTCTGGACCTGCTCGCGGAACTGGTCGATCACGACTTTCAGCTCGATGCCGGCGGCCGTGACCGCCGAGGCATTCGACTTCGAGCAGATGGTATTCGATTCGCGGTTAAATTCCTGTGCAAGGAAGTCCAGCCGGCGCCCGGCAGGCCCGCCTTTCACCAGGAGATCGCGCGCGGCGGCGATATGCGCCTTCAGGCGATCGATTTCTTCGCGCAGATCCGCCTTGGTCGCCAATAAAGCGGCCTCGGCGTGCAGCCTGTCACGGTCGAGCGCGGCCATGCCGTCCATCAGCAAGGCGACCTGTGCCGCAAGCCGGGCGGCGATCTCCGGCTGAGATCGCGAGGGATCCAGCTCGATCGTCCGGGTCAGGCCCTCGATCGTCGCAACGTGATCGAGAAGAATGCGGGAAAGCGCCGCCCCTTCCTGTGCGCGCATTGCCTTGAGATCGGCAAGCGCGGCGAGCAGGCCGGCGACAATATCGGCATCACGGGCGGCAAGCGCCTCCTCGCCGTCCTCGCCTTCACGGAACTCCACGATGCCGCGCACCAGAAGCAGCGTATCGAGCTTCAACGGCGCCGGATCGATCACGTCAACCAGTTGCTCGCGCATGGCGAGCACGGCAGCGAGCGCCTCTTTGTTCAGAACCGCCTCGAAACGGTTCTCATCGGCGGTGACAGATAGGGTTGCCTGCAGGTTGCCGCGGCTGAAGGTTTCGCCGGCAAGGCGGCGGACCTCCGCCTCCATGCGTTCGAGGCCGGGCGGCAGGCGCAGGCGCAGGTCGAAACCCTTGCCGTTGACCGAGCGCAGTTCCCATGCCCAGCGCCAGCGGCCGCTCGTTCCCTCGCGCCGCGCAAAACCGGTCATCGACTGCAAAGCCATGGGAGCCTCCCGAAAACTGTCAGTTGATTTTCTTTTTCTTCGGCGGCACGACAGCCGCGCCATTGTCGCCCGGCTGCTCTTCCGGCTGGCCGTCGACGGCGATATTCGGGTCCGAACCCTTGTCGGCCTCGAGCTTGCGCCAGCGCTTGACGTTGGCATTGTGCTCGTCGAGCGTAGCGGCAAAGACGTGGCCGCCGGTGCCGTCGGCGACGAAATAGAGATCCTGGGATTTCCAAGGGTTGGCGACGGCTTCCAGCGCATCCTTGCCGGGATTGGCGATCGGCGTCGGCGGCAGGCCCTTGATGACATAGGTATTGTAAGGCGTGTCCCGTTTCAGATCCGACTGATAGATCGGCCGGTCCGCCGGTTTTCCCTCGCCACCGAACAGCCCATAGATGATCGTCGGATCGGACTGCAGGCGCATGCCCTTGCCAAGCCGGTTCAGGAACACGGAAGCGACATGGGCGCGTTCGTCGGGAATGCCGGTCTCCTTTTCGACGATCGAAGCGAGCGTCACGAATTCTTCTTTGGATCGCAGCGGCAGCGAGGCGTCGCGCTTATCCCAGATCTGATCGACCAGCTTCTGCTGTGCAGCCGCCATCTGTTCGATGATTTCCGAGCGCTTGGTGCCGCGCGAGAATTTGTAGGTGTCCGGACGCAGGCTGCCTTCGGCCGGCAGTGCGGCCGGCAAGTCGCCTTCCAGCACCGGATCCTGCAGCATGCGGTCGAACATCTGGCGGACCGTCAGGCCCTCCGGAAAGGACACCGAATAGAGGATGGACTTGCCCGATTTCAGCAGCTCCATGATATCGCTCATCGAGGCTCTCGCCTTGATCTCATATTCGCCGGCCTTCAGGCTCTCGCCGGCGGAAAGATGCGTCGCCGTCAGATATCGGAAGATACGGGCATCGGAGATGATCGCGTTGCGCTCGAGGTTCGAGGCGATTTCGGCGAGACCAGCGCCGTTGCGGACGATGAAATTGGTGTTGGTCTGCAGCGGGCCCGGGCTCTGATAGGTCGAGGTCGCGTAGTAGAAGCCGATGACGGCGAGGACGCAGACCAGCACCGTCATCGTCATGATGAAGTTCAGGAAAAGGACGATCTGGCTGCGAGCGTTCTTGGAGCGTTTCGGCGGCTCGGGAACACGTTCCGGACGCAGGGCTTCGCTCGGCGACTTCGGGATGATCGGTCCCTTCTGCGCCTGGGTATCGTTGCTCTGGTTCGTCGTATCGCTCACCGGCAATCCTCTATAACTCAGCCCTCATTCCGCTATTTCGCGAAGCAATGCGGCAAAAGCAGGTTCTGCCACCGTTCAACGAAGCCGCTGCCGGCCGTTGTGCTTTCACCCGGCCTGCTAAGGCGGACCCTTTACTGCGCGTAACGGCGCAGCACGAGCGATGCATTCGTGCCGCCGAATCCGAAGGAGTTGGACAGGGCCACATTGATTTCTCGCTCACTCGCCTTGTGCGGAACAAGATCGATCGCCGTCTCGCGTTCGGGATTGTCGAGATTGAGCGTCGGCGGCGCGATGTTGTCCCGAATGGCGAGCGTGGCGAAGATCGCCTCGATCGCGCCGGCTGCACCGAGAAGGTGTCCCGTCGCCGACTTGGTCGAAGACATGGAGATCTTCGACGCCGCGTTACCGACCAGGCGCTCGACCGCCCCGAGTTCGATCGTGTCGGCCATGGTCGAAGTACCGTGGGCGTTGATGTAATCGATGTCGGCCGGCGTCAGCCCGGCACGCTTCAGCGCCATCGCCATGCAGCGGCCGGCACCCTCGCCGTTTTCGGAAGGCGCGGTAATGTGATAGGCGTCGCCCGACAGGCCGTAACCGACGACCTCGGCGTAGATCTTGGCGCCGCGGGCCTTGGCATGCTCCAGCTCTTCGAGCACCACGATGCCGGCGCCCTCGCCCATTACGAAGCCGTCGCGATCACGGTCATAGGGGCGCGAAGCCTTCTGCGGATCGTCATTGTGCTGGGTCGACAGCGCCTTGCAGGCGGCAAATCCTGCCAGCGAAATACGGCTGACGGGAGATTCCGTGCCGCCGGCGACCATGACGTCGGCGTCACCAAGCGCGATCAGCCGCGCGGCATCGCCGATCGCATGCGCACCCGTCGAGCAGGCGGTGACGACCGAATGATTGGGTCCGCGCAGCTTGTGGCGGATCGAAACCTGGCCGGAAACGAGATTGATCAGGCGGCCGGGAATGAAGAAGGGGGAGATGCGGCGCGGGCCCTTATCGCGCAGGGTGTAACCCGCTTCGACGATGCCTTCGATGCCGCCGATGCCGGAGCCGATCAACACGCCGGTGGCAATCTGATCCTCATCGGTCTCGGGATGCCAGCCGGCATCGGTAAGCGCCATATCGGCGGCGGCCATGCCGAAGATGATGAAGGGATCGACCTTGCGCTGCTCCTTCGGCTCCATCCACTGATCGGCATTGAAGGTGCCGTCGGTACCGTCACCGATCGGAATACGGCAAGCGATCTTGGCGGGAAGGTCGTCGACTTCGAATTCGGTGACCAGACGAGCGCCGTTCTGGCCGGCAAGCAGCCGCGACCACGTCACCTCAGTTCCGCATCCCAAGGGTGATACCATGCCGGTACCGGTGATGACGACACGTCTCATCGCGTACTTTCCCCCGTCTCTTATGTTCTATGGAGAAATATGCCGAAAAGAAAAAGGGCGGACTCCAGGCCCGCCCTTTCTCAAATATACAGGATCAGGCCTGGGCCTTCTCAATAAACTTCACTGCATCACCGACCGTCAGGATCGAGTCGGCAGCGTCGTCAGGAATTTCGACGCCGAATTCTTCTTCGAATGCCATGACAAGTTCGACCGTGTCGAGCGAGTCAGCGCCCAGATCGTCGATAAAGCTGGCGCTCTCGACGACCTTGTCGGCATCGACGCCAAGATGATCAATAACAATTTTCTTTACGCGTTCTGCGATATCGCTCATGTCGGTTTCCTCGACCTTATGTCCTGATCGGAATGCCGTTGCGGCACCCCTACCCTGTTTCAGCCTGCGATGTTTTCAGACATCCTCGGCAAACTCGTTTACCCGGCTTCAGAGATGTCCCAGGCTTGCGAAAAGCCCGCCGGTTCGTCTGCTTTCTCGGGACGACTGTTCACAGTCATTGGCCCGCTTAACATGGTTTAAGTCTGCCGCAAAGCCAGAAAATCAACGCTTCGTGATTGCTCAACATGCTATTGCGGGAAATATCCCCATGCCAACAGTTTGTCGTTTCAGATCATCGCCATGCCGCCGTTTACGTGCAGCGTCTGGCCGGTCATGTAGGCGGCTTCAGAGGATGCAAGGTAAGCAACAGCCGAAGCGACCTCGCCGCCCGTGCCCATGCGCCTCATCGGGATAGCCCCCATGATCGCTTCCTTCTGCTTGTCGTTCAGCTTGCCGGTCATGGCGCTTTCGACGAAGCCGGGCGCGACGCAGTTGACCGTCACGTTACGGGTGGCGATTTCCTGCGCCAAGGACTTGGTGAAGCCGATCATGCCGGCCTTGGAGGCGCAGTAATTGGCCTGGCCCGGATTGCCGGTGACGCCGACGACGGAGGTGATGTTGATGATACGGCCATAGCGGCGGCGCATCATCGGATGCGTCAACTCGCGCGTCAGGCGGAAGGTCGCCGTCAGATTGACCTCGAGGACCGCATCCCAATCCTCGTCGCTCATGCGCACGAACAAGCCGTCCTTGGTGATGCCGGCATTGTTGACGAGGATATCGACACCTTCGAGATCGGCCTCGGCCCTCTGGCCGAGCGCCTTCACCTCTTCGCGGTCCGACAGGTTGGCCGGAAAGATCTTCACGCGCTCGCCGAGCTCGGCCGCCAGCGCTTCCAGCTTCTCGACGCGGGTGCCGTGCAGACCGACGATGGCGCCCTGCTTATGAAGAAGGCGGGCGATTTCCTCGCCGATACCGCCCGATGCGCCGGTGACGAGAGCCTTGCGGCCGGAAAGATCGAACATGGAAAGGTTCCTTATATCTGGAGATATCAATCAGGCCATAAGGGCGGCGACGGCCGCTTCGATATCCGCCGGTCCGCTGACGGAGATGCCATTAACTGTTTTGTCGATGCGGCGGGCAAGACCGGTCAGCACTTTGCCGGAACCGAGCTCGTAAAGCGTCGTGACGCCATTTGCGGCAAACCATTCCACCGTCTCGCGCCAGCGGACCTGACCGGTCACCTGCTCGACCAGGAGGCTGGCGATCTCGTCGGCGCCGGTCACCGGCGCGGCGCGGACATTGGCGATCAGGGGCACGACGGGATCGGACTTGGCGACCGTTGCCAGCGCCGCGCGCATGGCCTCGGCCGCAGGCGCCATCAGCTTGGAATGGAAGGGAGCGGAGACCGGCAGCAGAATGGCGCGCTTGGCGCCCTTGTCGGTCGCAAGGCCGGCGGCCTTTTCGACGGCTGGCTTCTCGCCTGAGATGACGATCTGGCCGCCGCCATTGTCGTTGGCGATCTGGCAGGCGCCGATGGCGGCCGCCTCCTCGCAGACGGCAACGACATCGGCCTGTTCGAGGCCGATGATCGCGGCCATGGCGCCGACGCCGACGGGAACGGCCGCCTGCATGGCATTGCCGCGAATACGCAGCAGCCGCGCCGTATCGGCGAGCGAAAATGTGCCGGCGGCGCAGAGTGCTGAATATTCGCCGAGCGAGTGGCCGGCGACGTAGGCGACCTTCGACTGCAGATCCAGCCCCTTGGCCTGCAGAACACGGATGACGGCGATCGATACCGCCATCAGCGCCGGCTGGGCGTTCGCCGTCAGGGTCAACGTGTCCTCGGGACCATTGAACATGACGTCGGAAAGCTTTTCACCAAGCGCCTCGTCAACCTCTTCGAAAACGGCACGGGCTTCGGCGAAATTCTCGGCGAGATCCTTGCCCATGCCGACGGCCTGGCTGCCTTGGCCGGGAAAAGTGAAAGCGATGGTCATGTTCATGTCCCTGACTGTGCCCCTCAAGGCTGTTTTGCCTCCAATTGACATTCTTTCCGGCAGAGTCAAGTGGCGCTCCATTCTCCGCAAAGCCTTTCGCGCCCGCGCAAAAGCCCGGATTTTGCTCTTGCGCTCCGTCAAATCCAGCCTAGATTTGCCCAGACCCTTCCTAGGCTCCCCTCTCTCTCCCAAGGTTTTTCCATGAAGTACAATTCCCTAGGCCGAACCGACATTTCCGTTTCAGAAATCTGCCTCGGCACCATGACCTGGGGCTCGCAGAACAGCGAAGCCGACGCTCATGCGCAGATGGACTATGCCGTCGAGAAGGGCGTCAATTTCTTCGATACCGCCGAACTCTACCCGACCACGCCGGTTTCGCCCGAAACACAGGGCTGGACCGAAGACTATATCGGCAGTTGGTTCAGCAAATCGGGCAAGCGTCGAGATATCGTGCTCGCCACCAAGGTCGCCGGCCGCGGCCGCGATTATCTGCGCGGCGGCGAAGGCGCGGATGCAAAAAATATTCGCCTGGCGCTTGAGGCCAGCCTCAAGCGGCTGAGAACCGATTACATCGATCTTTACCAGATTCACTGGCCAAACCGCGGCCACTTCCACTTCCGTCAGAACTGGAGCTACAATCCCTTCACCCAGGACCGGGAGAAGGCCGTCGCCAATATGCTCGAGATCCTGGAAACACTCGGCGCGCTGGTGAAGGAAGGCAAGATCCGTGCAATCGGCCTTTCCAACGAGACTACCTGGGGCATCCAGAAATATCTGACGCTCTCCGAACAGAAGAGCCTGCCGCGAGTCGCCAGCGTCCAGAACGAGTACAATCTGCTCTACCGCCATTTCGACCTCGATCTCGCCGAACTCTCGCATCACGAGGACGTCGGGCTGCTCGCCTATTCGCCGCTCGCCGGCGGCATCCTGACCGGCAAATATGTCGATGGTCTGAGGCCGAAGGGTTCGCGCGCGTCGATCAATCCCGATATCGGCGGCCGGCTGCAGCCGCTGCAGGAGCCGGCGACCAAAGCCTATCTGGCGCTCGCGGCGCGATACGGCCTCAATCCGGCAGTGATGGCGCTCGCCTTCTGCCGATCGAGGCCCTTCATGACGTCCGTCATCATCGGCGCGACGTCGATGGAACAGCTGAAAATCGATATCGGCGCGGCCGACCTGACGCTTTCGGATGAGATTCTGGCGGAGATCGCCAAGGTGCACCGGCAGTATCCGCTGACGCTCTGATCTATCCCCGATCGCCGCGACGCTGCCGATCGGCAGCGTCGGGTTCGAATGTCCGATTACGCTTGCCTTTCGCCAAAAAATCCGTATAAGCCGCGCTGTTCGTTAACCCGGTCTTCTGGCTGGTGGCTGAACGGAGGGCCGGTTTCCTATCGGAAATCGTTCGGAACGGAAGCGTTCCAGCCTCCCGTGTCTCCGCTCTCGACCGTCTCGGAAACGCTTTTCTTGCCTGGGTCCGCCCAATCAGGAGCAGTCGTTGAGGCTTAGCCGCCGAATATCGGGTTGAACCAAACGCAAGAAAGGCAAAGCTGTCATGGCTCTTTATGAACATGTATTCCTTGCCCGGCAGGATATTTCCGCTCAGCAGGTCGATGCCCTCGTAGAACAGTACAAGGGTGTGATCGAAGCTAACGGCGGCAAGGTCGGGCGCATCGAAAACTGGGGCCTCAAGTCCCTCACCTATCGCATCAAGAAGAACCGCAAGGCGCATTATGCCCTGATGGACATCGATGCCCCGGCCGCCGCGATCCAGGAAATGGAACGCCAGATGCGCATCAGCGAAGACGTTCTTCGCTACATGACCATCGCCGTCGAAAAGCACGAAGAAGGCCCGTCTGCCATGCTGCAGAAGCGCGACCGCGACGACCGCGGCCCGCGTGAAGGTGGCGATCGTGGCCCGCGCCGCGAATTCGGCGACCGTCCGCCGCGCCGTGACGGCGACTTCCAGCGTGGCCCGCGTCCGGACCGCGCTCCCCGCGAAGACCGTGCATAAGGAGATATAAGAATGTCTGAAGCTTCCTCCGCACCGGTCCGCCGTCCGTTCCATCGCCGCCGCAAGACCTGCCCGTTCTCCGGCGCAAACGCACCGCGGATCGACTACAAGGACGTACGCCTGCTGCAGCGCTACATTTCCGAGCGCGGCAAGATCGTTCCGTCCCGCATCACAGCCGTTTCCCAGAAGAAGCAGCGCGAACTCGCCCAGGCGATCAAGCGCGCCCGTTTCCTCGGCCTGCTGCCCTACGTCGTCGCTTAATCGGCCGATGTGACCAGATTTAGGGGAAGGCATTCGTGCCTTCCCTTCTCCCTTTCGCGATGGGCGCGGATCGGAATTCTCAAAACCCATGTTGAGACGTTTCTGAATTCGATTCAGCAACAGCCTCTAACTGCTTGATGAAGCAGGACAGCGACCTTGAAACGACCGGATCTTAAAACGCTGCTGATCGGCGCACTCGCCGGATTGACCGCCGCCCTGCTGGTGCTGGACGCGAGCATGCAGCCGTCGTTTTTCAGCGCGCTCCTCTACACGGCCTCGGCACTGCCGATCCTGATCGTCGGACTTGGCTGGGGCAATGCCGCCGCGATTTCGGCCGTCGTCACGGGAGCGGCGCTTGGTGCGGTCCTCATCTCCCCGTCTTTCGCGCTTATCATGACGCTGGTGACGCTGCTGCCGGCCGGCTGGCTCAGCCATCTTGCCAATCTCGCGCGTCCCGCCTCCGAGCTCGGCGGCCCCGACCATCTGCTTGCCTGGTATCCGCTTTCCGATATCCTGCTGCATCTGTGCGGCCTGGTGACGCTTGCCGTCATCGTCATCGGCGTGATGATCGGCTATGGGCCTGATATCACCGACCCGATCGTCGATCTGCTGATCGCCTCGGTCAAGCAGCAGCAGCCGGAATTCATGCCCGATCCGGCGGCAACCGCGCAGACCAAATCGCTGATCCTGCTGATGCTGCCGGCCGTGCAGGGCGGCATGTGGGTCAGCATGCTGTTTGCCGCTTATTATTTCGCCGTGCGCATTGTCGCCGCATCCGGCCGGGGCCTTCGGCCGCGCGAGGATATTCCTTCGTCGCTGCGGATGAACCGCAATTCGATCTTCATCTTCCTGGCCGGGCTTGCCGCCTGCTTCTTCGGCGGCGTTCCGGCGCTCGTCGGCGCCACCGTGATCGGCACCTTCGGCGCCGGTTTCATGCTCTCCGGCTTCGCCTCGCTGCATTTCCGCACTCGCGGCAAGGACTGGCGCATACCGGCCCTCATCCTTGGCTACCTGGCTTCGCTGCTCATGCTGCTGCCAGCTCTCCTCATCCTCGTCCTGGGTCTCAGCGATACGCGCAAGGCGATCGCGCTCACCCCGGCGAAAGATGCCGATACCTCCAAACAATCCAACACGAAAATCTGAGACACCAGAAAGGAACAAGAAAATGGAAGTCATCCTTCTCGAACGCATCTCCAAGCTCGGCCAGATGGGCGAAACCGTAAAGGTTCGCGACGGCTTTGCCCGCAACTACCTGCTGCCGCTTGGCAAGGCGCTGCGCGCCAACGCCGCCAACAAGACCCGCTTTGAAGCAGAGCGCGCGACGCTCGAAGCCCGCAACCTCGAGCGCAAGTCGGAAGCTCAGAAGGTCGCCGACGTCCTCGACGGCAAGTCCTTCATCGTCGTGCGCTCCGCCGGCGAAACCGGCCAGCTCTACGGCTCGGTCGCTGCCCGTGACGTCGTCGAGATCCTGGCCGCCGAAGGTTTCAACATCGGCCGCAACCAGGTTCATCTCAACACGCCGATCAAGGCGATCGGCCTGCACAAGGTCGAACTGCAGCTGCATGCCGAAGTCGAAATCAGCGTCGAGCTGAACGTTGCCCGTTCTGCCGAAGAGGCAGAGCGTCAGGCCAAGGGCGAAGAGCTCACCTCGGTCGACGCGATTTACGGTGTCGACGAAGACGCACTGCGTCCGGAAGATTTCTTCGATCCGGAAGCCGACGGCCTCGACGAAGACGAAGCATAATTCTCGACGGACAGTCCGTGAGAGGGAGAGCCCGGCCACCGCGCCGGGCTTTTTCTTTTCCGTACGTTCCGGGTTCGCGCAGCCGTTGGTCGCTTTTTAGCGGGGGATTACCCGGATGTTTTTGCTGCGTGCCCGATGTCATCGGGCTAACATATCCTTCTCCGGAACGGATGAGCTGAGTCGGCTCCGTGCCGTGTCCCGCGGGTGACACTGCCAGTATTTCTTAATTGTGGCGCCCGGGACTGTGGAGAAGTCGAACAATGGGCACAGCGTTCAGGATTTAGGCGAGACGAGCCCCGCTCCTTTCGCAGCCCCTTGATTTTCTCCATCCGGAATTGCAAATCCGGAATTGGAAAAAGACAGAACGGATGATGATGAACGACGCCGCTCGAAAGATTGCAGCCGTTGCTCCGTCGGAGCAGCATTACCGCGAAGCACCCAACAATATCGAAGCCGAGCAGGCGCTTCTCGGCGCCATCCTAATGAACAACGACGCCTATTACCGGGTGTCGGACTTCCTGAAGCCGATCCATCTCTACGAACCGCTGCACCGGAAGATCTTCGAGGTCGCCGGCGACATCATCCGCATGGGCAAGATCGCCAATCCGGTAACGATCAAGACCTTCCTGAAGGCCGACGAGAAAGTCGGCGATATGACGGTTTCGCAATATCTGGCGAGCCTCGTCAGCAATGCCGTCACCGTCATCAACGCCGAGGATTATGGCCGGGCGATCTATGATCTCGCGCTGCGCCGGGCGCTGATCACCATCGGCGAAGATGTCGTCAACATCGCTTATGACGCGCCGCTCGACATGCCGCCGCAGTCGCAGATCGAGGATACCGAACGCCGGCTGTTCGAGCTCGCCGAAAACGGCCGCTACGACGGCGGCTTCCAGTCCTTCAACGACGCCGTGGCGCTGGCGATCGACATGGCGGCCGTCGCCAAGGAACGCGACGGCGGCCTTTCCGGCATTTCCACCGGCATCCATTCGCTGGATTCGAAGATGGGCGGCCTGCAGCGTTCGGACTTGATCATCCTCGCCGGACGCCCCGGCATGGGCAAAACCTCGCTTGCCACGAACATCGCCTACAATATCGCCGCCGCCTACGAAGGCGAGGTCCAGTCGGACGGCAGCATGAAGGCGAAAAACGGCGGCGTCGTCGGCTTTTATTCACTCGAAATGTCGTCGGAACAGCTCGCCACCCGTATCATCTCCGAGCAGACGGAAGTCTCCTCCTCGAAGATCCGCCGCGGCGACATCAACGATGCCGATTTCGAAAAGCTCGTCGCCTGCTCGATGATGATGCAGAAAGTGCCGCTCTATATCGACCAGACCGGCGGCATCTCGATCGCCCAGCTTTCAGCGCGGGCGCGCCGCCTCAAGCGCCAGCGCGGCCTCGATGTGCTTGTGGTCGACTACGTGCAGCTGATGACCGGCTCGGGCAAGTCAAGCGACAACCGCGTCCAGGAAATCACCCAGATCACTACCGGCCTCAAGGCGCTCGGCAAGGAGCTCAACGTTCCGATCATCGCGCTGTCGCAGCTGTCGCGTCAGGTCGAAAGCCGCGACGACAAGCGCCCGCAGCTCTCCGACCTTCGTGAATCCGGCTCGATCGAGCAGGATGCCGACGTCGTGCTCTTCGTGTTCCGCGAGGAATATTACGTCAAGAACCAGGAGCCGCGCGATCCTCACGATCCCAAATATCCGGAATGGGAAGCACTGTTCGACAAGGTGAAGGGCACGGCTGACGTGATCATCGCCAAGCAGCGTCACGGACCGACAGGCACGGTGAAGCTAGCCTTCCAGGCGGAATTCACGCGCTTCGCCGACCTCGCAGATCCTTCCTTCATCCAATACGAGGAACATTGACGCGGTTTCCCGCGTCGATTTTCATCAGAGCCCTGCAGCCCGCAACAGCGCAACCGTTGCGACGCCGACCACGACGCTTGCAAGCATCGGCAGGCGGCGCGCGGCGATTGCCGTTGCCGCGCAGGCCAGCGTCTCCGCCCAGCCGGTCGCAAAGGCGGTCGGGGCGATGACGGCCATCAGCACTGCCGGCGGAATGGCTTCGATCGCCGTTCTCCGGCGCTCATCGATCTCGACATGGCGGATCAGAACGAGACCGCTGACGCGGGTGAAGACGGTTGCGGCAGCCATCGCGAGGATGGCGATAAGGATATCGAAATCCAGCGTCATGCCGCCTGCTCCCGCGCCCTGCCCTGCCAGAGGGCCATTGCCAGCCCAGCCAGCGCACCGGCGGCGATATACCAGACCCCCGGCACGAAATGGTGGGCTGCAACGGAAGCGCTACCACTGGCAGCAAGGACCGCGCCGGTTTCCGGCCCCTTCCAGAAGCCCATGACCAGCACGACGAAGACAGCCGGAAAGGCGAAGTCGAGGCCGATGACGGCAGGATTGCCGAGAAAGGCGCCGAGCAGTGCGCCTGTCAGCGACGAGCCGACCCAGGTGAGGTAAAAGGGCGTGACGATGCCGGCATACCAAGCGGGTGTCAGCCTTGTGCTGCCGGCCCGGAATTCCGCCATGGCCCAGAGCTCATCGGCGAGAAAGAGCATGGCGATATAACGTTTGACGCCGGGGAAGGATTGCATTTTCGTGCCGATCGACGCGCTCATCAGCACGTGGCGGATATTGACCAGCAGGGCGGCGAAGCCGACACCGATCCAGCTTGCCGGATGCGTCCAGATGTCCATCGCGACGAATTGCGAACCACCCGCAAAGACAAGCGCGCTCATCAGTGTCGTTTCCAGCGGCGAAAGGCCCTTGGTGGCGGCGACCGCGCCGAAGACCAGGCCGATCGGCAAGACGGCGACGACAAGCGGAAAGATGGTGCGCATACCGGCGAGAAATTCGCCAAGACGAAATTCGCCGGATGGCCGGCTGTGCTGCAACATGGCAACCTCCTGATCAAGATCGCGGAGGAGTAGCCCAGCCCGCCACGGCCGTATTGAACGAAAGTGATCAGCCCAGGCGGAACTGGCCAGGAGTTACGCCCGTGCGCGCCTTGAAATGCCGGGTGAAATGCGCCTGATCGGCAAAACCACATTCGAGCGCGATATCGGCCGGCATGCGCCCCTGCCGCAGCAGCCGGCGGGCCACCTGCACGCGCCGATCGGTCAGGAAAGCATGGGGCGTGATGTGATATTCCTTGCGGAAGGCGCGGATGAGGTGAGCACGGCTCAAACCCGCCACTCCGGCCAATTCCTCGAGGCCGATGTCGCTATCGAAATTCTCGACCAGGTATTCGCGGGCGCGGGCGACGGCGCTTCGCTCCTGCGTATCGACAGGCACGACAATCGTGCTGCCGTGACGCGCAAAGATCGCCGCCAGAACCGAGAACATGCCTTCATCGGCCTCCAGCGCGCCCGCGCCGCTTTCGAGCGTGCGGTGGGCGGCATGAAAGGCGTTGGCAAGCTGCGGATCGCGTGGAAGAGCGCCGGAGAAGGACGGCGTTGCTTGGAAGGCCTTGCCGGTGACATCCTCCAGAATATCGACGAACAGCTTCGTGTCAGGATAGATCATGCGGTAGCGGTAGCCTTCACCGCCCGGAGCGCCGTCATGGATGACACCGGGGTCGATGAGGTAAAGGTCGCCCGGCCCGGTTTCCTCCCGCCTGCCGCTGAGGGTGGCGATCTGGGTGCCACTTTCTATCGCGCCGATGCTGAAGGTATCGTGCGCATGCGGCGCGTACTCGTGCGTGAGAAAGGTGGCGCTCAGGCACTCCATGCCGCGGAAACGGGTATCCCGCCAGAAGCGGGCCGATTCCACATTGGCCAGCGGCATGGCCTCCGCGGCCTCTTTCTGCGATACGTTGTGCATCCAATAGAATTAGCGGGGAAGCCGGCACGCGTCTTGAACAAAAGTGATCGGACGAAAGGCAAAGGGTGATATGTGACCGCCTGCGCTTTTCCTTGGCCACAATGCTCTCTAGACTGGGCGACACGGCTCCTTCATTTCTTCACGGCGATTCATGACAGATTTTCCCATCCCCTTCGAAGACGACGATCTTTTCACTTCCGCAGGCCTGCGGCTGACCGTCGACCTGAGCGCGCTCACGGAAAATTGGCGCGACATGGCGCGCCGCTCAGGTGCAGCGCGCGCCGCAGCCGTCGTCAAGGCGGACGCCTACGGCATGGGCATCGAGGATGCCGGCGAAGCGCTCTACCTGGCGGGCGCCCGGGATTTTTTCGTCGCGACCGTCGATGAGGGGGCGACGCTTCGCCTCTATGCGCCCGAGGCGCGCATCTTCGTACTCTCGGGCATATGGCCGGGCACGGAACGGCGGTACTTCGACAATGATCTGGTGCCGGTGATTTCCTCCGACGAGCAGCTCGCCTTCTGGATGGCGGTGCTTGCCGATTATGGCGATTATCCCTGCGCACTGCATGTCGATACCGGCTTCAATCGGCTGGGGCTGCACATCGACGACGCCATCGCGCTTGCCGACGACGTCTCGCGGCCGGCGAGCTTTGCGCCGGTGCTGGTCATGAGCCATCTCGCCTGCGGCGACGATCCCAGCCATGCGATGAACCGGCAGCAGCTCGAATCATTCCGTAGGGTTAGTGCCGCCTATGAAGGCATCGATGCAAGTCTTGCCGCTTCGGCCGGCATCTTTCTCGGCGAGGATTATCATTTCGACCTGACCCGTCCCGGCATCGCGCTCTATGGCGGCGAGGCGGTCAGCGGCATGGCGAACCCGATGCGGCCGGTCGCCACCGCGGAAGCACGCGTCATCCAGGTGCGCACCGTCAAGGCCGGCGAGACCGTCAGCTATGGGCGGGCACTGCAGCTTCGCCGCGACAGCCGGCTGGCGATCGTCTCCGCCGGTTATGCCGATGGTTATATGCGCAGCCAATCGAGCGGCGGCGTGCCCCTGCGCCAGGCTGTGCCGCAAGGCGGGCAAGGCTTCATTGCCGGACACAAGGTGCCGGTTGCCGGCCGGATCACCATGGACTTGACGATCTTCGACATCACCGACCTGCCCGAGAACGCCGTGCGCGCCGGCGATTATGTCGAGCTGTTCGGAAAGAACATGCCTCTCGACGAGGTGGCGCGGGCGGCGGGCACGATCGGCTACGAGATCCTCACCAGCATGGGGCTGCGCCACGAACGGCGCTATGTGGCCGAGGAGTAGCGGCTCGCCTGTCAGCGGCTGCTCAGAGCAAGACGGACGCCAAGCGCCACGAAAAGTGCGCCGAGGCCGCGATCGAGCCAGAGCCCGATTTTCCCATTTTGCCTGAGCGTCTCTGCAAGACGTCCTCCGAGCAAGACGAGCGGCGGTTCGATGAAGGCTGCAACGACGATGATCAGCCCGCCGTGGAGCATCAACTGGGCCCATGCCGGTCCCACCCCTTCGACGATGAATTGCGGCAGGAAGGCCAGAAAGAATATCGCCACTTTTGGATTGAGGAGCGACACCAGGATTCCTTGACGGTAGATCCTTGCAACCGGCATTTCTTCGTCGGCCGCTTTTATCAGTCCGCCATCGCCGCCGGCGCGCAAAGCCTGGATACCGAGCCAGACGAGATAGGCAGCGCCAATCCATTTGACCGCGGAAAAGGCTACAGCGGAGGCGGCAAGCACAGCGGAAAGGCCCAATGCCGCCATCAGAACATGCAGGCAGGCGCCTGACCAGACGCCGAACAATGCGGAAAAACCGTCGCGTTTCCCGCCTCTCATTGTGTGACCGAGAATGAAAGCGATGTCGGGGCCCGGCGAGAGGTTGAGCAAAACCGCCGCCGACAGAAATGCAAGCCAGTGCGCAAGCGAATAGTCGAACATCTTCCACCGTTCCTGATGATCAGAGGCGAAAAGCATAGGCACGGCGAAGACTGATGGGGAAATCATTAGTTTTGATCCATCTCGGTAGCCATTATCTCGAGCACGACAATGATTCGGTGAAGCCTTCGAAGGCTTCATTTGCGGAACGCGACTGAAAGAAAGATTGATGGCGAAGGCCAAGACACAATTCATCTGCCAGAATTGCGGCGCGGTTCATAACCGATGGGCCGGCAAATGCGACAATTGCGGCGAGTGGAACACCATCGTCGAGGAAGACCCGATGGGCGGCATCGGCGCCGGACCCGGCAAGACGCCGAAGAAGGGCCGGCCGGTGACGCTTACGGCGCTCTCCGGCGAGATCGAGGAGGCGCCACGCATCCACACCGCCATGTCGGAGCTCGACCGGGCGCTCGGCGGCGGGTTCGTGCGCGGTTCGGCTGTACTGATCGGCGGCGATCCCGGCATTGGCAAATCGACATTGCTGATGCAGGCGGCCGCCGCCCTCGCCCGGCGCGGCCACAAGATCATCTACGTCTCCGGCGAGGAGGCGGTGGCGCAGGTCCGGCTGCGGGCGCAGCGGCTTGCCGCAGCCGATACAGACGTGATGCTGGCGGCCGAAACCAATGTCGAGGATATTCTGGCGACGCTTGCCGAGGGCAAACGCCCGGATCTCGTCATCATCGATTCTATCCAGACGCTGTGGAGCGAGCTTGCCGACTCCGCACCGGGAACGGTGACGCAGGTGCGCACCGGCGTTCAGTCGATGATCCGTTTCGCCAAACAGACGGGAGCCGCCATGGTGCTCGTCGGGCACGTGACCAAGGACGGACAGATTGCCGGTCCGCGCGTCGTCGAGCACATGGTCGATGCCGTGCTTTATTTCGAAGGCGACCGCGGCCATCACTACCGAATCCTGCGCACGGTCAAGAACCGCTTCGGCCCGACCGACGAGATCGGCGTCTTCGAAATGTCCGACAAAGGACTGCGTGAGGTCGCCAACCCCTCCGAGCTCTTCCTCGGCGAGCGCAATGAAAAATCCCCCGGTGCTGCGGTCTTTGCCGGCATGGAGGGGACGCGGCCCGTGCTCGTCGAGGTACAGGCGCTGGTGGCGCCGACTTCGCTCGGCACACCGCGGCGCGCAGTGGTCGGATGGGATTCGGCGCGGCTGTCGATGATCCTGGCGGTGCTGGAGGCCCATTGCGGCGTCAGGCTCGGCCAGCACGACGTCTATCTCAACATCGCCGGCGGCTACCGCATCTCCGAACCGGCAGCCGATCTCGCCGTCGCCTCGGCGCTGGTTTCCTCGCTTGCTGGTATTGCCCTTCCTGCCGATTGCGTCTATTTCGGCGAAGTCAGCCTGTCGGGCGCCATCCGGCCGGTTGCGCACACTGCCCAGCGCCTCAAGGAAGCCGAGAAGCTGGGCTTTTCCGCAGCGCTGCTTCCTTCCGCCTCCGCCGAGCTGCCGAAGGGTTCCGGCGGGCGATGGAGCGAGGTCGAAAGCCTGCCGGATCTGGTGGCGCGCATCGCCGGGTCGAAGGGAGCGCTGCGTGTGGAAGACGAGGTTTGATCCTTTCATTGCCGGGAATGGTGATGATATAGGAGGCACACGATAAGGCGCGACACGGCCGCCGAGCGGCAGTCCTGGAGTTGAATTTACATGCCCATTACGATTTTCGACGGTATTGTCATCGGCGTCGTGCTCTTCTCCGCCGTGCTGGCGATGGTCCGCGGCTTTTCGCGCGAGATCCTTTCGATCGCGAGCTGGGGCGGTTCGGCCGCCGCCGCCTACTACCTCTATCCGTACCTGCTGCCCTATGCGAAGAAGTACACCGATGACGACCGCATCGCGATCGCCGGTTCGGCAGCCGTCGTCTTCCTGATCGCGCTCATCGTCATCTCCTTCATCACCATGAAGATCGCCGATTTCATCATCGACAGCCGCATCGGCGCCCTTGACCGCACGCTCGGCTTCCTGTTCGGCGCGGCCCGCGGCCTGCTGCTGATGGTCGTCGCCGTCGCCTTCTGGAACTGGCTTGTCGATGTCGAGCACCGGCCGGCCTGGGTCAACGAGGCCAAGTCGAAGCCCTTTCTGGATTCGATGGTCGTGAAGCTGAAGGCGGTGCTGCCGGAGCAATTCGCCCAGATGATACAGGCGAGCTTCCGTGATAAGATGCAGTCGCCGGCACAGGGCAGCGAAGGCGCCACGCCGCCGGCGGCCGATCAAGCGCCGGCGGAAGACGCGCCTGCAGGCAACGCACAGCAGCCGGCGAATTGACGCAGTGTTCAGCAGCTTGACTCGCCTCGCGGCAATTGCCATTTGAGCGGGACGTGAAATAAGGGTCCGGCCGGGCATTCCAGCTCCGCCGGACCTAAGCCGTTTCAGAGCCCGCTGAACGGGCTTTGAATGCAGATGTCGTTCAGCACGAAGCTATCGGAAACCTGCGAGATTTCCGGTATCGTGCTATTGGTAATGCCGATCCATTCTTGTGAGAGCAGAGGCCCGCAGAAATGAACCAGTCCCATTCCTTCCCAATCGACGATCCGCTCGACGGAGATACGCTGCATGAGGAATGCGGCGTTTTCGGAATTCTGGGACATCCCGATGCCGCAGCTCTCACGGCTCTCGGGCTGCACGCCCTGCAGCACCGCGGACAGGAGGCAGCCGGCATCGTCTCCTTCGATGGCAAGCGCTTCTATCAGGAACGCCATATGGGCCTGGTGGGAGACCACTATACCAATCCAATGACCCTGGCCCGCCTGCCCGGCAGCATAGCGATCGGCCACACACGCTACTCCACGACAGGCGAAGTAGCGATGCGCAACGTGCAGCCGCTGTTTGCCGAACTGGAAGAAGGCGGCATCGCCGTCGCCCATAACGGCAATTTCACCAATGGCCTGACGCTGCGCCGCCAGATTATCGCCACCGGCGCCATCTGTCAGTCGACCTCCGATACCGAGGTCGTCCTGCATCTCATCGCCCGGTCGCGCCATGCTTCGACATCCGACCGGTTCATCGACGCCATCCGCCAGATGGAAGGCGGCTATTCGATGCTTGCCATGACCCGCACCAAGCTGATTGCCGCACGCGACCCCACCGGCATCCGTCCGCTTGTCATGGGCGAACTCGACGGCAAGCCGATCTTCTGCTCGGAAACCTGCGCGCTCGATATCATTGGCGCCAAGTTCATCCGCGACGTCGAAAACGGCGAGGTCATCATCTGCGAAATCCAGACTGACGGCTCGATCAGCATCGATGCCCGCAAACCCAGCAAACCACAGCCGGAGCGTCTCTGCCTGTTCGAATATGTCTATTTCGCCCGTCCGGATTCGGTCGTCGGCGGCCGCAACGTCTATACGACGCGCAAGAACATGGGCATGAACCTCGCCAAGGAATCGCCTGTCGATGCCGATGTCGTCGTGCCGGTGCCGGATGGCGGCACGCCCGCAGCTCTCGGCTATGCGCAGGAAAGCGGCATCCCCTTCGAATACGGCATCATCCGCAACCATTATGTCGGACGCACCTTCATCGAGCCGACGCAGCAGATCCGCGCCTTCGGCGTCAAGCTGAAACATTCCGCCAACCGGGCGATGATCGAAGGCAAGCGCGTGGTGCTGGTCGATGATTCCATCGTGCGCGGCACGACGTCGCTGAAGATCGTACAGATGATCCGCGAGGCCGGTGCGCGCGAAGTCCATATCCGCGTCGCCAGTCCGATGATCTTTTTCCCGGATTTCTACGGAATCGATACGCCCGACGCCGACAAGCTGCTCGCCAACCAATATGCCGACGTCGAAGCCATGGCCAAATATATCGGCGCGGATTCGCTTGCCTTCCTGTCGATCAACGGACTTTACCGCGCCGTCGGCGGCGAGGACCGCAACCCGGCCCGCCCGCAGTTCACCGACCACTACTTCACCGGCGACTATCCAACCCGGCTGCTCGACAAGAACGGCGAATCCATGGGCAACAAGCTTTCGATGCTTGCCAGCAACGGCTGAGCCGCTGCCGCTTTGACTTTCGCTTCCGAGGGGCCTATTGCGCCCCTCACCTTCGCAAGCAAATCCGGAACCGGACAGATGAACATCAATCTTGAGGGCAGGATCGCACTCGTCACTGGTGCGTCGCGCGGCATCGGCTACTTCACGGCCCTGGAACTTGCCCAAGCCGGCGCCCATGTGATCGCCTGCGCACGCACGGTCGGCGGGCTCGAGGATCTCGACGATGCGATCAAAGCCATCGGCGGCAGCGCGACCCTCGTGCCCTTCGACCTTGCCGATATGAATGCGATCGATGCGCTCGGCGGATCGATCTTCGAGCGCTGGGGCAAGCTCGATATCCTCGTCGCCAATGCCGGCGTGCTCGGCGTCATTTCGCCGATCGGTCACATCGAAGCGAAGGTGTTCGAAAAGGTGATGAACATCAACGTGACGGCGACATGGCGGCTGATCCGATCGGTCGATCCGCTGCTCGCCCGCTCGGATGCCGGCCGCGCCGTGATCCTGTCTTCAGGGGCCGCACATAAGTGCCGTCCCTTCTGGAGCGCCTATTCCGCATCAAAGGCCGCTGTCGAGGCGCTGGCGCGGACATGGGCCGGCGAGAGCCAATCGACGCCGCTGCGCATCACCAGCGTCGATCCGGGCGCCACACGCACGGCGATGCGGGCGCAGGCCGTGCCCGGCGAAGATCCGCAGAGCCTGCCGCATCCCTCCGAGGTCGCCAAGGCGATCTTGCCGCTGCTCGGCCCCGGCGTGACTGAGACCGGCAAGTTGTTCATCGTGCGCGAGAACAAGCTCGTCGACTACCGCCTGCCGGAATAAACGGACGCTTCAGTTCGCGGCAACGGCCGGGAACAGATGTGCGAAACCCGTTTCGGCGGGGCATAAGACATTGAGGTCCACCGGTCCCCGGATGCCGTCCAGGGTGCCGTTATCGGCAAATTGCCAGATCGACCAACGACCGCAGCCTTCCTGCGTCGGCTCCTGGAACACGCTTCGCAGCCAAACATAATGCTCGGGGAAGCGAGCCTCATTGCCCTTCAGATATTGATCGAAAAATTCCTGCGTGACGTAGAAGATCGGCTTTTCCGGAAAGATCGCTTTCAGTTCGGTGACGAAGGCATTCACCTCCGTCACCATTTCTTCGACCGTCGGGACCTTGTTGCAATTGCCGACGAATTCCAGATCGATGGCGATCGGCAGGGTTCGCGGCGCCTTCGGCACGGTCGCCAGGACATTCTGCGCCTGATCCTTGCCCGGGCGGCAGAAGGTGAAGAAATGGTAGGCGCCCCTCACCACCCCAGCATCTCCGGCACGCTGCCAGTTCTCGGCAAATTTGGAATCCTTGTGATCGCCGCCTTCGGTCGCCTTCATGATTGCAAAACGCACGTTCGGCTGGGCGGCCACCGTCTTCCAATCAATATCGCCCTGGTGATGGCTGACATCGATGCCTTGGATCGGATAATGCGATAAGGACGGATTGTTGAAGCGAAGCATGCCGAAATCGTATGCGAAATATGCGGCGGATGCGACCACCAGAATTGCAACCGCACCGATCGTCCATCGAACAACGCTTCCCACTCATTCCTCCCGTATTTTCAGCAGCTTCCGAAGCGGCTATACGCGATTTGCGCCACGAAAATGGCAGACGAGCCTCAGCGGACGCAGCGCACCGGATAAGTCGCTTCAGTTGCCGCTGATCCTTCCTTGCCCCTCTTGACCAAACGCCGTTCCCGCGCCATAAAACGCGGCATGAAAACGGTTATCTGCATTATCTGCGGAAAGATTATTCGCTAGCGCACGCGCTGGCCTGGCCGTTTTCGTCTCCCCAATAGTCAAGATGCGAAACGCCCCGGCCTGCCGGTCGCGGTATTTTTCTGATCGTGCATTTGGGAGAGTGAAATGGGCCGCACGCCGGAACTGAAGCTGTACAACACGCTGACGCGGGAAAAATCGGTCTTTGCGCCGATCGACCCCGACAATGTCCGGATGTATGTCTGCGGCCCGACCGTTTATGATTTCGCCCATATCGGCAACGCCCGGCCGGTCATCGTCTTCGACGTGCTGTTCCGGCTGCTGCGCCATGCCTTTGGCGAAGATCATGTCACTTATGCCCGCAACATCACCGACGTCGACGACAAGATCAATGCGCGGGCGCTCAGAGATCATCCCGGCCTGCCGCTGAACGAAGCGATTCGCGCGGTCACCGAAAAGACCGAGACGCAGTTTCACGCCGATGTCGCCGAGCTCGGCTGCCTCGAGCCGAATGTCGAGCCGCGCGCCACCGACAATATCGCAGAGATGATCCAGATCATCGACAAGCTGATCGGCAATGGGCATGCCTATGTGGCGGCAGGCGAAGTGCTGTTCGACACCAAATCCATGGCCGATTACGGCCAGCTTTCGAAGCGGCCGCTCGACGAGCAGCAGGCCGGGGCCCGCGTCGCCGTCGATGCGCACAAGAAGAACCCCGGCGATTTCGTGCTCTGGAAGCTCTCGAGCCACAACGAACCCGGCTGGGAGAGCCCCTGGGGCCGCGGCCGGCCCGGCTGGCATATCGAATGCTCCGCGATGAGCAGGCGCTACCTCGGCGATATCTTCGACATTCACGGCGGCGGACTGGACCTGATCTTCCCGCATCATGAAAACGAGATCGCCCAGTCACGCTGCGCCCATGGGACCGAGGTGATGGCGAATGTCTGGATGCACAACGGCTTCGTACAGGTCGAGGGCCGCAAGATGTCGAAGTCCGAAGGCAATTTCGTCACCGTCCACGAGCTGCTGCACACGGAAACCTTCGGCGGCCGCAAATGGCCGGGCGACGTGCTGCGTCTTGCCATGCTGATGACGCACTACCGCGAGCCGATCGATTTCTCGATCAAGCGGCTGGAGGAGGCCGAACGCCTGCTCGCCAAATGGCCGACGGCTGAGGTCGGCGATGCGGCGCCAGATGTCAGCGTGCTGAACGCGCTGGCCGACGACCTGAATACGGTCGCCGCCGTGCAGGCGCTGCATGCGCTGGCGCAAGCCGGCAACGATGCGGTCTTCGCCGCAAGTGCGGCGCTCCTCGGGGTGCTGCCGAAGAAAGTCGAAATCGACGAAGCCTTCGCAGCAGCGGTCGATGCGCTGGTCGCCGTGCGCCTCGAAATGCTGAAGGCGAAGAATTTCGCCGAGGCAGACAAGATACGCGACGAACTTGCGGCAAAGGGCATCCAGCTGAAGGATGGCAAGGATCCGGCGACCGGCGAGCGGGTGACGACGTGGGAGGTCAAGCGGTGATCGGGGAATTCGCCGCAAACACCCCTCCCCAACCCCTCCCCACAAGGGGGAGGGGCTACGTTGCCGCGCTGCTCGAAAGTAGCCTCACCGCAATCGCAACTATTCAAGGCGGAAGCGAAGGCGGTGCCACAGGAGAGCCCTCCCCCTTGTGGGGAGGGTTGGGAGGGGTCTTCTCTTTCTCATCGGCATCGTTGCGGAAGGATCGTCCATGACCAAGACCTATACCGGCGGCTGTCAGTGCGGCGCGATCCGTTTCCGCGTCAGCGGCGAGCTCAAGGATTCGTCGATCTGTCATTGCCGCATGTGCCAGAAGGCGTTCGGCGCCTATTATGCGCCGCTGGTCTCGGTGCGCGGCGCCGATTTCGAATGGACCCGGGGGCAGCGCAAGACTTTCCGCTCCTCGAATTTCGTCCTCCGCGGTTTCTGCGGCGATTGCGGCACCCCGCTGACCTATGAGGCGCCTGACGGAATGGCGATTGCGGCGGGTGCATTCGATGATCCGTCACAGCTGCCGCCGACCATTCAATGGGGTGTGGAAGGAAAGATCGGCTTCGTCGATCATTTGCACGAACTGCCGGGAGAACGGACCGAGGCGGATCTGACGGCGGGCTCCTTCCTGCACGAACTGATTTCCTATCAGCACCCCGATCACGACACGCCGGTCTGGCCGCCGGAGGATCGCACTTGATGGAAACTGCGAGACACACCGGCGGATGCCAGTGCGGCGCGGTTCGTTATCGCGCGCTGGGCGAACTCGGTTATCCCCATATCTGCCACTGCCGCATGTGCCAGAAGGCGGCCGGCAATTATTTCCTGCCGCTTGCGGCGGCCAAGCGCGAGAATTTCGAACTGACGCGCGGCGATCCCAAGTGGTTCCGCTCCTCCGATCTCGTCCGGCGCGGATTCTGCGGCGATTGCGGCACACCGCTGTTCTACGATATTCCTGAAGAGGATTTCATCAACATCGCGCTCGGCTCGCTTGATGATCCCGATGCGGTCAGGCCCGTTATGCAATCCAACACTGACCGCAAGATGTCCTGGTTCCACGCACTCGACGGACTGCCGGTGGAAGCCGAGCCAGATACGCCCGACCGCGAGAACGCGATCGCCGCAAGCAATCATCAGCACCCGGATCACGACACTTCCCATTGGCCACGGAGAATTCCATGACGGATAAGATCAGAACAGGCGGATGCCAGTGCGGCGCCGTGCGCTTCCGCATATCAGGCCAGTTGGGACGGCCCTCGATCTGCCATTGCCGCATGTGCCAGAAGCAGTTCGGCGGCTTCTTCTCCGCGCTGGTCACAGCACCGGAGGAAGGGATGGAATGGACGCGCGGCGAACCGAGCTACTTTAAATCCTCGGTCAATATCGACCGCGGCTTCTGCAGCAATTGCGGCACGCCGATGACCTATCGCCATCCAGGTGGGCTTGAGCTTGCGATCGGCACCTTCGACGACCGCAACGATCTCGCGCCGCAGATCCAGGTGAATTATGACGCCCGCCTGCCATGGGTCGAGACGATATTCGATGCGCCCGTGCACCAGGATCCGGATTTCTATGCCCGACAGGAGGCGATCATCTCCTTTCAGCATCCCGACCACGACACCCGGGCCTGGCCCGCGAAAGGCGTGAAAATATGACCGAGAGACTGCGCACGCTCTATCCCGAAATCGAAGCCTATGCCTCCGGGCATCTCGATGTCGGCGACGGCCATGTCATCTACTGGGAACGCTCGGGAACACCCGGCGCCAAACCCGCCGTCTTCCTGCATGGCGGCCCGGGCGGCGGCATCTCGCCGGCGCACCGCCGGCTTTTTGATCCCGCTCTCTACGACGTCATGCTGTTCGACCAGCGCGGCTGCGGCAAGTCGACGCCGCATGCGGAACTGAATGCCAACACGACCTGGCACCTCGTCGCCGATATCGAGCGGCTGCGCGAAATGGCCGGCGTCGACAGATGGCAGGTGTTCGGCGGCTCCTGGGGCTCGACACTGGCGCTCGCCTATGCCGAAACGAATCCGGAGCGCGTCTCCGAGCTCATCCTGCGCGGCATCTATACGCTGACCAAGGCAGAGCTCGACTGGTATTATCAGTTCGGCGTGTCGGAAATGTTCCCGGACAAGTGGGAGCGTTTCGTCGCTCCCATTCCCCCGGAAGAGCGGCATGAAATGATGTATGCTTATCATCGCCGTCTGACGCACGAGGACAGGAACGTGCGCCTTCAAGCCGCGCAGGCCTGGAGCATATGGGAAGGCGAAACGATCACGCTGCTGCCGGAGCCGTCGACCAGCGGCAAATTCGAAGAGCCGGAATTCGCCTACGCCTTCGCCCGCATCGAGAACCATTTCTTCGTCAATGCCGGCTGGATGGACGAAGGGCAGCTGATCCGGGATGCCGGCCGGCTCAAGGACATTCCGGGCGTGATCGTGCATGGTCGCTACGATATGCCCTGCCCTGCCAAATATGCCTGGCTGCTGCACAAGGCCTGGCCGAAGGCGGAGTTCCACCTGATCGAGGGCGCGGGCCATGCCTATTCGGAGCCGGCGATTCTCGATCGGCTGATCCGGGCGACGGACAGGTTTGCCGGGAAGCCGGACTGATCATTGGGCAGGCAGCCCCTCACCCTAGCCCTCTCCCCGCTCGCAGGGAGAGGCGACGTGCCCTGCGAGGCGGTGCGGCATATGCCTTCTCCCCGTCAGAACGGGGAGAAGGTGGCGGCAGCCGGATGAGGGGCAGCATCCGCAGTACAACAACACCCGCTCGCCGGGAGGAAACGACATGAAAGAACGCATCTATCTCTTCGACACGACGCTCCGGGACGGGCAGCAGACGCCCGGCATCGACTTTTCCGTCGAGGACAAGATTGCGATCGCCGACATGCTGGATGAGTTCGGCCTCGATTACGTCGAAGGCGGATATCCCGGCGCCAATCCGACGGATACGGCCTTCTTCAGCGAGAAGCGTACGAGCCAGGCGACCTTCGTCGCCTTCGGCATGACCAAGCGGGCTGGCGTTTCTGTCTCCAACGATCCAGGCATCGCCGGGCTGCTGCAGGCCAAAAGCGACGCCATCTGTTTCGTCGCCAAGAGCTGGGATTATCATGTCGCCGTGGCGCTCGGCTGCACCAATGAGGAGAACCTCGAATGCATAGCCGAAAGCGTCAAGGCGGCGGTCGGCGCAGGCAAGGAGGCGATCGTCGACTGCGAACATTTCTTCGACGGCTTCAAGGCCAATCCGGCCTATGCGATCGCCTGCGCGAAGACGGCCTATGAAAGCGGCGCCCGCTGGGTCGTCCTCTGCGACACCAATGGCGGGACGCAGCCGCCGGAGGTCCGCGCCATCGTCGAAGCGGTGATCGCGTCAGGCGTTCCCGGCCGCTGTCTCGGCATTCACGCTCACAACGACACCGGCCAGGCGGTCGCCAATTCGCTTGCTGCCGTCGAAGCCGGCGTCCGGCAGATCCAGGGCACCTTGAATGGTATCGGCGAGCGCTGCGGCAACGCCAATCTGGTGACGCTGATCCCGACCCTGGCGCTGAAGAGCGCCTACAACACCCGTTTCGAAACGGCGATCGACGAGGAGCGGCTGCTCAACCTCACCCGGTTCTCGCACGCCTTCGACGAGCTGCTCAACCGCTCGCCGGATCACCAGATGCCCTATGTCGGCGCCTCCGCCTTCGCCACCAAGGCCGGTATCCACGCTTCCGCCCTGCTGAAAGATCCGCGCACTTACGAACACGTGCCGCCGGAAAGCGTGGGCAATTTCCGCAAGGTCATGGTGTCGGACCAGGGCGGCAAGGCGAACTTCATCAATGCCCTCAAGCGGCGCGGCATTATTGTCGCCAAGGACGATCCGAAGCTCGATCTCTTGATCTCGATCGTCAAGGAACGCGAGGCTTCCGGCTATGCCTATGAGGGCGCGGATGCAAGCTTCGAACTCTTGGCGCACCGTACGCTCGGCACCATTCCCAATTTCTTTTCGATCGACGGCTTTCGGGTGATGATCGAACGGCGCTTCGATTCCCACGGCCGCATCAAGATCGTCTCCGAAGCCGTGGTGAAGATCACCATCGACGGCCAGACGCTGATGTCGGTTGCCGAGGCCGAAGGACCGGTCAACGCACTCGATCTGGCGTTGCGCAAGGATTTCGGCAAGTACCAGCACGAGATCGACGATCTGGTGCTCGCCGATTTCAAGGTGCGTATCCTCAATGGCGGCACGGCGGCAATCACCCGCGTTCTGATCGAATCCACCGACAGTGACGGTGTGCGCTGGTGGACGGTCGGCGTCTCGGAGAACATCATCGACGCCTCGTTCCAGGCGCTGATGGATTCCGTCATCTACAAGCTGATGAAGAACCGGCAGCTGGCGGGCAAGATCGCGGCGGAATAATCTGTTCCGCCGGTTCGGCTAACCGCGGGCAAACGCAGCCAGTGTCTCGCCCGCCATCCTATAGCGGATCCATTCCTTCTGCGGCTCCGCGCCAATCGCCTCGTAGACACGGATCGAGGGTTCGTTCCAGTCGAGCACGCTCCATTCGAAGCGGCCGCAATCCTTCTCAAGCGCGATCTGCGCCAGGCGCCGCAAAAGCGCCTTGCCGGCGCCCGAGCCGCGCGCATCCGGTGTTACGTAGAGATCTTCCAGATAAAGACCGTTCTTCGCTTGCCAGGTCGAATAGCTGAAGAAATAAACCGCCATGCCGATGGCTTGACCCTCGCGTTCGCAGATCAGCGCATGCGTGACCGAACCGTCGCCGAAGATCGCCGCACGCGTGCTCTCCTCGGTCGCCTCGACCTCGTGGATCGCCTTTTCATAATCGGCCAATTCGCGGACAAATCGTAGGATCGTTGCCGCGTCTGAAGGCGTTGCCGGACGTACGGTAAGGGTCATGTAAGAGGCTCCTGATCTGGCGCTTGGCGCTCCAGATGAAAGAACCTGCCGGGCCTGTCAACTGAATGCGCAGATCGTATCAGCGGGTTTGCCAGTTTGTTCCCTCGATTGGTCCGCCTGTCGCCTGCCCGCGGAGCAGCTGGAACAGGATTCGGATTTCGGGAGGCGATACCAGCCTTTGCCGCTATCATACGTTCATTCTTCCGCCATCCGTTTCAAATCCCCTTACCCTTCATTCAACGAAATGAATTGGCCTATTCACGGCGCTTAAGCTAGGCCGGATCAGAAGAAGAACAAAGATGGAAACGCCCGATGTCGACCGATGTATCCGTTCCGCTGGCCAAGAACGAAGACAGTCCGCGCGGTTTCGCCTTCGCGCTGACCGCCTATCTGCTCTGGGGCTTCCTGCCGATCTACATGAAGGCGGTGGCGCATATTCCGCCGGCCGAGGTGATCGCCCATCGCATCGTATGGTCGCTGCCGCTCGCGGGCATCGTGCTGATCGTGCTCGGGCGCACCAGTGATATTGCGACAGCGCTGCGCTCGCCGCGCATGCTGGCGATGGCAGCGCTCACCGCCTCGCTGATCACCGTCAACTGGGGTACCTATGTCTGGGCGATCGGCGCCGGCCATTCGCTCGATGCAGCGCTTGGCTATTTCATCAATCCGCTGTTCAGCATTTTCCTCGGCGCGGTGCTGCTCAAGGAGAAGCTGCAGCCGCTGCAGATGGCGGCGATCGCGCTTGCGGCCCTTGCCGTCGCCATTCTCGCATTGGACAGCGGCGGCATTCCATGGGTGGCGCTGACGCTGGCGGTCAGCTGGGGTTTTTATGCGCTGCTGCGCAAGACGCTGCCGCTTGGGCCCAACCAGGGTTTCTTCCTCGAGGTTCTGATCCTCAGCGGGCCGGCCCTCGTCTACATCCTCTATCTCGAATATGGCAGCGGCCTGGGTCATTTCTACCGTACCGGCCTTGCCGATACGACCTTGCTGCTCGGCTGCGGCGTCATCACCGCCGTGCCGCTGATGATCTATGCCAACGGCGCCAAGCTCCTGAAGCTCTCGACGATCGGTATCATGCAGTATATCGCGCCGACGATGATCTTCCTGATCGCGGTCTTCGTCTTCCGGGAGCCGCTCGGCACGGCGCGGATGATCGCCTTCCCGCTGATCTGGGCGGGACTGTTCCTCTATAGCTGGTCGATGCTGAAGGGAAGCCGCGGAAGGATGTAGCCGTTCTCTCATCGCAAGCCGGAGCGTTGGCTCAAAGCCAGGATAGCAGCGCTGTGCGGACGAGAATTCCGGTCATTGCGCTCAAGACGGCAATCCCCGCCACCGAGCGGAGCGCCGGCACCGAAGCGACAAGAATGGAAAGGCCGGGAAGATCGAGAGGGTTTAGCAGAAATGCGGATCCGTGAATGATTTTCTCCGGCGGAAGGCTCAGTTCCTTGTGGGCGTTAAGCAACAGGGTGACCGCTGCGCTCGATCCTGCCAGGCACTTTGTGAGCAGGAAGAGGACATCCTGCTGCGAGGCGCCGAGCAGCTGAAGCAATGGCTGCGCAGCGGACGTGAAGGCGGAAAGTGCGCCTGTGCTTTGGGTAAGCCTTACCAGAGCCAGTGAAATCACGAGCACCGGCAGGATCGCAGAAACGACGCCGATGGCATCTGTGCCACCGCGATTTATCGCCGCCAGCAGATCGCGCCTCGCCACGTCGTGGTCATTCGCCCTGTCGCAGGAACAGGGCTTTCCGGGCAAGGAACGGCGCCCAACGATCCAACAGGCGAGAGTGGACGCAACGAGCGCGCCGCAAACGCCGTTTATTATGATCAAGCCGGGATCGATACCGATACTTGCGAGAGGGAAACTGGCATTTGCCGGCGCAGCCGCAAGCACCGCCGCAAAGGCGGCGGCCATAAATTTCTCCGATGTTCTTTTGTGCGCCATCAGCGACAGGGCAGCAACCGGGGCAGCCGAACTTACGAGGCTGAGCTGGATGATCGCCAAGGCCCCAAAACCGTCCAGGCCGAAAACTCTAAAGAGCGGGTTGGCCTTGCCGGCGATTGATCGCAGTGCGCTCATGCCCTCGAGGTAGCGCATCAGCGAAAATGTCACGATCATCAGCGGCAGAAAGGTGAATATGGCGATGTCGACGGCACTTCGTCCGGCATCCAGGATGGCGGTGATCAGAATTGTCATGGGAAAGACTGGGTTTGATGGACGGTGAACGCGCGACCGGCTTGATGGAGGAAGCGGGCTCCGGATCCGATCCCGGAGCCACGTCGTTCAGACTCTATTCCGGTTTGAAATCTTCGTCGAAGAAGCGGGCAACCTCGGAATAGACCTGCATGCGCTGGCTCTCCATGAGGGCGAGATGCGTCGCCTCCCCGATTTCCACCCATCGCCTATAGGAGGCACCGGTCAGTTGCTCGAAATAGGCCCGCGCCAGATCGAGCGGGACGTCGTTGTCCCATTCGCCGTGCAACAGCAGCACCGGCGCGCGAATCTCGCTTGGCCGATAATAGGGGGCTCCAGCTCTCCAGTAGGTGCGGATGTCCTGGATCGGCCCGTTCGTGGCCCGGAGTTTGCCTTGCTCTCTGTCGGCCTGCGACGGCTCCTCCGAGAGGGTCAGTGCGGCCCAGAGGTCGAACCAGCCCTCAGGCACAAGACGTTCACGCGCGTATTCGGGTACGGTGCCCAGCCAACGTGCCAGGGCCGCATGGACCGGAACAAGCCTGTAGGAGCCGAGCGCGCCGCCCTGATCGATGGGGATGGCAACGTCACTCAGCCATTGCGGCGCGAGCAAGGCGAGCTTGACGACCTTGTCGGGGTTGCGCGCAGCATATGCACCGGCCACGGTACCGCCCCACGACATTGCAAAGACGTTAACAGCCTTCAGGCCGCGAAGCCGGAGGACGAAATCGATGGCCGTTGCGAAGTCGGCGACGCCGGTATCTGTGGCGACAAGCGGGGGGTTGAGATCGGGCGCCGCCTGCATCTCCGGCGGGCGGGTCGATTTTCCATAGCCCCGGACATCAACCGCAAAGACATCGAAGCCTCGATGAGCGAGGAAGTCGATGAAGGACATCCCGTTGAAGGGTACGTCGTAAAGACTTCCGGACGAGAAGGTCGCCCCATGCACCATCACGATCGTTTTCCCTGCGAGAAAGACTTTGTGGTCCTTCCTTCGCTTATTGCGGAGATAAAGCTTGATGCCGTCGGTCCCGCTATCAACGTAATGCTCGTCGAATACGATCTCGCCGGCGTCAAAAGCTGAAGATGCGAGCTTGTTGTCAGACATAGGACCACCTGAATTTTGCGCCGTCGCGGGTGACATATCCAGCAGACGAACCGGGAAAGTGCGTGGAGAAGTACATGGCGTGATTATCGGCAGCGAGTTCGAGTACGCGCCGTCTGGACTGGGCAGCCTGATCCAGGAATTCACAGAAGACCGTGTTGAGGTCGGGCCGTTCGACCTGGATCGGATGGTGCATGACATCGCCGGCGAAGATTGCCGCTTGATCGTCCGCCTTCAGCAGAACGGACATATGGCCGATGCTGTGCCCAGGCGTCGGCAAGAAGGTAAAGTGATCCAGGAAAGGACCGCCTGCACCGTCGATGAAATCGGCAAGCCCCGCCTCGATCACTGGCCGCACGCTGTCTTCATAGACACCGGCGCTGGGAATGTTGACGTCGTTGTGGCTTGCCGTCGACGCATAATATTCCTGCTCGGCACGCGGGAAGACGTAGCGTGCGTTTTTGAAAGTGGGGATCCATCTTCCGTCCTCGCGCACGGTATTCCAGCCGGAATGATCGACGTGAAGATGGGTATTTATGACGAAGTCGACGTCTTCGGGCTCGACACCTGCCTGGCGCAACCTGTGGAGAAACGGGATGGTCTGCTGATGGAAGGCGAGATTGCGCGGTCTTTCCTTATCGTTACCCGACCCCGTGTCGATGAGGATGACGTGGTCGGGCGTCGTGACAAGCCAGCTGTGGATGCTCACCACAAGGGCATCGCGGCCCTCTTCCATATCGACGGCGGAAAGACGTGGCTCGACCGCCTTGATCTCCTCAGATCCGGCAGTCGGGTAGAGAAATGAGGGCGGAACGTTGTGCAGATACTGCTCCTGCACCTTTCTGACCGTCACGCCGGCAATACGATATTCCTTTCCAAGATCGCTCATGGAATTTCCTTTCGAGTTGAACTGGACCGGGACAGCGCTGTCTGTTGCCTATGGACAGTAAGGAGAATTCGTGCAACGATCAAATCGATGAATGAAATTGTCTCCATCGATCATTTCAATTTGTGGTCTTTCGACCTCAACCTGCTCGTCGCCTTCGATGCCCTCATGAAGGAGCGGAGCGTGACGAAGGCGGCTGTCCGGCTGAAAATCCAGCAGCCCGCCATGAGCCATAATCTCGGCACTCTCCGGACCTTGCTTCAGGACGAGTTGTTCGTGCGTGTCGGCCAGGTCATGCAGCCGACCCATCGGGCGCTGCGTTTCGCCGAAGCCGTGGAGCAGATACTCACTCGCACGCAGCAGGCGATCGTAACGCCGGCGACTTTCGAGCCGGGCCGGGCTGAGCAAATATTCCGCATCGGCTTTTCCAGCGAGCTTGAGGTGCTGCTCGTGCCGCGTCTCGCCGCTATGTTGAGCGAGACGGCCCCCGGTATCAAAGTGCTTGCGCGAGCGGTCGACCCCGAGCTGGTCCATAAGCTCTTGGACGACAATGTCATCGACCTCGGCGTCGGCTGCTACGATGACGGCAACAACAGACATCGGCGGAGCCTGCTGTTCGAGCAATCGCTGATGTGTTGCTACAATCCGAAGCTTCTTGATCTTCCCGAAACTTTGGACCGCGACGCCTATGTCGGCCTGAAGCATGCCCTGGTTTCCCAGAAGGACGCCATCGAAGGCTGCATTGATGATGCGTTGAAGCGGATCAACGTGCGGCTCGACGTCTCTGTGGCAGCACCGGAATTCCTCACCGTGCTGACCACGGTCCTCGAAGCGCCCCTGATCGCAACTCTGCCGACCAGAATTGTGAAGCGGTATGCCGGTCTGTTCGGCTTAGCGATGGCCGAAGTTCCCCTCGATCTAATGGTGAGCCCGATATCGATGGTCTGGTCGGCGGCAGGCGACAATGATCCCGCCAATCGATGGATGCGATCTCAGGTGACGCAGCTTGTTTCGGCGTATAGCTGAATTTGCCGGCGAAACGGCGGGATTGCTCCAAGGACTGCTACGCCGCCTACATCTTTGAAATCACTTCGTCCTCGCCCTCACGATCGGCGGCGAGCTGGGCGGCCTGGGCCATGATCGCCGGAATGATGCCGGCGACGTCGTCGACGACGAGCGGCTGCACCCGATGGGCGGTGTGCAGGAAGCCTTCTTCAGTCATATGGCGCATCAGCTCCATCATCGGATCCCAAAAACCGTTGATATTGGCAAAGACCATTGGCTTTTCGTGACGGCCGAGCTGCGCCCAGGTCATGATCTCGACGATCTCCTCCAGCGTGCCGATGCCGCCGGGCAGCGCGACGAAGGCATCGGACCGCTCGAACATCGTATGTTTGCGCGCGTGCATGTCAGGGGTTACAATAAGTTCGTTGAGCTGACCGAGCGAATGGCGAGTCGCTTCCATATCGATCAGAAATTCCGGGATGATGCCCGTCACCTGACCGCCGCCTGAAAGCACCCCGCTCGCAACCGCGCCCATGATGCCTTTGGTACCTCCGCCATAGACGAGGCGCAGGCCGTATTCGGCGATCTCTCTTCCGAGAGCACGCCCGGCCGCCATGTGGGAAGGATCGCGTCCCGGCCTTGAGCCGCAGTAAACGCAGATGGATCGAATCGATACAGATTGTTCGGTCATAGGGCAAAACAACTATTCCATTTCAATGCAGTCAAGAAAATTGACTGAAAAGAAGCATACCGAGCTTGCGAAATTGCGTTGAATGCTTGTGGAAAGCATCGGAAATCGCTAGCAATTTCGGTTACTACGGCAAATTGCCGCCTTGGGAGACATAATGATGAAGAACCGTGCCGGCTTGCTGGCCCTTGCAGTGCTCGTAATCGCAATCCTACTGATGGTATTCTTCGTCATGCCGCGCATCGGCGGCGATGCATCCAAAGTCGGCGACGCCATCAACCAGGCGGGCACGGAGCTCAAGAACACGGTTAACGAAGCGGCAAAGACATCACGCTCTGCCGTGGCCGACTCGACTGGGGTCGCCGATCAGGTCAGACGCTTTTCGGCCGACGCCGGCGTGGCGCTCGGCGAGCTGAAGGCGCTGTTTGCGGATGGCAAAGGCCCTGCTCTCGATGTCTTCACCGCCGCCAAGACCAAGGCCGTCAATGCGCTCACCGCACTTGTGGGCTTCACCGTTCCCGAGGGCATCGATCCCGCAACACAAGCCATTGCCATCAAGATTAAGGAAGGCGGCGCCAAGGCGCTCGCCATCGTGCAGTCGCTGCCGGAAAATATGGCGGATGCGCCTGCCGCGATTGCCAGGGCCGAAGCTGCGCTGACCGGTGCCCCCGAACCTGCCTCTGCCGCGACCCCGGCGGCCGCAAATGCCGGCCCGAAACTTCCCGCCTTCGACGTCCTGCGTGTCGAGCCTGATGGATCGACCGTGATCGCCGGCTCCGCCGAGCCGAACGGCAAGCTCGAAGTACTCGACGGCGAAAAGGTGGTGACGACGGCCGATATCGGCCCGAGCGGCGATTTCGCCGCCGTCCTCGACGATCCGCTTCCGGCCGGCGACCACCAGCTCGTGCTCAAGGTGACGGGCAAGGATGGCAAGACCGCGCTTTCCGAAGAAGTCGCCACCGTTTCCGTGCCGAAGGACGGCAATGCCGCAAACCTGCTCGCGATGGTCTCCAAGCCTGGCGCGGCGAGCCGCATCATCACTGCGCCGACAGGGGACACCGAAGTCGCCGACGCCTCCAATCCGTTGGCGCCGGCTGCGGACAGGCCGGCAACTGGCGGGACCGCTGCAGCCGACGCGCCTGCCGCAACAGCAGCACCGACCGGTGAGCTGGCGCTGCAGACGCCCGGTCTGCCCGACGCCTCCGCCAGCGGGACAGATGCGGCGCCGGCCGTTCCCGGTGCTGGCGAAACCAACAAGGCCACTGCGCCGGATGTGATGGTCAACGCTGTCGAGATCGAGGGCAACAAGATCTTCATTGCCGGCACGGCGCGCGCCAACGCCAAGGTCCTCGGTTATGCCGACGACAGCCTTGTCGGCCAGGACACGGCCGGACCCGACGGCCATTTCGTCATCGACGGTGTCGCGGCCCTCTCGGTCGGCGATCATAAGATTCGCGTCGACGTTGTCGATCCCACGGGCAAGGTGATCGTGCGGGCCGCAGTGAATTTCAACCGCCCGGCGGGCGACCAGGTGCGGGTTGCTGCTCAAGCCGGCCCCGCCGATGCAAACGGCGCTTCCTCGATGGTACCGCTCGACGAAGGCGAACTCGGCAAGCTCAAGGCCGAAGCCGGCAAGGCGTTCGGGCTTTTGACGGGGCTGTTTGCCGATGGCAAGCTGCCAGGTGCCGAACAGCTGGCGGCGGCGCGCTCGGCAACGGAATTCGCGCTGCGCTCTGTCGCCGACTTCCGCCCGGCGGCAGATGCGTCCGACAGCTTCAAGCAGGCCTCCGGCGCCTCCTCGCAAACCGCCGCCAAGGCGCTGAAGGTGCTGCAGGATCTGCCGAAGGATGCAAAATCAGTCGGCGCTGGGCTCGACGGACTGGGTGCGATCATCGGTGAACTAACCGACACGCCCGCACCGGC
This sequence comes from Rhizobium sp. CBN3, assembly GCF_030518245.1. Classification (NCBI taxonomy): domain Bacteria; kingdom Pseudomonadati; phylum Pseudomonadota; class Alphaproteobacteria; order Hyphomicrobiales; family Rhizobiaceae; genus Rhizobium; species Rhizobium sp. CBN3. The sequence continues at coordinate 250,280 of NZ_JAULSE010000003.1, forward strand.
CGCGCCCGCCGCAAACGATGCTGCGAGCAATCAGCCGAAGACGTTCGAACAGGCGCCGCTGACGGCAAACAATGCGGCGGTCATCATCCGCCGTGGCGACACGCTTTGGCAGATCTCGCGCCGAACCTATGGCCTCGGCGTGCGCTATACGACGATCTACATCGCCAACGAGGACAAGATCGTCGACCCGGATCGCATTCGTCCCGGCCAGATTTTCGGCCTGCCGAAGGACGCGCTGCCGAATGCCGAGGAACTGCACCGTAAACGGCTCTCCAAGCAGCACCTCTGAAAAGGCGGCAGCTTAAGCGCAACGCGACATGATGAAGCCGGGCGGGAGAAACGCCCGGCCTCACTTTTCCCGGCCCCTGCACGTGTTGCATTCCTCGGCCCGACGCCCTATCTGCCGGTGGCGGTTCGGGATTCAGGTGAGCGCGCCAGGCGCGCCCCTGCCCCACGCCTTGCCGGAAATCGAAGCAAATCATCCGGACTGGAGATACGGCATGGCAAACGGCAAGACAGTCTCGGAATCGCACCTGCTGCGGACGCTTTTCAACCTCTGGCCCTATATGTGGCCGGCCGGGCGGACCGACCTCAAGATGCGTGTCGTCTGGGCGTCGGTCTATCTGCTGATCTCCAAATTCGTCCTGCTGCTCGTCCCCTATTTCTTCAAGTGGTCCACCGATGCGCTGAACGGCAGGATGGATCTTGCCGGCGCGGTACCGCCGCTGCTTGCCGGCGCCATCGCCCTTGTCATCGCCTATAACGTCACCCGGCTGATCCAGCTCGGCCTCAATCAACTGCGCGACGCGCTCTTTGCCAGCGTCGGGCAACATGCCGTGCGCCAGCTCGCCTACAAGACCTTCGTGCATATGCACGAGCTGTCGCTGCGTTTCCATCTTGAGCGAAAGACCGGCGGGTTGTCGCGCATCATCGAGCGCGGCACCAAGGGCATCGAGACGATCGTGCGCTTCACGATCCTCAATTCCGTTCCGACCGTCATCGAATTCCTGCTGACGGCGGTGATCTTCTGGTGGGGCTACGGCTTTTCCTATCTTGCCGTCACAGCCTTTACCGTCTCGGCCTATATCTGGTTCACGATCCGCGCATCCGACTGGCGCATCGCCATCCGCCGCTCGATGAACGACAGCGACACCGACGCCAATACCAAGGCGATCGACTCCCTTCTCAATTTCGAGACCGTCAAATATTTCGGCAATGAGGAGATGGAGGCCAAACGCTTCGACAAGTCGATGGAGCGCTACGAGAAAGCGGCGACCGACGTCTGGACGTCGCTCGGCTGGCTGAACTTCGGCCAGGGTGTCATTTTCGGTATCGGCACGACGATCATGCTGGTGCTGTCGGCGTTGGCGGTGCAGCGCGGCGAGCAGACGGTTGGCGATTTCGTCTTCGTCAATTCGATGCTGCTGCAGCTTTCCGCACCGCTCAATTTCATCGGTTTCGTCTACCGCGAAATCCGCCAGGGTCTGACCGATATCGAGCAGATGTTCGACTTGCTCGAGGTGAAGGCCGAGGTCAAGGACGCCCCCGACGCTGCCGAGCTTCGGATCGGCCAGGGCGCGATCTCCTTCAAGGATGTGCAGTTCGCTTACGATCCGGCGCGTCCGATCCTCAAAGGCATTTCCTTCGACGTGCCGGCCGGCAAGACGGTCGCGGTGGTGGGGCCGTCGGGCGCCGGCAAATCAACGCTGTCGCGGCTGCTCTACCGTTTTTACGATATCCAGAGCGGCAGCATCACCGTCGACGGCCAGGATATCCGCACCGTGACGCAGAAGAGCCTGCGCTCTCATATCGGAATGGTGCCGCAGGATACCGTGCTGTTCAATGACACGGTCGCCTACAATATCCGTTACGGCCGCCCATCGGCGAGTGATGGCGAGGTGTTTGCAGCGGCCGAGGTGGCGCAGATCGCCCATTTCATTGAGGCGCTGCCCGAAGGTTTCGATACCAAGGTCGGCGAGCGCGGGCTCAAGCTTTCCGGCGGCGAAAAACAGCGTGTGGCGATCGCCCGCACCATCCTCAAGGCGCCGCCAATCCTGATCCTCGACGAGGCGACATCGGCCCTCGATACGACGACGGAACAGGAAATCCAGACGGCCCTCGACTTGGTTTCGAAGAACCGCACGACCTTGGTCATCGCCCACCGGCTTTCGACCGTCATCGGCGCCGACGAGATCATCGTGCTCAAAAGCGGCGAGATCGCCGAACGCGGCACCCATGCCGCCCTTCTCGAAAGGAACGGCCTTTATGCCTCGATGTGGAACCGCCAGCGCGAGGCGACACAGGCGGAGGAGCATCTGAAGCAGGTGCGCGAAAGCGACGAGATGGGCGTGATCGCGCGGCTTGCCCCGGCAAGCTGAAGCGGGAGGCGGCAGCGTTACTCAGCCCGTACGTAAATGTGGAATGTTGGCCGGTCATCGCTTATAGGCTGCTCGTGTCTTCGCGAACTTTCAGAATACGGTCTATAAGACCCCATTCAAGCGCTTGCTCCGCCGTCATGAAGCGGTCGCGATCCATCCCGCGCTCAAAGTCTTCATAGGAACGTCCGCAATGCTCCGCGTAGAGCCGCGTCATGCGTTGCTTGGTCTTTAATATTTCCTCGGCGTGAATCAGCATGTCGGAAGCCTGCCCTTGAAAGCCGCCGGAGGGCTGATGAATGAGGATACTGGCATTGGGCAATGCGGCTCTTTCGCCGGGTTCGCCTGCCATCAGCAGGAACGATCCCATTGAACGGGCCGTCCCCATGCAAAGTGTATGAACCGGCGCACGGATGAAGCGCATGGTGTCGTATATGGCCACGCCGCTGGTCACGGCGCCGCCCGGCGAATTGATATAGAGGTTGATGGGCTTTTTGGGGTTTTCCGCTTCAAGAAACAGCAGTTGCGCACAGACGAGGGCCGAAACGGTATCGTTCACCTCGCCATTGAGGAAGATAATCCGCTCGCGCAGAAGCCGGGAATAGATGTCAAAGGATCGCCCCCCCCGGCTGGACTGTTCTATGACCATAGGGACGAGTTGCATCGCTGCGCGCATCGGCGACCTCCAGACTTTCAGAATTTTAAGGGGAGGCTCGCCGTGTCAGGCGGCGAGCATGAGGGGCGGGCTGTTGCTGTTCGCCGGCGCTCTTGCCATTCCGTCGAATCTTGCGTCCGTCAGTTCGTGGACGATCCGAAGGCAGGTGCCGCCAGTGGCATTCGGGGTGATCGTGAACGTCACGGTGCTTTCAAGGAAAGGCGGGTTATCGTCACGCAGCTTGTAGCGAACTTTCTGGCCGGGGGTGACGGTGATCGCATCGGGATCAGCCAACGCATCCTTCGGCAACCACCTTTCCCGAAGTTCGGGAATGGTGACGGCACGCCAGACCTTTTGCGGCGGATCGCCCAAGTCAAACTCCAACTCGACGCCGCTATCCTGCTCCTTGGTCTTCCCTTCGTTCATTGATCCATGTCCTTCAGCAAGGCTTTGAGTGCTGCGATACGCTCCGGCCAATAGGCGCGGTATTTTGCGAGCCACTGGGCGATGAGAGCCAACCCATCGGGGTTGACTTCGTAATTCACGAAGCGACCCTGTCGTTCTTCCCTCACGAGCTTTGCACTGCGCAGAACCGCGAGGTGTTGCGACATCGCCGGCTGGCTAATCTCCATGCCCTCGCGCAAGGCACTAGCATTCATGCTCCCTGCCGCCAGCTTCTCAAAGATCGCACGGCGGGTCGGGTCTGCCAAAGCTCGGAAAAAGTCATTCTCGATCATGCGGACACATAAGCACGCACTTATGCGATTCGCAAGCTATTTTGAGGCAGCTTTCTGTTGCTGCGGAAATCCTAGACGATGTCCGCATCGGGCCGAAGCCGGTCAAAAGCTACAAAGTGGGATCATAAAACCTTAGCAATTCCGCATTTACGTTAGTGGTTGGGTAGCGTTACCGGCTTTTGTTGTTCAGAACCACGACGACGGAACCAGGGCCAGGGTCGCAGCATTGCTCAGGAGCCGGTTTTTCGCTAACCAGCAAAAACCGAAAAGCAAGGAGACCGGCAGCCATGAGCCTGTTCAACACGGTTCGCAACACGATCGTGCCCGTGCACAAGGAGGGTTACCCCTTCGTCGCCGCCTTCTTCGTCGCATCGCTGGTGCTGGGCTGGATCTTCAAGCCGCTCTTTTGGATCGGCATGATCTTCACGCTCTGGTGCGCTTATTTCTTCCGTGATCCCGAGCGGGTGACGCCGCAGGACGACGATCTCGTGATCTCTCCCGCCGACGGCAAGGTCTCGGCGATCCAGATGGTGACCCCGCCGGCAGAGCTCGACCTCGGCTCCGAGCCGATGCTGCGCATCTCGGTCTTCATGAACGTCTTCAACTGCCATGTGAACCGGGCGCCGATGCGTGGGCGCATCGTCAGCATCAATTATCGCTCCGGCAGCTTCGTCAACGCCGAACTCGACAAGGCGAGCGAGGACAACGAGCGCAACGGACTGGTGATCGAAACCCGGCACGGCCAGATCGGCGTCGTGCAGATTGCCGGTCTCGTGGCGCGGCGTATCCTCTGCTGGGCAAACACCAACGAGCCGCTGGACGCCGGCGAACGTTTCGGACTGATCCGTTTCGGCTCGCGGCTCGACGTGTTCCTGCCCGCCGGTGCAGCGCCTCGCGTCTCGCTCGGCCAGACGGCGATTGCCGGGGAAACGGTCATCGCCGAATTCGCCTCGGCCAAGGGTCCGGTTATCAGTCGCCGCGGCTAAGCCGCGGAACCCCGCGCCCTTGCCGGAATTGCTCTAGGAACGATTGGAACGCGACATGGAAACACCCTTTCCGCCTTTCGAGCCAAACGGGCCGGATGATTCCGCCCGCGGTCCGCGCCTGCGCGAGATTCCGTTCCGCCTCGTCTTTCCGAACCTCGTCACCATTCTGGCGATCTGCGCCGGGCTGACCGGCATCCGGCTCGCTTTCGAGAACCGTTACGAGCTCGCCGTCGCGATGGTACTGCTCGCCGCCTTCCTCGACGGCATCGATGGGCGCGTGGCACGGTTGATGAAGGCGACCTCGAAGTTCGGCGCGCAGATGGATTCGCTTGCCGATATCGTCAATTTCGGCGTTGCGCCTGCTCTCGTCGTCTATGTCTTCGCGCTCGACCAGGCCCGCTCGCTCGGCTGGATCGCAGCGCTGATTTATGCGATCGCCGCTGGCCTTCGCCTTGCCCGCTTCAATGTCATGGCCGAGCGCGAAAACAAGGCGAGCTGGCAATCGGAATATTTCGTCGGCGTGCCCGCGCCGGCCGGCGCCATGCTGGTGCTGCTGCCGGTCTATCTCGGCTTTCTCGGTCTGGCGACGGACCGCACCTTCGCCTATCTCTCTTCCATCTACACCGTCGCCATCGCCTTCCTGCTGATCAGCCGGCTGCCGGTCTGGTCGGGCAAATCGGAAGGCAACCGCCTGCGGCGCGATCTGGTGCTGCCGATGATGCTCGGCGTCGTGCTCTATGTGGCTCTGCTGATGAGCTACACCTGGGAGGTGATGGTCTTTACCGTTGCCGCCTATCTCGTCTCCCTTCCCTTCGGCGCACGCAGATGGCGGCGCAAATATGGGACGCTGACGATCGAGGAACCCGGCGTCGGCGACGACGATATCGGCCGGCACATCTGACCTCGGCGCGCTTCCGTATTCTCCCGGGCCACGGAATTGCATCTCTCCTGTTGTCACCTAGTTCCCGGATATACGCCCACGCGTTTTCCCGGGGGGAAAACCGCTTTGCGATTTTTTTGGAACCGCTCCCTTCAGTAAGTATTAACCAACGTAGGCTTCAGTTAAGCCTCGCGAATTATGGTGGGCGTTCACAAATCCTGATAAGCGACGCCGCCGTTTTGTCGCTATTTCCGACGAAAAGCAAAAATACAAAATACCCAGGGAAGCAACACGCAAGGAGAGTATCGTGACTTCGAAGAAGAGCAGTACCGGCGAACAACAGGCGGCCAAGCCAGACCTCGCCGCCAACTATCGCCCGGTCGGCTTGAAGGCCGTTGCCGCGGCATCGCTGATGACAAAGAACAAGCCGAACAGCGTCAAGAAATCCGCTTGAAGCGCCGAGCTTCGAACAGCAGTCATCCGGTTTCCGGCATGCCGTCATCCCGAGACTGCGGCATGGCTCTCGTGACATGCCTTCAGCATCGCAGCTGAGCCGAACAGGCGGCCGTGCCGGAAGCGGCCGATCCCGTTTTTAGAAAAAGCTCAGCTGGCCGTGATCCGGCTTTTGTTTCGCAGGCGCCTCGAGCGGTCTTTCGATGACGACCGGCTCCTGCAGGTCCGGTCCCATATTGGCAACCTTGTTGACCTTGTCGGAAACCGGTATGGCCTCGAAGAAATCGCCCCGAGCAGGCTGCATCAGGTCGACCACCTCGCGCGGTTCCTGCGTCTTGCAATCGAGCCAGCGCGAGAAGTCCTCCGGCTTGATGACGACAGGCATGCGATCGTGGATCGCGGAGATGCCCGCATTGGCTGACGTTGTCAGGATCGCACCGGTATCGACCTCGGAGCCATCGGCCGAGGACCACGTCTCCATCAATCCGGCAAAGGCAACGACCCCGCCCTGGCGCGGTCTGATCCAATAGGCCTGCGGCTTGCCGCCGCTCTCCTTGGACGGGCGATGCCATTCATAAAAACCTGAGGCCGGAATAAGCACGCGGCGATGACGCATCGCCGCCCGAAACGAAGCCTTGCCGATCGCCGTCTCGGCGCGTGCATTGATCAGCAGCGGGAAATCCCTCGGGTCCTTGACCCAGCCCGGCGTGAAGCCCCAGCGTACGAGCACGGCGCGCCGGTCGGGCAGGTTGCTGCCCCGCTCCCTGCCCTCACCTGCGATGACGACGAGGATCGGCTGCGTCGGGGCGATGTTGTAGCGCGCCGGGAAATCGTCGAGATCGAGACCGGAGAAGAAGTCGCTCAGATCGGCAACGGAGCTTGTCAGGGCGAAACGTCCACACATCGGCCTGTCTTTGCACCCGGCCCGAGTCCGGTCAAGGCGCACAGCATGCTTTTGCAGGACGTGTTTCAGGCGCGCGGAGCAAAGAGGATGACGCTCGCCCCCGCAAGGCAGATCAGTCCGCCGCCGATATCATAACGATCGGGCACCCGGCCTTCGATCAGCCACAGCCAGGAGAGCGAAGCAAGAATGTAGATGCCGCCATAGGCTGCGAAGGTTCGACCGGCGGCATCGCTCGGCACCAGCGTCAGAAGCCAGGCGAAAAGCGCAAGCGAGATCATGCCCGGCGCCAGCCACCAGATCGGCTTCTCAAGCTTCAGCCACGCCCAGAAGGCGAAGCAGCCGGCGATCTCGAAAACGGCGGCAAAGGCGTAAATGAGATAGGTCACGCAAAGCCCTTTCGAATATTTTTTGCCTCCTTGTTGCACAGATGTCGTTATTTCGCGAACCGCTGCGCAATTTTTTGGGGCTTGTCTTGGGAGCTATCCCACACGAAAATCGGGCCGTCCCGCAGCCGCGATCCGCAATCATCAGCCCGTCAGATCGAATAGGCCGTCACAGCAAGAGCAGCCATGACCTCCACCGCTAAAGCCGCTTCCTCCGCCATTCTCGAACGCGACGGGCGATTCCTTCTGGTATTGCGACGCAACCCGCCCTCTGCCGACATGTATGCCTTTCCCGGCGGCCGCGCCGAGCCGGGCGAAACGCCGGAGCAGACCGCGCTGCGCGAGTTCCGCGAGGAAACCGGCATCTCGGCGCACAATCCGCGGCTGTTCTCGACCTATGACCTTAAGACACATGGGCCGGACGGCAGCATCAGGAGCCATTTCTTCCTCTCGGTCTTTTGCGTCGACGCCGACCGGGAAATGGTGGCGGAAGCCGCCGACGATGCGGCGGCGCTTGGCTGGTATACGGTGGAGGAGATCCGGCGGCTACCTGTGCCGCAAAGCGTGCTCGAATGCGCGGAACGGCTGGCGGGCGGTGAATAGAAGTGGAAACTTTCAGGCGCGCCTTGTTGCCGTCACGCTCAACGTATCAACTGGCAGCATGATTCCCGTTCGACGCGTTGTCCTGTCCCTGATCGTGCTTGCCGGCCCCGCCACGGCTCAGGGCAAGAATACGCCGCCTGCGCAGGAGGATGTTGCGCCGCCGGTTGCGACCGTGCCCTATGACGACAAGCTGGCGCGACTCGCCGAAGTGCTGGGTTCGGTGCATTATCTGAGAACGCTCTGCAAGGCGCCGGGCGGGGATGAGTGGCGGGAAGGCATGAAGCAACTGCTCGATTCGGAGACCGGCAGTGAGCCGCAGCGCAAGGAAAGGCTCACCGCCGCCTTCAATCGCGGCTACCGGGCCTTCGCTTCCGTCTATACGGATTGCACCCCGGCGGCCATCGTGGCAGAAGAGCGCTACCGTAACGAAGGTGCAACACTCGCCACAGAAATTACCTCGCGCTTTGGAAATTGACGTTTAATTAACCTGTTTTCGCATGCGGGCGTGTCGTTTTGGGAAAAGGCTGTTAGTGTTATTAACGGTGCAGTAAGACATGAGAAGTTCTGAGGAAAAGACAATGGAAGCAAGCCTCAACGACATCGACGACATGATCGTCCACGAAAAGATGCAGGCGGCTCTGGAGTACCAGAACGAGGCTTGGGCCGACGGCATGGCCGACGGGATCGAGCCGGAGATCATAGCTGATGCCGCCATCGCGCATGCCCTGCGCGAAACCATCCGATTGCACGGGGAAAACAGCGCCGAAGCTCTGCTCGATTCGCTGCGCGACCGTATGCTTGCCGGCGAATTTTCCGCCAACCGCACCCTGCAATAATTATTTTCAGAGAGTTCGATGCGCATCGGTAAAGAGAAAGTTTCGCGAATTCGGCTCGCGCCGGTGATGCTTGCGCTGAGCTTTGCCGCCGGCAACGTCCTCCTCGCGCCCTCAGCCTACGCACTTTCCGAACTCCACAAGATCCCCGGCCAGGCCCCCAGCGATGCGCCGCCCGCACAAGGAAGTACTGAGGGGCAGAACCAGCCCCAGGGCACCACTCCCGGCGTTCCCATGGCCGAGCCGCTGGTCAACAGCCAGAACAGTCAGGGCGTCGACAAGACGCCGGGCGCCCAGGACGCATCCAAGCCGGTCGAGGTGATTTACGACATCAACAAGGCGCCCGAGCCGGTTCGCAAAATGCGCCAACAGATCGTCGAGGCCGCCGCCTCTGGCGATCTCGAACGGCTGCGGCCGCTGATGGGCACCGGCAAAGACCAGACGCAGGTGACGGTGGGCGAAGCGACCGACGACCCGATCGGCACGCTGAAAGATCTCTCCGGCGATCCCGACGGAGACGAAATTCTCGCCATCATGCTCGACATCGTCTCCACCGGTTTCGTTCATGTCGGCCAGGGCACATCAGACGACATGTATGTCTGGCCCTATTTTGCCGAGAAGGATCTGAAGTCGCTGACGCCGCCGGAGCGGGTGGAACTGCTGCGCATCGTCACCGCCGGCGACCTTTCCGACATGCAGGAATTCGGCGGCTATAATTTCTACCGCCTCGGCATTACGCCCGACGGCAAGTGGAAATTCTTCACGGCGGGCGACTGACGCCGCCTCGCATGCGTGTTCCGCATGTCGCGTGACCTTGCGATCCACGTCACGAAGGCATACCTCTGAGCGACAACCAACGCGACAGGTTCCGCCATGCCAGCCGTATTCCTGAAAGACCGCGCACTGCTCTCCGTCGGCGGCGCGGACGCCCAATCCTTCCTGCAGAACCTGATCACCACCGATATTATTTCGCTGGCGCCCGACGAGGCGCGCCCCGGAGCACTGCTGACGCCGCAGGGCAAGATCCTGTTCGACTTCATGGTCTGGCAGGACGGCGACGGCTACCTGATCGAAACGGATGCCGGCCAGCGTGAAGGGCTGGCGAAGCGCCTGACGATGTACAGGCTGCGAGCCGCCGTCACGCTTGCGCCGCTCGCTGACAATGGCATTACCGTTTGCTGGGGCGAGGATACCGATCGCGTCGGAGGCGCCCGAGACAGCCGCTTCGCCAAGGCAGGTGTCGCGCTCAGCCGCCGGGCAGGAAAGCATGGCGATGATGCGCCGTCACTCTATGAGAGCTTGCGCATCCGCCACGGTATCGTCACCTCCGGATTGGACTTCGCCCTGCAGGATGCCTTCCCGCATGACGTGCTGATGGATCTGAACGACGGCCTCTCCTTCAAGAAAGGCTGCTATGTCGGCCAGGAGGTCGTCTCGCGCATGCAACACCGCGGCACCGCGCGCCGGCGCGTCGTCACCGTGTCCGCCGCGACGGCCTTGCCTCCAGCGGGCACGGAGATCACCGCCGCCGGCAAGCTGGCGGGGACACTCGGTTCGGTCGAGGGCGGCAACGGGCTTGCGATCGTGCGAATCGACCGCGCCGGTGCTGCGATGGCGGAAGGCACGCCGCTGCTGGCCGGCCAAACGCCGGTTTCTCTCGCCCTGCCGCCATGGTCCGGCCTTGTCTTCCCCACCAGCGCCGACGAGGCCAGCGCGTGACGGCCAAAGCTCCGCGTGCCTGGCAACGCATGCTGTCTGGGCGCAGGCTCGACCTGCTCGACCCCTCGCCGCTCGATGTCGAACTCGCCGATATCGCCCATGGTCTCGCGCGCGTGGCACGCTGGAACGGTCAGACATCAGGCGATCATGCCTTTTCGGTGGCGCAACACAGCCTCGTCGTCGAAGATATTTTCCGCCGCTTCAACAATGCGCGGCCGGAGGAATGTCTGATGGCGCTGCTCCATGATGCGCCCGAATATGTGATCGGCGACATGATCTCGCCGTTCAAATCCGTGGTCGGCGGCGGCTATAAGGCGGTGGAAATGCGGCTGGAGGCCGCCGTGCACCTGCGCTTCGGCCTGCCGCCTCATCCATCGCGCGATCTCAAGGACCGGATCAAGAAGGCCGACACGATCGCGGCCTATTTCGAAGCGACGGTCCTTGCCGGCTTCACGCCCGCCGAGGCGCAGAAATTCTTCGGTCAGCCGCGCGGCATCAGCAAGGAGATGTTGCTAATCGAACCCTTGCCGGCGCTGCAAGCACAGCGGTTGTTCTGCGAGCGTTTTACGGCGATCGAGGCCGAGCGGGGAATGGTATCGTGAGCTTTATCGTCGTCTCGCCGCTCTCGCGCATCGCCGAAATGGCGGTGCATCACAAGGCGCGCGACATGATCAGCCTGATCGCCAAAGAACAGAGCTTTCACCGGCCGGGTGTGATCGCGTCCGATCGTCACCTGACGCTTTCGATGAACGACATCACCTTCAAGGGCACGGGCGGTCTCGTGGCACCTGACGAAACGCATGTCCAGGCGATTATCGACTTCGCCACATCCTGGCGGCGGGAGACCCCGCTGCTCATCCATTGCTGGATGGGCGTGTCACGATCGCCGGCCGCCGCACTCATCGCCGCGCTGTCGATCGCGCCGGATCAGGACGAGGAAGGGCTTGCCCGCCGGCTGCGCGCCGCTTCGCCTTTCGCGACGCCGAATGCTCGCCTGATCGAGATTGGCGACACATTGCTTGAGCGCGGCGGCCGGCTGGTTGCCGCCGTACGGGCGATTGGGCGTGGCGCCGATGCCGACGGCAATGCGCCCTTCCTGCTTGCGGTCCGCGACAACGCCTGCGGTTGACGCTGCTGCCCTCCGCTCCATCTTGGCCTCGACCACGCAATAGCCACAGGGCCTGATCATGGAACAGCAAGCAGCCGATGTCCTCCTCGCCACCCGCACGGCACTCAGCCAGGCAAGCGCGCTTGCAGTCCAATATTCCTTCTCCGTCCTCGGGGCGTTGATCCTGCTCGTCATCGGCTGGACGCTGGCCGGCTTTGTCAGCCGCTGGGCCTATGAGGGCCTGTCGCGCATCCATGGCATCGACGAGACACTGGCGCGCTTCTTCACCAATGTGGTGCGCTATGCGCTGCTGATCCTGGTGTTCATCACCGTGCTCGGCCAATTCGGCGTCCAGACCGCCTCGATCATCGCCGCCCTAGGCGCAGCCGGCCTGGCGATCGGGCTGGCGCTGCAAGGGACTCTGCAGAATATCGCGGCCGGCATCATGCTCCTGATCCTCAGGCCGTTCCGGGTCGGCGAATATATCGAAACCAGCAGCGTGGCCGGCACGGTGCGCGAGATCGGATTGTTTGCGACCGAACTCAGAACCGGCGACGGGCTCTATCGGCTGGCGCCAAATTCAACACTGTGGAATACGCCGATCACCAACTTTAGCCGTGAACCTACGCGGCAGAACGACCTGAAAATCAGCATTTCTCATGAGGATGACCTCGATCTGGCGATGGAGACGTTAATGGGCATTGCCAAAGGCAACCCAAGGGTGCTGCCGTCACCGGCACCCAGCGTTTTCATCGACAGCCTCGGTGACAGCACGATATCACTAACGCTGCGCTACTGGGCAAAGACCGGAGACTGGTGGCAGGTCAGCCGCGACATGGTGAAGCGGGTAAAACTTGCCTTCGACGAAAAGGGAGATCCGGCCGCTGTGCGGGATGATGGCAATTCCGCGCTGGGGAAAAGATCCTACGGCACGGCGACGGAAAAGCCGACACGGCAGTGAAACATTGCAGCGCGGGACGATCGTCGGCCTATTCGACCACTCCGCAGGCAAGTCTTTCCCCCGCGTCACCGGAAGGCTGACTGCGATAATCATCGGAATTGGCGTGCACCATCAATGCGCGGCCGCGAATGCCGTCTTTCTTGCCATCAAGCGTGACCATGCCGTCGAAGATCTGGGCTCTGAGCACGCCGTCCTGTCCGACATATTGATTGGGCATGTCGCCGGCATGCGGCCCTTTGGCGGCAAGGAGGCCGTGCTCGGCCGAGCCCGGGTTGAAATGACCGCCTGCCGATTCGTAATGGCTCGCCGCGTCGCAGCGGCCGGTTTCATGAACATGAAAGGCCACCCATTTATTCGCCGGCAGACCCGATATCTCCACTTCGATCAGGACGCCGCCATTGGCGGCGGCCGTCAACTGGGCGCGGCCATTTTCCTTGCCGTCCTTGCCGACGAAATTGGCGACCGCCGTCTGCTTGTCCTGAGCACCTGCCGGCAAGGCAATCGCCAGCAGGCTCAGGGCGGCGATGATGCGCATGGCTTTCATGGAGATCTCCTTCCTTCCGGTTGTCCTTCTGAACGTGTCAGACCGGAAGGTGTTCCTCTGCGGGCCATCCAACGAGAAAAGCCGACCAACCGGCCGGCTTGCAGATTAGATGAATTCAGACATCGTCAGGCGACGGCGTCGAAATCGAACTGGCCGTAGGTGTTGCGGTAGAGATCGTCGGATTGGCTGCCGGTCGCAGACGCGCTCTGCTGCAGCGGATAGGGCACGGCGATGCTGCTTGTCGTGCCGCTGTCGTGGGTATCCATCATCAGCGCAATCAGGCTGCCGGAAAATTTGGGCTGAGTCTCGCTGCCCATGTCTTCCTCCAGGAGTTCCTTGATGATGCCTGGCTTTTCATCGGCGGCACGTTCGCCGCGGCTCAATACGCCGTCGCCGTTTAGATCAAGCCGCGAAAGCGTCGCAAGATACGCATATGAAGTGTCTGAAACGGATGTGGTGCGGGTCATACAAACCTCCATTCACCGCCTTTTGCCGGTGGTGTTTGTACGCAATACGAGGTGGGAAATCACTGTTGACACGGTGGTTAAACTGATTTGCGCAGTGCGTCAATAAGTTGTTAACTTCTCATTAACAATGGTTGACAGAAATTAACGGAGCGCGCTCGGACCCGGTTTCCGCGGCTGCCCGCTTTTGTATTTCAGTAATTTTCAATATAGAAAGCAACCTGTCTGACGACGTGCACCTCTGCTGCACTGCAACCGAATATTAATCCGCCCGCTCCAAAATAGTCATCAGGCATTACCCCGTACGTCACTCATAAAAATTGATTTCAATCGTCTCTCTCAGAAAGGTTTTCATGTCCGATATTTTGAGGCACGTCCATCAGACGCTGACGGCTTTTGCTATGGCCGTCGGCCAAGATGCTTTTCCATGAAGGCTGAAGCGCTCTTCTGGCGGCAATGTACGGAGGCTGTCATGGCCGACGGATCAATCGACGCGCAGCGTCTGATGGAACTAGTGATCGCAACCTATCACAGCTATGAAACCGATTATGAGGCAATCGAGAGAAGCACGGAAACGCTTCTGAGGGAAAACCAGACGCTGAGAGGGAATCTATCGGCGCTCAGTCAAGCGTTCGACGGACAGAAAAAACTGTTCGAGATAGTCCTGAACAACCTGCCGCTCGGCCTCAGCGTTTTCGACGCCGGCAAGCGGCTGACGCTTTACAATATCCGCTTCCCTCAGCTCTTTGGCCTGACACCGGAAGATATCGCCGCGGGCGCGACGATTGCCGAACTCATCGGCAAAATGCGCGGCAACGAAAGCACTGCCTCCAAAACCGTCCGGCAGACAGCACGAACTTCCCTCGCCAAGACAGGAAGCAGCAGCATCCGCCGGCGCGAATGGCAGATGCATGATGGCCGCATCATTCAAAGCGTGGTGACCATCCTCTCCGACGGCAGCAGCATCGCCATTCATGCCGATATCACCGAGGATCGAAAGGCCGCCCAGCGCATCACCTATCTCGCCCATCACGATCCCCTGACCGGTCTTCCCAATAGGATGTATTTCCGCGAGCAGGTCGATGCGACGCTCGCCGAGCGCAAGCCGCACGAGCAGATCGCCCTCGTCCATCTCAATCTCGACCGGTTCAAATCGATCAACAACACGATCGGGGTGTCGGTCGGCGACAAGATCCTGCAGCAGGTCGCGGAGCGGATCCGAGCCTGGGCCGGGTCGGAAAACATGCTGGCGCGCCTTGGTTCGGACGAGTTCGCCATCCTGCAGACGGGCAAGCAGCAGCCTAGAAACGTGACGGCGCTGGCCGACCAGATCCGCCGCGCGCTTTCCGAGCCATTTCTGAACGGCGAGAAACAGGTGACGCTCAGCGTCTCCATGGGTATTGCGATCGCTCCCGAGAATGGCGGGGAACCCGATATCCTGCTGAAAAATGCCGGCGTGGCGCTGTCGCATGCTAAGGCGGACGGACGCAAACGCGAGCGCTTCTTCACCGGAGAAATGGAAGCACAGATGCAGTTGCGCCATGCGCTGGAGGTAGATCTACGAGTCGCGGTCGAGAATGAGGGATTCGAACTGCATTACCAGCCGCTCTACGATCTTGCCGAGCGGCGAACCTGCGGTTTCGAAGCATTGATCCGCTGGAACCATCCGGTGCGAGGCCGCGTGCCGCCGATGGATTTCATTCCGCTTGCCGAGGAGGTCGGCCTCGTCGTCGATATCGGCCGCTGGGTTTTGCGCCAGGCCTGCAGAGATGCTGCCCAATGGCCGGAGAGCATCAAGGTCGCGGTCAATGTTTCGGCGATCCAGTTCCGCAGCGGCAACCTGATGCAGGACGTCAGCGAAGCGCTTGCCGCCGCCGGGCTGTCGCCATCGCGGCTCGAACTGGAAATCACCGAGAGCGTGCTGATGGAGAACCTGAACGAGGTGCTGCCGATCCTGCATGCCCTGAGGGACCGCGGCATCCGCATCTCGATGGACGATTTCGGCACCGGATACTCCTCGCTGAGCTATCTCTCGAGCTTTCCCTTCGACAAGATCAAGATCGACAAATCCTTCGTCAACGACATCGTCGACAACAAGGAGGCACATGCGATCATGCGCGCGATCATCCTGCTCGGCGATGCGCTCGGCATGCGCGTCACAGTCGAAGGTGTCGAGACGGCCGCCCAGCTGACGCTGCTCGAATGCGAGGAATGCGACGAGATTCAGGGCTATCACATCAGTCCGCCGCGCCCGGTCCGTGACGTGCCCCATCTTCTCTCCCTGCCGCCGAAGAGCAGCGGCGCGACGGCTTTTCCGACGCTCGAGCGCTGACCTCCCTCGATTGCGACTCGCACGTTAAGCCGCTACAAACCGGCTTCGAGATCCCCGGGTTTCGTAGCGGCGTCGCTTCCTGTGAAGCTCCCTTCGCTTTCGGCCGGCGCTCTTCGACGTTTTTCTTCCGACAAGAGGTAGCGCAATGTTCGAGGCCGAAGCCTTCTCTCCTCATGAAACGCTGGCAGCGGCGCTGATCGCACACGCGGCCGAGGGCGACGACGGCTCACACGATCTTGCCCATATCCTGCGCGTCTTCAGGAACGCCATGCGCATCCATGCGGGAGAAGGCGGAGATGGGCGGATTCTTGCCGCCGCCGTGCTGCTGCACGACTGCGTTGCCGTCGAGAAGAATTCGCCCTTGCGGTCAAAAGCGTCGGCCTTGGCGGCGGAAAAGGCTTCGGTGATCCTTTCCGAACTCGGCTGGAGCGAAGCGGATATCGAATCCGCGGCCCACGCCATCACCGCTCATAGTTTTTCCGCCGGGGTGGCGCCACAGACGCTCGAGGCGAAGATCCTGCAGGATGCCGACCGGCTGGACGCGATCGGCATGGTCGGCGTCGCACGCTGCTTTTATATCGGCGGACGAATGGGATCGGGGCTCTACGATCCGTTCGACCCTGCGGGTGCGAACCGTGCGCTCGACGACAAGCGTTATGCCATTGACCACTTTCAGACGAAGCTGTTCAAACTGGCGGAGGGATTCCAGACCGAGACCGGCCGCCGGATTGCGGCCGCGCGCGACAAGGGCCTGCGCGATTTTCTCGCGGCGTTCATGGATGAAATCTAGGGGATCAGATCAGGAGAACGACATGCATATCAGCGACCTCTTCATCTATCCGCTCAAGAGCGCCCGCGGCATTGCCTTGCCTGCCGCCGAGATTGACGCCTACGGGCTTGCCGGCGACCGGCGGGCGATGATCACCGACCCGCAGGGCCACTTCATCACTCAGCGCGAATTGCCTGATCTCGCGCGCATCGCGACACGACCGGAAGCAGGCGCCTTTCGGCTGCTGATGGAAGGAAAGTCCGAACTGTCTGTGCCGCCGCCTCGGCCTGAAGTCCGCATGGATGTGACCGTGTGGAAATCGACCGTCAGCGCCGCCGTCGCCGATCCCGACAGCAACCGGCAGCTTTCCGAATGGCTCGGCCGCGAGGTGCGACTGGTCTTCTTCGACGGGCAGGCACGGCGGACGGCGAATGCCGAATGGGCCGGCGATGGCACGCCGGTCACCTTTACCGACGGCTACCAGATCCTCGTGACGACGACGGGTTCGTTGAAGGCGCTGAATGCCGATCTCGCCGCTCATGGCGAAGGCGCGGTCGGCATGGAACGTTTCCGTCCGAACATCGTCATCGACACCGATGAGGCCTGGCCGGAAGACCGCTGGGCGGCGGTCGAAATATCAGGCATTCGTTTCGATCTCGTCAAGCCCTGTTCCCGCTGCATCATGACAACGCAGGACCAGCTGACCGGTTCGCGCGAGGGGCCGAACCCGATGCCGGCCATGGGCCGCATCCGCATGTCCGCCGACCGGCGTGTGCCAGGGCCGCTCTTCGGCTGGAATGTCACGCCGCGCGGCAGCGGACGGATCACGATAGGCGACGAGGTGAAGATCATCGAGGCGCGGCCGGAGGGCTGGGCGATGAAGGTTCGCGCACGAGGGTAGGTCGAATTGCGGAAGGGCTGAGGGCGCTTTGTCCCTTATACAGCGCAACATTCTCCCTCATTCCTCTGCCTGTCATAGGAATGAGGGAGCGTGGGGAGAGTTTCACTGTCTCTCACACATGTCCGAGTGCGGCGTCGATAGCCGCCATGACGTCAGCCGGCAGCGGTCCCTTTTCCAGCGCACCCGCATTTTCCTCCACCTGGGCGACGGTGCGAAAGCCCGGAATGGGGAAAGTGCGCGGCGACCTTGCCAGGAGCCAGGCGAGCGCCCCCTGCGTCAGCGAGCGGCCGCCTGACGTCAGGAGATCGCGGACGGCATCGAGCCTTGCGGCAAATTCCGGAGCCATGCGCCCGTCCTTGAAATAGACCATCCAGGGGAGTGCCGCGCCGCGGACATCCTTGGCGTCCACTGGCTTGTCGGCTGTGAACTTGCCGGTGAGCAGCCCCATGGCCAGCGGACCGCGATTGATGGAGATCAGGCCCTTCCCTTCGATCACGGCGATCATCTCCGGCACCGGATCGAAGACGTTCATCGTATGCTGGACCGAGACAAAGCCGGCGCGGCCGGCATGGCGGGCGGCGCGATCGGGATAATCGGTGCTCCAGCCGAACGCGTCGATCTTGCCTTCGGCGCGCAGCGCCTCCAGCGTATCGAAGACGGCATCCGACTGTTCCAGCGGAAAATCGTTGATGTGAAACTGCAGGAGATCAAGGCGGTCGCGCTTGAGACGGCGCAGCGATGTCTCGACCGAGCGGCGAATGAACGCCTCATCGGCGAAGGCGCCGATTGCCTGCTTCGTCTCCGGATCGGTCGCGAAGCCGAACTTGGTGGCGACGACGATGTCGTCACGATTGCCGATCGCCCGGCCGAGCACCTCCTCCGAATGGCCGGCCCCGTAGTTCGAGGCGGTGTCGAAGAAGCGGATGCCGAGGCCGATGGCGCGATCGATCGCTTCGACGGATTCATTGTCGTCGACTTCGCCCCAGCCAAGCGGCGTGTCACCAGCGTAGAAAGGGCCACCGATCGCCCAGCATCCCATGCCGAGGCGCGGGATTTCGCGACCGTTCCAGAGCGTGATCGTCGTCGGTGATGCGGTCTTGGTCAGCATGGGATCCTCCTTGATTGGCAGTCAAGAGATAGGTGCCGCCCATCGGCGGGTAAACCGCCAAATCCGGAGGATGTTTTGCAGCAGTAAAAAACCAGGTCAGGCAGGGACGCCGTTCGGATCGGAAAGCGTCCGCGAGGTTGGATCAAGCGCCCTGAGCGCCGCCCGCACGAAACCGTCACGGGCTGCCGCAGCCTCGATGCCGCGCGGCTCGTAAACATGGCGATGCAGAAAGAATCCGGTCAGACGGAACGCGGCTGCAAGGCTGTCGAAGTCCGCCGCGTGATTACCTTCAACGCCGAGGAAGGGCGGCAGGATCAGCATCTTGTCGGACCAGGGCGCGCCGGCGTTGCGGCTGACCGCGCGGCCGGATTTCGGCGAGACATAGGCGAGATCGGACCGGGCGCCCGTCGCCGCGCATTCGGCAAGATCGAGACCGAAACCGAGATCATTCAGCACCGCCAGCTCGAAACGTACGAAAAGCTCACCGGCATCGGCCGGGTTATGCAGGTGATCGAGGATCACCTGCAGAGCGTCGAAGAGGTGCGGATGCGGGTCTCGTTCGGGCAGCAGCCGCAGCAGAGCGCCCATCGCCTGGACGCCGTAGACGGCGGTGGCCGTTTCCATCAGACGGGCGGCGCGCAGCGTCACAGGCTCGACGCGGAATTCGCCGAGATGTTCGTCAAGCCGGGCGCGCCAGACGACCTCGACGGCATTGCCCGGCTGCAGCACCGGCTGCATGGCGCGCGAACGGCCGGAACGCACCAGGCCGAGGTGACGACCGCGATCACGCGTCATCACCTCGGCGATGACGCTCGTCTCGCCGTGGCGTTTGACACCCAGAATGATTGCCTGGTCCTGCCACTGCATAAGAAGTTCCCGCGACCGATTACTCTTATCGTAGCGCATAACTAGGGAAACCGGAATCGATTTCCCGAAGGATTGCCCGCAGTTTCAAACTGATAGCGTCTTGCGCACAGATGCTCTCAAGCAGACCCCGCTTCGGTCGAACTGCGTCATGCCGCAGCCGGCAGAAGCCTCTGCAGGAATTCGCGCATCGCCTTTTCGTCGAACGGCTTCACCAGCAGCGGTATATGCTGAAGGTCGCACGGGAAGTCACGTATATCGGAATAACCGCTGACGAAACCGAAGGGAATGCCGGCATCGAGAAGATGGCGGGCAAATCCGAAACTCATGCCCTCGCCGAGGTTGACGTCGAGAAGGGCGAAATCATATTTTTCCGCAGCGATGGCGGCTCTTGCCTGATCGAGACTGCCGACAATATCGATGCTGTCGACACCGGCCAGGCGCAGAATATCCTCCGCCTCCATTGCGATGATCAGACTGTCCTCGAGAACCAAAACACGGAGTGCATTCATGATTCCGTGCCCCTCGTCGGGCGCTTGTCGCAGCGCCCCGGCCTTTTCGCCAACATCATTGCCCTCCGGTGCCCCGCATGGCACGCTATCGGTGAATTCCGCCACCAGTTCTGAATAAACCATTTTTCTGCCCGGTCGATAAGAATCAAAATCGGAGGAAAGATGACGACCGACCTTATTTTCCCAACAGCTAAACTGCATTTAAAAAAGACATAGGGCGTTCGGCTAAATGAAGGGACGCTTGCCCTCTCCCAGCCCCTCCCAGCCGGCCATCATCATTAACTCCTCACCGTTTTGGACTTCGCAGCCGCGTTCCTGCCAGCGGATCAGACCGCGTTCTCCAAGCTTTCTCAGCGTCTTGTTGGTGTGAACGATGGAAAGACCGAGAGTGTCGGCGATGTGTTGTTGAGTGATGGGGATGAATTTGCGGCCGTTGAAGAGATCGAGCTTCCTGCCGCGCTCATACAGGAAAGCGATCAGATAGGCCGCTCTTTCCAATGCCGTGCGGCGGCCGATGGAGAGGAGATGCTCATCCAATATTCGTTCTTCGCGCGCGGCAATCCAGGTAATGTCGAAGGCGAGCGAAGGATGTTTGTTGTAGAGCGTCATCAACCGATCTCGCTCGAAGACACAAAGGGAAACGGGTGAAAGCGCTTCAATGGAATGCTGCATTTCGCCGGCGATCGTTCCCTGCAGACCGATCAGGTCACCAGGCATGATGTAATTCAGAATCTGGCGGCGCCCGTCCTCCAGCATCTTGTAGCGAAAGCCCCAACCGGACAGCACGGTGAAAAGATGGGCGCTGTGGGCGCCCTCGACAAGGATGGTGGAGCCGGCATCGACGGCAAGCTCGCCGCGCTTGAAACGTGAAACGAATTCCAGCTCGTCGCGGCTGAACTCCCTGAAATGCGGCAGAGGCCGCAAAGGACATAGCTCGCACGGGGTCTTGAAAGAATAGATGCGTTTCGACGTTGCCATGCCTGCCCTGCGGTCGCGGATACGACGACCCGTCTGGCGCGTCGCCGACCGATGAATGCGCGAAGCTTAGATTCGTTCCGCAACGAGACGGATTTTTTCCTAAGAAACAAGGGGCTGGAGGCTGCCCGATGAAATCGTTGCCATCCCTATTTAGGGAAGTCGAGGCCCATTTCGCGGAACCGCTCGGGATCATCGCCCCAGTTCTCGCGGACCTTGACGAAAAGGAAAAGATGAACCGGCTGCTCCAAAATCTCCGCCAGTTCCTTGCGGGATGCAGTCGAGATCGCTTTGATGGTTTCGCCACCTTTCCCGAGGGCGATCTTCTTCTGGCTGTCACGCTCGACATAGATCACCTGCTCGATCCGTACCGAGCCGTCCTTGCGCTCCTCCCACTTTTCCGTTTCGACATGCGAGGAGTAGGGAAGCTCCTGGTGCAGGCGCAGGAACAGCTTTTCGCGGGTAATCTCGGCGGCGAGCTGACGCATGGGGAGATCGGAGATCTGGTCTTCCGGATAGTACCACGGCCCCTCCGGCAAGGTGGTGGCCAGATAATCCATGACGTCGTCGCAGCCGGAACCGGTTTCGGCCGAGATCATGAAAGTGCGTTCGAAAGCGATCTTCTCGTTGGCGCTCGCGGCCAGCGCCAGCAGATCCTCGCGGTTGACGCGGTCGATCTTGTTCAGCACCAGGATCTTCGGCTGCTGGACTTCCTTCAGGCCCTCGAGGATGGCTTCGGCGTCGCCGCGCAGACCGCGCTCGCTGTCGATCAGCAGCATGATCAGATCGGCATCCTTGGCGCCGCCCCAAGCAGAGGTTACCATGGCTCGGTCGAGCCGCCGGCGCGGCTTGAAGATGCCGGGCGTATCCATGAAGACGATCTGGGCATTGTCGTGAATGGCAATGCCGCGGACGATCGCGCGCGTCGTCTGCACCTTGTGACTGACGATCGACACCTTGGCGCCGACGAGGCGGTTCACCAGTGTCGATTTGCCGGCATTGGTCGGCCCGATCAGCGCAACGAAACCCGAATGCGTCGGACCACTGGCTTCTACGGCAGCTTCGGCCGCGATATCTTCTTCTTGTGTCATTGTCCCGTCAGTTTCCGGCAGACGATTGCTGCCAAATGCCTTCACGCTCGAGCATCTTGGTCGCCGCAATCTGTTCGGCGGCACGCTTCGACCGCTCTACGCCGGTTTCCGGCTTTATGCCAGCAACTTCCACCGTCACCTTGAAGCGCGGATCATGATCCGGTCCGCTGCGTTCATCAACCCGATAGATCGGCGTGACGCCGAATTTCGCGTGTGACCATTCCTGCAGCTCGGTCTTGGCGTCGCGCTTGGCGCCGTCGGCCCTGACCGCCCTGCCCTGCCAATAGCGCAGAATGAACCGGCGGGCGACCTCGAGACCGCCATCGAGATAGATTGCGGCGATCAGGCTCTCGACGACATCGGCGCGCACATTCATCATGCGCTTGCCGGTCAATTTCTTCACATCGGCGCCGGTGCGGATATAAAGGTGGAGATTGAGTTCGTCGGCGACCGCGGCACAGGTTTCGGCGCTGACGAGCTGGTTGAGACGAACCGAGAGCTCGCCTTCCCCCGCCGTGCCGAAGGTGCGGAACAGAAGCTCGGCGATGCAGAGCCCGAGGACCCTGTCGCCGAGAAACTCCAGCCGTTCGTAATTGCCGCCCTTTTCCGTGCGGGCGCTGGCATGGGTCAGCGCCCGGTCCAGGCGTGCCTTTTCGGCGAAGTCATGGCCGATTAGGCTTTCGAGCTTTGCGCGGTCCGCCGCAGAAAGCGTCTGCGCCTTACTCATTCAACGACCTTGAAAAGGCGGTCCCAGCGCATGTTGGTCGGCCACTTCCAGATTTCGCGGAAAGACGTGTCGTTGCCGAGCGAGAAGAAGATGACGCTGGCGCGACCGACAAGATTTTCAGCCGGCACGAAGCCGACGTCGAAGCGGCTGTCGAGCGAGTTGTCGCGGTTGTCGCCCATCATGAAATAATGGCCTTCCGGCACGATGAATTCGCGGGTGTTGTCGCCGCGCGACACCGGCGACTGGTCGAGCGTGTCGTAGGTCTTGCCGTTATCCAGCGTTTCGCGGAATACCGGCACGTCCTCGCCCGGATCGAGCTTGTAATCCGAGGTGAAACTGCCATCCGCCACCTTAGGAACCGGCTTGCCGTTGACGTAGAGGACGCCGTCGGTGACTTGGATATGGTCGCCGGGCAGGCCGATGCAGCGCTTGATATAATCGACATCGGGATTCGGCGGGAAGCGGAAGACGACGATATCGCCGCGCTTCGGATCGGAGCCGAAGATGCGGCCGCTGAACAGATCAGGCGAGAAGGGCAGCGAATATTTCGAATAGCCGTAAGCGAACTTATTGACGAAGATATAATCGCCGACGAGCAGCGTCGGCATCATTGAGCCGGACGGAATGGTAAAGGGCTGGAACAGCACCGTTCGGATCACCATCGCCAAAATCAGCGCCTGAATGATGACCTTGATATTTTCCCAGAGGGCGTTCGGCTTGGTATCGACTTTTTCGGACACGCAGTCTCATTCCTTCAAGACGCCGTAAAGGCGCAATTCTTTCTGCCGTTCTCTCTAGCGGCTTCGGCCGGTTGCGGCAATGGCGACAACATGAAAAGCGACGAGAGGTCGCGTCGAAACGCTTCCGCGGTCGCGATCAAATGCTCCCGTGGTCGCGTTGAAACGCTTCCGAGGTCGCGGCCAAACGCTCCCGAGGTCCCGTTGAAACGCTCCCGGGGTCACGATCATGGGCTCTCGGGCAACGCCTCGATGATGACGAAGGCCTGCGCCAAGGGATAATCATCGGTTATTGTCAAATGAATGGCGGCCCGATGGCCCGCGGGCAGCATCGCTTCCAGGAGCACGGCGGCGGTACCGGTCAACTGCATGGTCGGCTTGCCGCTCGGCAGATTGACGACGCCCATGTCCTTCCAGAAGACACCCTGGGCTATGCCGGTGCCGAGCGCCTTGGAACAGGCCTCCTTGGCGGCGAAACGCTTGGCATAGGATGCGGCGCGGTTTGCCCGGCGGTCGGAACGGGCGCGCTCGATCTCGGTGAAGCAGCGATTGGTGAAGCGCTCGCCGAAGCGCTCGATCGATTTCTCGACACGACGAATGTCGATCAGATCGCTGCCAATGCCGATGATCATGCCGGAACCTTCCGTCGCCTAAGAATTCTGCACCGGTTCATACGCTCGGCATGTCGCCGGCCGGACCCGCCAGGCGCAGGCGCGCCCGCTCTATTAGCCGCGTGCGGCGGCGGGCCTGAAAACCCCTGACGGTGTAGAACGTCAGCGCATAGAGCGCAACGGCGGTCACGATTCCCGGCGGAATGGCGCCGATCAGCATCGGCTCCAGCACCGGCCTCCACAATTCGGTGAAGTTCAGCTTGTGAAAGAGCGCGGCGAGATCCACCATCTGACCGGCCAGATGATCCTCACGGCTCAACAGCAGATGGCCGATCTCCCAGGTGATACCCCAGATGAAAGGATAGGTCAGCGGATTGCCGAATGCGGCGCAGCCGAGAGCCGCGGCCACCATATTGCCGGAGAGGAAATAGGTGATGACGAAAGCCATGACGAAATGCACGCCGATGAACGGCGTCCACGAGACAAAGACGCCGGCGGCGACGCCGGCCGCAACCGCATGCGGCGAAGCGCTCAGGCGCAGGATGCGCATTGTCAGGTAACGGATCGGGCGAAGGAAACCTTTTCGGGGCCATAGAAGCTCCCGCATCTTTTCCTTGAAACCCGCAGGCTTGCGACGGCGAAACAACATGGTCGCTATTTAGTGCAGTGCACCGGACCATGACAAGAGCGGCAAATGGTACCGCCCGAAACAGCCCCTTCATTTTTCTTGCAAAGGAGCATCTTCATGCCGAGGGGCGCTCGTTATACGTAACGTCCCTCACTCGACCAAGTATAAAGGTGGTATCAGCGATTGCGGAACAGACCGCGGTCGACCTGACGCTGACGAAACTCGAGATCGATACGATCCAGCGAGCCGTTCAAATATGCCATTTCACGTTCCTGAGCAGTCGGAGCGCGAAGGGCGCGAGCGATTTTCCTGATAGGGTCAAACATTACCTTGTCTCATCTTCTGTTTACGTTTTCGATGACCAGAAGATAGTCCTGCCAAAGGTTAATTACCATCGCTGCAACATGGACACAGCTATGCGCTAAACGCATTCCTTGCCTTATTGCTGCGCCATCACGATCACAAACCGATCATAAAATGTGCATTTTTGTCGATCAGGTCCATGGCAGGCTTAGCAAAAGCCTACTCATAGAGCCGCCGGACCGTGGCGATGCAATCCAGGTCCTTCATCTGGGCGAGCAACTGGTTGAGCTGGCGCAGATCCCACACCTCGACTTCCAGCATCATCTCGGTGAAATCGGCTGCCACGCGCACCGTATTCAGCATGCGAATATTGACGTCGAGCCCGGCTACAGTCTGGGCGACCTTGGCAAGCGTGCCGGGCTCATTCAACGCATTTACCATGATGCGCGCCATGAAACGCGACTTGTTGGCCTCGTCGAGATCCCAGCGCACGTCGATCCAGCGATCGGGCTGATCGTCGAAACGCTGCAGGCTCGGCGACTGGATCGGATAAATGGTGATGCCCTTGCTCTGATCCATGATGCCGACGATGCGGTCGCCGGGCACGGCGCCGGTCGAGGCGAACTTGACGTCGACATTGCCGGACAGGCCGCGGATCGGGCCCACATCGACATCGGCATCGAGTTCCGATTGGCCGCCTTCGGCCCCGGCCTTGGCCTTGCCGGGAATCTTGAAGATCATGCCTGCGGCGCTGCGGACATTGAACCAGCCGTCATCGCCGGAGGGCTTGACGGTGACGCGCTCGTCCTGATGGTCGGGATAGACGGCGCGCAGCACGTCGAGCGATGACATCTCGCCGCGGCCGACGGCGGCGATCGCATCCTCGACATCCTTCTGGCCCAGACGGTGCAGCGCCGGTTTCATCGCCTCGCGCGAGAAAATCTTGCCGGCCCGATTGAAGGTGCGCTCGAGGATGCGGTGGCCGAGGCCGGCATATTGCTTGCGGATCGCCATACGGGTGGCGCGGCGGATGGCAGCGCGCGCCTTGCCGGTGACGACGATCTCCTCCCAGGCGGCCGGCGGAACCTGCACGCCGGAGCGGATGATCTCGACCTCGTCGCCATTCGCCAGCCGCGTCACCAGCGGCATGATGCGGCCGTTGATCTTGGCGCCCACCGTCGTGTCGCCGATATTGGTGTGCACCGCATAGGCGAAATCGATCGGGGTGGCGCCGCGCGGCAGCGCAATCAGCTTGCCCTTCGGCGTGAAGCAGAAGACCTGATCCTGGAAGAGTTCGAGCTTGGTGTGCTCGAGGAATTCCTCCGGGCTGTCACCTTCGGCGAGCGCCTCGATCGTATGGCGCAGCCAGGAATAGGCATTGGATTCGCGCGAAAGAATGTCGCCATCGGCATTGGTGGCGCCGTCCTTGTAAAGCGTGTGGGCGGCAATGCCGAATTCGGCGATTTCGTGCATGCGCTTGGTGCGGATCTGCAGCTCGATGCGCTGGCTGGACGGACCGACGATGGTGGTGTGCAGCGAACGGTAGTCGTTCTGCTTCGGCGTCGAAATATAATCCTTGAAGCGGCCTGGCACGACGCGCCAGCGCGTGTGGACGATGCCGAGCGCCCGGTAGCAGGAAGGGATGTCTTCGACGATCAGACGGAAGCCATAGACATCGGAAAGCTGCTCGAAGGAAAGCGACTTCGACTGCATCTTGCGAAAGACCGAATAGGGCTTCTTCTGCCGGCCCTTGACATAAGCGCTCGTCAGGCCGCTTGCGACCAGGAGGTCGCGCAGTTCCGCCTCGATCTTCTTGACGATGCCCTCGTTGCGCTTGGAAAGCTCTTCCAGCCTCTTGGTGACGGTCTCGTAGGCTTCCGGATTCATATGGCGGAAGGAGAGCTCTTCCAGCTCCTCGCGCATGTCCTGCATGCCCATGCGGCCGGCGAGCGGCGCATAGATTTCCATCGTCTCTTCGGAAATGCGGGCGCGCTTGTCGGCCGACATGTGATCGAGGGTGCGCATATTGTGCAGACGGTCGGCGAGTTTGACGAGCAGGACGCGCACATCGTCCGATATGGCGAGCAGCAGCTTGCGCAGGTTCTCCGCCTGCTTGGCCTTTTTGGTGACGAGATCGAGCTTCTTGATCTTCGTCAGCCCCTCGACCAGGCGGCCGATATCCTCGCCGAACAGTTCGTCGATCTCGGCGCGCGTCGCCGTCGTATCCTCGATAGTATCGTGCAGAAGGGCGACCGCGATCGTCGATTCATCGAGATGCATGTCGGTGAGGATGGCGGCGACTTCGAGCGGATGGGAAATATACGGATCGCCGCTCGCGCGTTTCTGCTGACCATGTTTCTGCATGGCGTAAACATAGGCTTTGTTCAGCAGTGCTTCATTGGCATCGGGCTTGTATTGCTGAACCCGCTCCACGAGCTCGTACTGCCGCATCATTCCAAAGCCACTCCGACAAAAATAAAAGCGCGCCAATCAACGATTGGCGCACACATGGGCAATAATATGCCTAAGCAATAAAGGCGCAAGATTGACGATTGGTAATCGTCGCTCTTTTCCGAATCAGATCCGGTCGAGACGCTTAATAATCGTCGCTCTTTTCCGGCGGCACGAGGCCTTCGATACCGGCAAGCAGCTCTTCTTCCGACATCTGATCGAAAGTGATCGTCTCCGGCAAGTCGTCCTGCTCCTCGCTATCGGCGGCAGCAGCGCCGCCGGCGGCGATCATGCTGGCCGGATCGGGCTCGGGCTCGTCGACTTCGACATGCTTCTGCAGCGAATGGATCAGATCTTCCTTGAGATCATCGGGCGAAAGCGTCTCGTCGGCGATTTCGCGCAGCGCCACGACAGGATTCTTGTCGTTGTCGCGATCGATGGTGATCGAGGCACCCTGGGAAATCAGCCGGGCGCGGTGGCTGGCGAGCAGAACCAGCTCGAAGCGGTTCTCCACCTTGTCGATGCAATCTTCAACTGTGACACGGGCCATTGCCTGTCCTTTACGGTCGTCATTTCGGGATTAGCACGCCCGATACAATTAAAACCGGGCAAATACAAGTTTTTCGTTCCGGCTCCCCTCGTCTTTATCCGCAGCCGAGCTAAATTTCCATGGAGAATGTGACAATTCCACCAAAGGTTGCTTGGAATATGCGGAACCGTGCCCTAAATCTCCCTTATATGAACACTTAGTAAAGTACGCATCAAATCAAAAATCACAATAAGCCGTTGTATTTATTGAAATTTGATGCCCTGCGAATTTCGATTTCTCTCATTGGAATTGGTAAGCGATGTTTGACCCACGCGAAAAAATTGCACTCTTCATTGACGGCGCCAACCTCTACGCTGCATCCAAGAGCCTCGGTTTCGACATCGATTACCGCAAGCTCCTGAAGGCATTCCAGAAACGCGGCTACCTCCTGCGCGCATATTATTACACCGCGCTGATCGAGGACCAGGAATATTCATCGATCCGTCCTCTGATCGACTGGCTCGACTATAACGGCTATAAGGTCGTCACCAAGCCCGCCAAGGAATTCACCGACTCCATGGGCCGGCGGAAGATCAAGGGCAACATGGACATCGAGCTTGCGATCGACGCCATGGAGCAGTCGGAAACCGTCGACCATCTGGTCATCTTCTCCGGTGACGGCGACTTCACGAACCTCGTCGAGGCGCTGCAGCGCAGAGGCCGCAAGGTCTCGGTGATCTCGACCATGGCGACGCAGCCGCCGATGATCGCCGACGACTTGCGCCGGCAGGCCGATCATTTCATCGACCTCTTGTCGCTGAAGGCTGAGATCGGTCGCGATCCCGCGGAGCGGGCGCCGCGCCCGGTCGAAGTCGCCCCGGCCAGCGATTTCGGGGAGTAATCGAAAGCGCCGCGAGCCGATCGGCTGTGGCGCGATGGGTTAGCCGTTATCCTTCAATAAGCGGCTCTTTTGCCGATTCCAGTCGCGCTCCTTCTCGGATTCGCGCTTATCGTGCAATTTCTTGCCCTTGGCGAGCGCCAGCTCCATCTTCGCCCGACCCCGGTCGTTGAAATAGATCTTCAGCGGGACCAGCGTCATGCCTTCGCGGTTGACGGCGGAGCGCAGGCGATGGATTTCACGGCCCGACAGCAAGAGCTTGCGGCGCCGGCGCGGTTCGTGATTGAAGCGGTTCGCCTGCAGATATTCCGGCAGGTAGGAGTTGATCAGCCAGATCTCGCCATCCTCATCCGACGCATAGGATTCGGCGATATTGGCCTTGCCTTCGCGCAACGACTTGACCTCCGTGCCCTTCAGCACGAGACCTGCCTCATAAGTATCGATGATCTCGTAGTTGAAGCGGGCCTTGCGGTTTTCGGCCACGACCTTGTTCACCACGCGCTGGCTGCCTTTGGGGGCCATGACGATATTCCTTCGGGGCGCGAAAAGCCGCGCCCTCATTGCTTGTCCTTATGTAAGGGAACGACCCGGCCTTGTGAAGGCCGGTCTCCTCAGTTCAGCAATCCTGCGTGACGCATGGCGGCGTCGATCGCTGCTTCGGTTGCCGGCTCCAGGGTCGAAAGCAGCGGCGAGCGGACATTGCGGCTCATCCGGCCGAGCTTGGCGAGGCCGTATTTGGCGCCGCAGAGACCGGGCTCAAGGAAGATCGCCTTATGCAGCGGCATCAGCCGGTCCTGATATTCGAGCGCGCGGGCGTATTCACCGGCCAGCGTCGCGGCCTGAAAATCGGCGCAGAGGCGCGGGGCGACATTGGCCGTCACCGAGATGCAGCCGACGCCTCCATGGGCGTTGAAACCCAGCGCCGTCGCGTCCTCGCCGGACAATTGTCTGAAGTCCTTGCCGCAGGTGATACGCTGCTCGGAAACACGCTCGATCTTGCCCGTCGCGTCCTTGACGCCGACGATATTGCTGTGTGCCTTGGCGAGAGCGCCCATCGTTTCCGGCGTCATGTCGATCACCGAACGGCCGGGAATATTGTAGATATAGATCGGCAGGGCGACGGCCTCGGCGATCGCGGAAAAATGCGCGATCAGACCCTTCTGCGTCGGCTTGTTGTAATAGGGCGTGACGACGAGCACGGCGTCGGCGCCGACCTTTTCGGCATGTTGGGCGAGTTCGACCGCCTCACGCGTATTGTTCGAACCGGCGCCGGCCATGACAGGAACGCGTTTTGCCGCCACTTCGATGCAGAGTTCCACGACCCGCTTGTGCTCGGCATGCGACAGCGTCGGCGATTCGCCAGTCGTGCCGACCGGAACGAGACCGCTGCTGCCTTCCTTGATCTGCCAGTCGACATGGGCGGCGAAGCTCGCTTCGTCGATCAGTCCGGCATCGGTGAAGGGGGTGACGAGGGCGGGGATGGACCCATTGAACATGCAAAGCTCCTCACGACCAAATCCTTGCTTCGGCCGCATTCCATGAATATTTTGCGCACCATAGAGCGCCGAAATCATCGCGACAAGCGCGGAGAGTTCGGTTTAGGGCAAATTCCGATAGCAGATGTGAATGAATTTTACCTGGTACGGTAAGGCTTCGTTAAGATGCCTCTAGCCAAATGGGCAGGGCGTGTTTTCATTGCGAGATCCCGGATGAAGAAAGCTGTCCTGATTCTGACCGCCTTCGGCTTCGTTGCCGCCGCGTGGGGCAGCCTCGCGTCGCCGCTTCCCGGCGAAAGCATTCCGACGCCCGGCATCAAGCCGATCGGCTTCGTTCCCGAGACATCGATACCGGAAGCGCTGACAACCGGCGCCATCCCGCGCAATCCGGCCGTCGCGGCCGTCGCCAATGATCTGAAAAGCGGCCTCGATGCGCTTTCCGCCAAGAATCCGCAACTGGCTCTGTCGATCCGCGACAGCCTGCGCGAGGGTACGCTCGACCGCCATATCCTCACCTGGGCGATCGCCGTCTCCGGATTGAAGGGCGTTCCCTCCTATGAAATCGCCAGTGCTGCGCAGGAGCTCAAGGGATGGCCCGGCCTTTCCAGGCTGCGAGCCTATTCCGAACGTGCGCTCTACGACGAAAACCCCGCCCCGTCGGCCGTGCTCGCCGCCTTCGGCGATACCGCGCCGGAGACGATGCAGGGCGCCGTCATTCTCGGGCGGGCGCTGACTGCGTCAGGCAAGCAGGCGCAGGCAGCAAGATATATCCGCAAGGTCTGGCGCACTGAGGCGCTCGACAAGGCGAGCGAAGACAAGATCCTCCTCGAGTTTTCCGCCCTGCTGACGCCAGCCGACCACAAGGCGCGGATGGATTATCTGATGTATCGTGGCCGGGTAGCGCAGGCCAAGCGCTTCGGCGATATGGGCGAAGCGCAGTCCCTCTACAAGGCCTGGGCCGCCGTCGACGCCAAAGCTGCCAATGCCGACGCGCTGCTCAATAGCGTCGAGCCGAAATGGCGTGGCGATGCCGGCCTGCTGTTCGCGCGGATCGAATATCTGCGCAAGCAGGACAAATATACCGAAGCGGCGGCGCTTCTGGAAAAGATGCCACGCGAGCCAGGCGAACTCGTCAATTCCGGAGAATGGTGGAACGAGCAGCGGATCGTCAGCCGCGGCCTCGTCGATCAAGGACAATTCAAGCCTGCCTATCGCATCGTCGCAAGATCCGCGGCAACCAGCCCGACTGATATCGTCGAGGCCGAGTTCCATGCCGGGTGGTACGCGCTGCGCGGGCTGCAGGACCCGACAACGGCAGAAAAGCATTTCCGCAAGATTCTGGCGACTTCGAACGGTCCCATCTCGGTGTCGCGCGCCTGGTATTGGCTCGGGCGGGCAGCCGAGGCCGGCGGCCCCGGCAACTCCGGCGAATTCTATGGCAAGGCCGCGAATTTTCCCGGCACCTTCTATGGGCAGCTCGCGGCCGAAAGGCTTGGACGCAAGACGCTCAACGTCAGCTATCCCACCCCGAGCGCAGCCGACCGCCAGAGTTTCCAGGCGCGCGAGGCCGTGCAGGCAATCGCCCGGCTCGAGGCAGCCGGCCATGGATGGCGGGCCGACATCCTCTATCTCGCGCTCGCCGATCAGCTGCAAAGTCCCGGTGAACTGGCGATCCTTGCGGCGCAGGCCGAGCAGTCAGGCAATCATCATCTGTCACTGCAGGTCGGCAAAATCGCCTATGGCCGCGGCATCGACGTCGCAGCACTCGCTTTTCCCGTCGGCGTAATCCCGGCGAATGCCAATATCTCCGGCTCCGGCAAGGCGCTCGCCTATGCGATTGCCCGGCAGGAAAGCGCCTTTAACCCGGCCGCCGTTTCGGCGGCGAATGCGCGCGGCCTACTGCAGCTTCTGCCCGGCACGGCCCAGGCGGTGGCCAAGCGCCACAACATCACCTTTTCGAAGGACAAGCTGACGGCCGATGCCGGTTATAATGCGACGCTCGGCGCGCATTATCTCGGCGAGCAGATCGAAGCCTTCGGCGGCTCCTACATCCTCACCTTTATCGCCTATAATGCCGGGCCGAAGCGGGTGCCGGAATGGATCGGACGCTACGGCGACCCACGCGGCAGGCCGGTCGACGAGATCGTAGACTGGATCGAGCGCATCCCCTTCCCCGAAACGCGCAATTACGTGCAGCGGGTGATGGAGAATTATGAAGTCTACAAGGCCCGCCTTGGCCAGCCGGCGGATATCGAGCGCGACCTGATCGGCGGACGCAGCGCCTCCTGAAGCCGTTCGGCGCGGCTTGAAAAGCAGGCTGGTCTTTGTTTTTCCGCATGTCTTTATCGCAAAACCGCTGCACACTTTTGCGAGACATGCTCTACACCTTCCGGATCAGACAGCTCTCGAGGATGCGATGCCGAACGTGGATGCAGGCGATTTCCAAGAACGATTTTACTCTTCCTCCGATGGGCTGAGGCTTTATGCACGCGACTACCGGCCCGAGAAGGCGGCAGCCGCCGAACGGCTGCCAGTGATCTGCCTGCCCGGCCTGAGCCGCAATGCCCGGGACTTTCATCCGCTTGCGCTGCTTCTCAGCCGCGACAGAACAGACGCGCGCAGGGTGATCGCGCTCGACTCGCGCGGCCGTGGCAATTCCGCATGGGATGAGAACAGGGCCAATTACAATCTCGCCGTCGAGACCGGCGACATCATTGCCGCCTGCACGGCATTCGGCATCGAGCGGGCGATTTTCATCGGCACCTCGCGTGGCGGCCTAATCCTGCATTTGATCGCAGCGACACGGCCGGATCTTCTCGAAGCCGTGGTCCTGAACGATATCGGACCGGCGATCGAGGCGAGTGGGCTGGCGCTCATTCGCGACTACCTCAACAGCGGCAAGGCGCCGGCCGACTGGAAAGAGGCGGCCGATCTATTGCGGGAAAATCACGGCGCCTCGTTTACCGCGCTTACAGGCGAGGACTGGCGCGAAATGGCGCTTGCGCTATATCGCGACGTCGGCGGAAGGCCAGTCGCCGATTTCGATCCAGCGATCGCCGAGGCGCTGAGATCGATCGATTTCAGCCAGCCGCTGCCCGATCTCTGGGCACAATTCGAAAGCCTGAGCCGCTTTCCGCTGATGCTGATCCGCGGCGAAAATTCACCGCTGCTGTCGCAGGAAACCGCGAGCGAAATGACCCGACTGCATCCCGGACTGATCCTTCATTCCGCCGGAGGGCAAGGACATGCGCCCCTCCTCCATCTCGGCAATATCCCTGCAGCAATTCGCGCTTTTCTCGCCACTTTGCCGGTAGGCTGATTAATCGGAATCGGATGCCCCCGGCGTGTGTCGGAGGCCCTTCCTCAGTTCGGTTCCCGGATGGCATCATCCAGGCCGCGCAGCAGCGGGTAGAGGAAATAGGAGATCACCGTCCTGTTGCCCACCTTGATCTCTGTGGAGACGGTCATGCCCGGTAGCAGTCTGACCGGCACGTCTGAGGCGTTCAGCCTCGTATCGGCAAGCAGGATGCGAGCCTTGAAGAAGGGGGCGGCCGGCTGGCTCGGGGTGGCGGTCTGCTCCTGCTGCTGGCCGGTCATGAACGTGTCCTGGCTGATGGTGCGAACCTCGCCCGACGCGGTGCCGTATTTCTGGAAGGGATAGGCGTCCAGCTTGATGCGGGCTTCCTTACCCACGGCGATGCGGCCGATGTCGCGGGTGTTGATCGAGACTTCCGCTTCGAGCGGCACGTTGATCGGCACCAGTGTGACGATCGGTTCGGCTTCGCGTACGACGGAGCCGATGGAGCGCTGGGCGAGATCGAGCACGATAGCGTCGGCCGGTGCTGTCAGCGACACCATGTTGCGGCGCAGCTCCATCTTCTTCAGCTCTTCATCCGCCATGTCGCGCTGGCCGCGCAGCTCCACCAGCTGTTCCATCGCGGCGCGGCGGAAATCCTCGATGAAGGCCTGCCGGTCGGCTTTCAGCTTGGCAAAGGCATGCGCGGCCTCGTCGGCCTTGCCGCGCACGGCAGTCAGATCGGACTCGACGTCGAGGCGGGCGTCGCGCGAGCCGAGCATGGTGATCAGCGAGCCGCTCTGCGTGTTAAAGAGCCGCTCGCGCGCGCCTTCGATCTGCGAGAGAGTGTCGCGTCGGTCAATGAGCACGGCCTCCTGGTTCTTGGCCGCGGCAAGCGCTGCCGATTGGCCGGCGATCTGCTGCTCGAAATTCTGCAGCTGCGCCGT
Organism: Rhizobium sp. CBN3; assembly: GCF_030518245.1. Lineage (NCBI taxonomy): Bacteria > Pseudomonadati > Pseudomonadota > Alphaproteobacteria > Hyphomicrobiales > Rhizobiaceae > Rhizobium > Rhizobium sp. CBN3. Next base: position 285,059 of record NZ_JAULSE010000003.1, read on the forward strand.
GTAGAAGGCCCGCCGCTGACCGAAGAGCTGCACCTGCAGCATCTCGTCGGGCGTCGTTCCCGCCATCATCGTGTAGTCGTCGCCGGCAAGTTCCGCCTCGATGCGCTTCACCTGGGCGTCGAGTGCTGAGAACTTCGCCTGCTGCTGGTCGACATCGGCCTGACTGAAGGTGGCGTCGAGCGTTGCGAGCGTCTGTCCGGCATGCACCACCTCGCCGGCCTTCACATCGATCGTGCGAATGATCGAGGTTTCGAGCGGCTGGACGACGATGGTCGGCTGAGTGGTGACGAGCTTGCCGGGCGCAATCACCACCTCGTCGATATCAGAGACGGAGGCCCAGATGATGGTCGCAGCAATTAGCGCCGTCACGCAATAGAGCGTCATCCGCGCAACGCGGGGCGGAGCACGTTCCTCGAGCTCGACGGCGTCGGACTGGAATTCAGCAATTGCCGGCGGCAGCGGCATGCGGGCGACGAGCTGTCCGCCCCTGCCTGGCGGCCCCTTGTCTGAGGGACCATGGTCTGAGGCTACGGGCAGGTTCTCGCCGGATTTTCTGACACGCGCGTTCATGCGACCTGCCTCATTTGCTGTGCCCACAGGTGGCGATAGGTCATGCAGCGCGACACCAGCTGGTCGTGCCGGCCGATATCGGCAACCTTGCCCCGATCGATGACGAGAATGGCATCGGCATCGACGAGGGTCGAAAGCCGGTGCGAGACGATGACAACGGTGCGTCCGGCGGCGATCCGGCTCAAATTCTCGCGGATGATCGCCTCGCTGTCGGGGTCGAGCGCACTCGTCGCCTCATCGAAGATCAGGAGCTTCGGATCGGTGATCAGCGCCCGCGCAATGGCGAGCCGTTGCTTCTGACCGCCGGAGAGGTTTGCGGCATTTTCTTCCAGCATCGTGTCGAAGCCGCGTGGCAGGCGCTCGATGAATTCTTGCGCACCGGCAATGCGGGCGACCTCCATGATCTCCTCGATGCTGGCATCGGGTTTGGCGGCGGCGATATTGTCGCGCACCGTGCCGCGGAAGAGGAAATTATCCTGCAGCACGACGCCGATGCTGGTTCTGAGATGCACGAGGTCGATCTCGCGGCTGTCATAGCCGTCCATGCGCACCAGCCCTTCCTGGCTCTGATAGAGTCCCTGGATGAGCCGCGTGATCGTCGTCTTGCCCGAGCCGCTCTTGCCGACCACGCCGAAGACGCAACCCGCCGGAATGGCGAAGGACACATTGTCGAGCGCCGGCGCCGCATCGGGAGCATAGCGGAAGGTGACCCTGTCGAATTCGATACGGCCATGCAGATGCGGCCGCACCCCTCGGCCGCGGCCTGCCTGCTCCGGCCGCTGGTTCATGATCTCGCCGAGCATGCGCACCGACAGAGCCACTTCCTGATATTCGTGCACCATGGTGACGATCTGCACCAGCGGTCCCGAGACGCGGCCGGCCAGCATGTTGAAGGCGACCAGCGCGCCGATCGTCATGGAACCGCTGAAGACATCGAGTGCGCCGAGCCCGATGATCGCCACGCTCATCAGCTTCTCCAGAAGCCCGGTCATCGACTGGGCGATGGTGGAGATTTTTTCGACCCGGAAACGCACCGAGATCGACTGCGCCGAATAATCGTCCCACACCTTGCGCTGGCGCGGCTCCAGCGCCAGCGACTTGACGGTGCGCATGCCATGCACGGTTTCCACCAGCAGGGCCTGCCGGTCGCCTTCGGCCTGATAAAGCGCTTGCAGGCGACGCTGGAACGGCCCGACGAGCAGCATCACCACGAGCCCGACGAGCGCCGCAAAACCCAGCACCACGAGCGTCAGCTTAACGCTGTAGAGAAGCAGGATCGGCAAGAAGACGAAGAGTGAAACACCATCGAGAAGCGTCAGGAACAGCCGGCCGGTGAGGAATTCGCGGATGCGCCCCGTCTGTTGCATATGCTTGACGAGAACGCCGGCCGAGGCCTGTTCGAAGAGCGCAATCGGCAGGTTGAGCAGATGGCCGAAGGTGCGCGTCGCCACGCGGATGTCGATCCTGTTGGTGGCGTAGAGCAGCAGATAGCGGCGCAGGAAGCTGAACGTCGCGTCGAAGACGAGCGCCACCGCGATGCCGGCCGTCAGAACCGTCAATGTCGCGTAGCTCTGATGCACGAGCACCTTGTCGATGACGAGCTGAAAAAACATCGGCGTCGTCAGCCCCAGGCCGTAGAGCACGAAAGCTGCGAGGGCCACGTCACGGAAGAAGCTGCGTTGGCGGATGATTTCGGGGACGAACCAGCGGAAGCCGAAGGGCCGGTCCTCATCCGACATGCGATAGTTGCGCTTCAGCAGAACCACCGATCCGAGCCAGGCCTTGGCGAATTGCTCCTCGCTCAGCAGAATGACTTCGGGACGGGTAGCGAGCGGGTCGAGAACGCGGATCCGCTCATCCTCGCCCTCCCCGAGAGCGCCTGATATGACCACCCAGTTGCCGTTCGAAAGTTCGGCAAGCACCGGGAAAGCCTCGCCGAGCTGGAACAGGCTTCGCCAGTCGAGGGTCAGATGCCTGGCCCTAAGGCCAGCGTCCTTGGCCATTCTGAGCATTTGCCGCACGGCCACCGGATCGTTGCCGACGGAATAATCGTGCTGCAATCGCTCAGGAGAAAGGTCGACGCCGTGGTGACGCGCGACGAGCGCAAGACAATGCAGGTTGGTATGCAGAAAACCACTCATGGCCCACCCGAAACACTACGAGACCGAGGCTGTCCCGTTGTCAGTTGAAATTCGGCGAGGCGTTCGAACCGCCGCCCTGCACCGACTGGATATCGGTGGCGGCTGCAGCCGACATGTCACCGATGCGACGAACCGCGCCCGCCTCCACCAAGCCGCCAAGCGCCTTCTGCATGAGGTCGACCGCATTGGCGAAGGCGTCGACAGGCATGATGATGCGCTGGCGGAAAACCGGCTTCGGATTGTTGTTGGCGTCGCGATCGGTGGCCGAGAGCGACATCAGGTCGATGCGCACGATCGTTCCCGTGACGGTGATTTCGCCGATACCGTCTGCATAAAGTTCGCTGCTCATTGTTCTCTCCTCTGGTTGATAATCAAAACCTGTTCACCTTTGAGTCGACGCATCGGATATCCGAAAACCGCTTCACACTTTTCGGTCCGATGCGTGCGTATCGTGCCGCCATGCCGGAAACGGATCGCGAAGGCCGACGGCGGTCTGCGGATCGAAACCCGTCTCCTCCCCGGTCAGGCAATCGTCGAGCGCGGTGCGGATGGCGCCCTCATCGAAGCCGGAGCCGGAGCCGATGAAGACCAGCTCCTGGCGGCGGTCGCCCCAGACATCGTCCCAATGCCGGTCGAGCAACTGGCGGAATTGCGGATGGCGCGGCCAGTGCGCGCGCGGCACCGAGGCCCACCAGAAACCCCTGGTACCGATGCGGCATTGCATGCCGGCAATCGACAGTAGGCCGATCTCGTCCGGCCGGGTCGCCAGCCAGAAATGACCTTTCGCTCTGATGATGCCGGGCAGTGGCTGCTCGAGCATGCGGCTGAGCCGTGCCGGATCGAAAGGCCGGCGATTGCGATAGACGAAGCTTGAAATGCCGTATTCCTCTGTCTCCGGCACATGATCGCCCCAGCCGTAAAGCTCCTTGTGCCAGAGCGGATGGCGGGCGGCCTTGGCTTCGCTGAAAAAGCCGGTATCCAGGATCGCGCCGAGGGGCACCTGGCCGAAGACCGCCTCGATGACGCGGGCATCCGGATTGAGTGCTGCGACGACCCGGCGAACCTCGGCAAGGTCGGTCGAGGGCACGTCGCCCGCCTTGTTGATGATGACGACATCAGAAAATTCGATTTGCTCGACGAGCAGTTCCACGAGCTTGCGCTCATCGTCCCTGTCACGCCTTTCGCCGCGATCGGCCAGGAACTCGTCGCTCCGGTAATCGACAAGCAGATTGACCGCGTCGACGACGCAGACCATGGTGTCGAGCCGCGCCACGTCGCAAAGGGCTGCTCCGCTCTCGTCGCGGAAGGAGAAGGTCGCCGCTATCGGCAGGGGCTCGGCGATCCCCGTGCCCTCGATCAGCAGATAGTCGAAACGGCCGGCGGAGGCGAGCCGGCGGACCTCGCTCAGGAGATCGTCGCGCAATGTGCAGCAGATGCAGCCGTTGCTAAGCTCGACCAGGGTTTCGTCGGTCCTCGAGAGGTTGGCGCCGCCGTCACGGACGAGATCGGCATCGATGTTCACCTCGCTCATGTCGTTGACGATCACGGCGATCCGGCGTCCCTCGCGATTGTTCAGGACATGATTGAGGACCGTCGTCTTGCCGGCGCCGAGAAACCCCGCCAGGACCGTCACCGGAAGTCGATTGTCTGCACCCGTCATCGATACCCCCGCTCGCCTTTACGCCGCGAGCTGCGGTTTGAACGCCACGTCCACATAGTAGTTTGTGCTGTTGTAACTGCTCGTCGGGAACAACCCGCTCGATCCATAGGCGTAGATGCCGTTGTCACCGCTGAGCGCCCTGAGGTCGCCGCTCGTCTTCTCGGTGCTGAAATAATTGCCCGTCGCCGAGTAGTTGCCGTTCGTGCTGTACGAAACGACGTAGGTCGTATCCGCTGCGACAGCGACCTGCTGGGTGAGCGTGGCAGTCTGCCAGCCGCTTGCTGTTTCGTTGCTGAAGGTGATGCTGGCAAGCAGCGTGCCCGAGGCGGTCCAGAGGTAACCGTTATGCGGGCCGGTATTGTCGGCGCCCTTATAGAAGCGGATGCCCGTGACCCAGCCTGCCGTGTCCGCCTGAAATTTCATGCCGAGATTGACCGGGTGATTGTCGTTCACGGAGACGATTGCAGGCGTTTCATTGGCGCTGAAGAGGTTCTGCTCGCTCCCCTGGGCGTTGACGGTAAGCGCAACCTGGGCCGATGCCGTGCCGCCCTGACCGTCGGCGATGGAATAGCTGAAGCTCGCCGGCCCGGTATATCCTGCCGTCGGTGTGAAGGTGACGGTCTGCGTCTGGCTGTTGTATGACACCGAACCGTTGACCGCGCCGCTGACGCCGGTGATGACAAGCGGGTTGCCATCGGCGTCGCTGTCATTTGCCAGCAGGTTTGCAGCGGCGATCGACAGAGCCGTATTGGTATAGGTCGTATAACCGTTGTCATTGGCGGCCACCGGCACCGTATTGCCCGTCGACTGATTGAAGACGACATCGACCCAGTAATTCGTCGACTGGTAGCTCGACGTCGGGAAGGTCGAGCCCGATCCGACCGCGTAGACGCCATTGCTGCCTGCAAGCGCCGTCAGCGAGCCATTGGTATGCGCCGTGTTGAAATAGTTCGAGGTCGCCACATAGGTGCCGGTCGTGTGGTAGGAGGCGACATAGGTCGCACCCGCCGTGATCTGCAGCGGCGTAGCGAAGTTCGCGGTCTGCCAGCCGGAAAGCGACTCGTTGGTGAAGGTGACCGTGGCGACGAGCGTGCCGTCGGCCCTCCAGATGGAGCCGGTATGCACACTGGTATCACCGGCAGCCTTGTAATAGCGGATGCCCGAGATGGTGCCGGTCGAGGAAGCCACGAACTTCATGCCGAGTTCCAACGCGGTATTGTCGTTGAAGCTGCCGCCGGTCGGTCCCTCACTTGCCGTAAACAGTGTCTCGCCAGCCGAACCCGTCTGAACGGTCAGACTGACATTGCCTTGATCCGTGCCGCCGCGTCCGTCCGACAGCGTATAGGTGAAGCTCGCCGGGCCTGAATAATCGTTGGCCGGCGTGAAGGTGATGGTGCCGGTCTGCTTGTTGAGAGCGACCGTGCCGTTGACGGCATTGCCGACGGCCGTGATGGTCATCGCATCGCCATTGGGATCGGTATCGTTTGCCAGGAGCGAGGAAATGGAGATAACAAGCGTTCCGTTGTGGCCGATGATCAGCCCGCTGTCGTCGGTCGCGACCGGCTGGCTGTTGGGGCCGGCATCGAAGACCACATCCACCCAGTAATTGCTGCCGCCCGGATTCTGGCCGGGGAATGTGCTGGGCGTCGTGCCGTAGGCGAAGACGCCGCCGCCATCGACGGCCTTCAGCTGGCCGCTGGCATAGGGCTCGTTGAAATAGTTCTGGGTGAGCGAGTAGTAGCCATTGCTGTGATAGGAGGCCACATAGGTCGTGCCGGCCGCGATCTGGATCGGGCTGGAGAACATCACCGTCTGCCACCCTGAGAGCGATTCCCCTGTCGCTACGCCGGTCGCCAGCAGCGTTCCGGTGCTGCTCCAGAGGCTGACGACGTGTTCGCCGATGTTATAGAAGCCCTTGTAGAAGCGGATGCCCTCTACCGAGCCTGCCGTCGTCGCTTGGAAGCGCAGGCCGAGCTCGACTGAATCGCGATCGACCGCTACTTCGGTCGCGGGCTTTTCCGCCAGCGTCCACAGGCCCTGCGTGCCCGGCAGCGTGACGGTGACCTGCTTGCCGGCCGATGGCGCCTCCAGATTGACGCTGTCGTCGACGGCGCGTGACAGGATCGTATAGGTGCCGCTCGCCTGGACGACCCAGTTATAGCTCCAGTTCTCGCGGCCCGTGGCCTTGAACCAGTGCTGGCCGCCATCGGTGGAGACCTCGACGCCGGCAATGATGCCGCCGCCGAAATCCTGCGCCGTTCCTGATATCGTCACATGCTGCCCTTCGAGGAAGCTTGCGCCTGATATGGGCGAGGTAATCGACGAGGTGGGCTTCAGCATGTCGGTCGATTGGGTCGCGAGGATCAGGCTCGCATCGAGCGTCGTCGGCTGGATGCCCATGTCCGCGAACATGTTCACCATCGCCTGCTGCACGTTGCGATCGGTTGACGTTGCCGGCCCCTGATGCTGATCGTTCAGCCCCCAGGACCAGAAGACGGTGCCGGCGCCGAAGACGAGTGCGCCGCTTGCCGCCCGGTACATGGTCAGGCTGTGGGTCGCCACCGCGTCGCCGATCGTCGAGCCGTAATCGCGGAGATAGGTGTTGACCGCGACCGAGGAGAGCGACAGGTCGATCAGTCCAGCCGGACGGAATCCATTCTCGACATCCGAGTCCCATTCATAGCCGAGCAGGTTCTGCACCAGATTGTAGGTCTCGCCCGGCTGCAGATCTGCCACATCGGTATTGCGCCAGAAGCGAAGGTTCGAATAGTCGTAGGGGATGGAGATCGTATCCTGGCGGTAGCCGTCCACCTGGAACATCGTGCCCGTCAGCGAATTTTCCGGCTCCTGCCCCGGATCGGCGTAACGCGGATCGCGCCAAGTGCCGGTGCCGATACTGCTCGGGTCCGTGCTCGTGCCGTAGGTCTCCTTGTAGCAGACCACGGTGCGGTAGGCCTGGCCGCTGCCGTCGATACTGCTTTCCCAGCGAACCTTCCAGTAGACTTCGTTGCCACTCCAGAAGGCGAGGTTCACGCCGGCATCGCGCGCGGCCTCCACATTGGTGCGCTGCTCGGCCGACCAGTATTCGTCATGGCCGACCGAAAGGAAGGCCTGATGGTTGAGCAGCAGATTGCCGCTGCGCGTCGCATCGACGCCGGAAATATAGGAAACGTCGTAGCCGTTCTGCTCCAGCCACTGGATGGCTGAATGCTCCACGCCAAAGATGAAATCGTGCGAGCCGCCGACCGGGCTCGTATTGGTGATGATCGGCCTGTTATAGCTGATCGCCGAGGCGCGACCGATCGCGGTCAGGCCGCAGCTGCAGTTCGGCGGCAGGTAGCCGATCATGTCAGCGGGATCGACGGGGACATCGCCGTAATAGAGGCTGGCGCCGCCCCAGGCATTATAAGCCTGCCAGGTCGTGTCCGAGGTCTGGAAGACGATATTGCTGTGCGAGGAATCGTCGCGCACGACGAAGGGGATGATGCTGGCATCCTCGGTGCCGTCCTCGCGCACCAGCTTGGCGAAATAGACGCCGGAGACCGCATCGGTCGGAATCTGCCAGCTCGCCGAGACCGACCAGTTGCCGCAGTCGATGAGACCGAGCGACATGTCGACGATCGGATGCGGCTGGATCTGCGCCGTGGTCAGCTGTTGCTCGATCGAGCCGACCTTGCGCGCACCGGCCCCGCCGTAATAACCCATCCGGTAGATATCGATGCGGTAATGCGTGGAATCGGTGGCGATCTTGAAATCGACGGTCTGGCCGATATTCGTGCTGATTTCGGTGGCGAAGCCCTGAATGGTGCCCTTGCCGTCGCCTTCCAGGCCCCACTCGCTGATCGGGTTGCCCTGTTTCAGATTTTCCAGTGCGATCTTGTTGAGCGTCACCGCAGCCGGCGCCGCCGCCGGTGCGGCCAGCGCTGAGACCGCGGTCGTCTCAGCCGAAACGTCCTGGCTGGGTTCCACCGAGAGGGATGCTATCGAGGCCTGCAGGCGCAACGAAGTCGTGTCGAGACTGCTGGAAGACGTCACCGGCGCCGCCGTCGTGGCGCTTCCGGTGTCGGCATCGCTGGTAATACCCGTCAGTGCGGGAGCGGCGGGCAGTGTCGCAGCCTCTTCGTACGGATCCGGGGCAAGTACGGTGTCTTGCGATGTCGAGGAGGTCGTGTCGAAGACCGTCGCAGCCGACGCCGTCTTCGTGGATGTGTCCTGCGTGCCACCATCGGCGGCAGGCGCTGGCATCGGCGTCGACGATGCAGGCGACGACTGCATGTCGCCTGATGATATCAAGGAAGATGTAACCGTGCCGATGAAGGAGGATTGAACGCTTGCGCTGCCTTGATTGGCAAAGCCGGAAGAATCCTGAGTGCTCGAAGAGACTACGGTCGGAGTTCCAAGCAGTGCGGCCCAGGCCGAGGTTGCGTGACTGATGCACGGCTTGCCGCCGGCAGCAGTCAAGTATTTGCGATTCCTCACATGAAATCTCAGCAAGAGCGGCGTCCCCATTTCCCGTCGACCAGCATTGAATGGCTTCATCCTGCCAGCTTTCGGAGCGGAACGTACGACAGCAATCTTGGGTATGTGGGTGGTACTCCATACGCCGATATGATGATCCTCACCGCATATCCGGTTCTGGAGCTGTCTGGTGCTTCCGCTAAGCCGCGGACGCTGTGTAAGAGGAAGCCGGTCAGTCTTGTTTTGCCGGTCCGGCTGGTCGAGCCGGCAAACTCCGGCGCCGCCCCGTGCTACCAGGCCGGAAACGGATCTTCGAGAGCCGACCAGTCCCGCGGATCCGAACTGGCCAGGCAGTCGTCCAACGCGCTGCGGATGCCTGTCTCGTCCATATCGACACCAATGAACACGAGTTCCTGCCGACGATCGCCCCAGGCGCTGTCCCATCGGCGCTCGAGATGCTGACGAAACTGCTGATGGCTCGGCCATTCCTGCCGCGGAACGGCCGCCCACCAGAGCCCCATGGGTTCACAGCGTCGTTGCGCTCCGGCCGCCGACATCAGACCGACGTGACGCGGTCGCGTGGCCAGCCAGAAATGACCTTTGGCGCGGATGACCCCCGGCCAGGGCTCGTCCAGGAATGCCCGAAACCGCGTCGGGTCGAAGGGGCGCCTGGTGCGATAGGCAAAGCTCGATATCCCATATTCCTCCGTCTCCGGAACATGATCACCCGGGCTGTACAGTTCCTTGTGCCATAACGGGTGAGCGGCGGCTTTTGCTTCGTCGAAGAGGCCCGTACTGAGAATGGTTGCAAGCGAAACCTTGCCGAAGTCCGTCTCCACCTGGTGCGCATCCGGGTTGAGTGCAGCCACCGTCTTGCGAACTTCCGCGCGAATTTCCTCGGTCGCGTCCGAGATCTTGTTGATCACGACAACGTCGGCAAACTCGATCTGGTCCACCAACAGGTCGATGAGTGTCCGCCGGTCCTCGCCGTCCCGCTGCATGCCGCGATCGCGAAGCAGATCGGCGCTGCTGTAATCAGCCAAAAGGCTTGCGGCGTCCACGACAGTCACCATGGTGTCAAGTTTGGCAAAATCGGAGAGCGAAACGCCGTTCTCGTCGCGGAAGGAAAAGGTGGCAGCGATGGGGCGCGGCTCGGCAATGCCCGTCCCCTCTATCAGCAGATAGTCGTATCGCCCCTCTTCGGCCAGTCGCCGTACTTCCGTCAGGAGGTCATCGCGCAGGGTACAGCATATGCAGCCATTGCTGAGCTCAACCAATGCCTCCGTCGTATGCGACAGGTTGCAGCCGCCGTCTCGAATGAGACTGGCGTCTATGTTCACTTCACTCATATCGTTGACGATGACGGCGACCCTGAGGCCCTGACGATTGGTCAGCACGTGGCTCAGAAGCGTCGTCTTGCCGGCGCCGAGAAAGCCGGCGAGCACTGTCACCGGGAGCCGGCCATTGTTCATCGCTGTCGCTTGAATGGGAGCGGAGGCCGCGTCCCTTTCTGCGATCCGCATTTGCGTCGTGTTAGCCTCATTCGAAACAGATCCTAACCTTATCCCTTGCATCACGCGACCAGTTGCGGCCGGAAGACGACGTCGGCGTAGTAATTGGTTGAATTGTAGCTGTTGGTCGGGAAAAGACCTGCGGTGGCGGAACCGCCATAGGCATAGACGCCATTGCCGCTGGCCGGCGCCGTCAACGGACCGTTGGTGACGGCGGCCGTAAAGAAATTGCTGGTCGCCACGTAAGCGCCGGTCGTGTGATAGGAGGCGACATAGGTGGTATTGGCGGCGATGGTGACTGGGTTTGTGAAGTTCACCGTCTGCCAGCCGCTCGCGGTGGTGGTGGTGAAGGTGGCGGTGGCAAGCTTGGTGCCTGTCGTGGTCCAAAGGTCGACGACATTCTGGCCGTTGTCATTGGCGCTGCGATAGAATCTGATGCCGGTGACATCTCCGGCAACGTTCGACGTGAACTTGACGCCAAGTTCGAGCTGCTGACCATCGTTGAAGGTCCGGCTCGGCGTGCTGGAAGCAGAGAACAGGCTGTAGGTCGTCGGCGCCGTCGACACGGCGATATTGAAGGTCTCGTTGGCCGCAAGGCTGCCGAGATCGGTTGCCGTCACCTTGACGCCGTAAGTGCCAGTTGTCGTCGGCGTGCCGGAGAAGGTGCGTGTCGAGGCGTTGAAGGTTAGCCAGGAAGGCAGGGCCGTGCCATCGGCGGACGTTGCCGCATAGGCGAGCGTGTCGCCGCTGTCGACATCGGTGAAGGTGGTCGTCGGCAGCGTGAAGGAGAAGGCAGAGCCGACGGTGGCATTCTGGGTGGTCGTCTGGACGGCCAGCACCGGTGCATCGTTGGCGCCATGGATGGTGATCGTCAGGTTCGCCGTGGCAGTGGCGCCGGCGCTGTCGCGCATCGTGTAGCTGAAGACATCGCTCAGCGTGTTGGTCGACTGTCGCAGCGCCTGGACGGTCGCATTGTTCTCGTTGACCGCATAGCTATAGGTACCCGATGCATTGAGCACGAGACTGCCATAGGTGCCGTTCAGCGCCGAGCCGAGCGTGCCTGACGTCGCCCCGAAACGAACTGCCGTGACGGTCTTGGTGTCACCGGTATCCGGATCGGTGTCGTTGGTCAGCACGTTGCCGCTCGCAACCACCCCGCCCGAACCATTGGCAACGCCGCCCTTCTCCGTCGCATCCCCTGTGTCGGCAACCGCCGTGGGCGTCGTGTTGCCTGATGTCGACACGGCGATATTGAAGGTCTCGTTGGCGGCAAGGCTGCCGAGATCGGTTGCCGTGACCTTGACGCCGTAAGTGCCTGACGTCGTCGGCGTGCCGGAGAAGGTGCGTGTCGAGGCGTTGAAGGTTAGCCAGGAAGGCAGGGCCGTGCCATCGGCGGACGTTGCCGCATAGGCGAGCGTGTCGCCGCTGTCGACATCGGTGAAGGTGGTCGTCGGCAGCGTGAAGGAGAAGGCAGAGCCGACGGTGGCATTCTGGGTGGTCGTCTGGACGGCCAGCACCGGTGCATCGTTGGCGCCATGGATGGTGATCGTCAGGTTCGCCGTGGCAGTGGCGCCGGCGCTGTCGCGCATCGTGTAGCTGAAGACATCGCTCAGCGTGTTGGTCGACTGTCGCAGCGCCTGGACGGTCGCATTGTTCTCGTTGACCGCATAGCTATAGGTACCCGATGCATTGAGCACGAGACTGCCATAGGTGCCGTTCAGCGCCGAGCCGAGCGTGCCTGACGTCGCCCCGAAACGAACTGCCGTGACGGTCTTGGTGTCACCGGTATCCGGATCGGTGTCGTTGGTCAGCACGTTGCCGCTCGCAACCACCCCGCCCGAACCATTGGCAACGCCGCCCTTCTCCGTCGCATCCCCTGTGTCGGCAACCGCCGTGGGCGTCGTATTCGAGCTCGACGTCGTAAACATCACATCGACCCAATAGTTCGTCGACTGGAAGGTGCTCGTTGGGAACAGGCTGTTGCTGCCATAGGCATAGACGCCGTTGCCGCTGGCCGGCGCCGTGAGCGGACCGCTGGTTACATTTGAGGTGAAGTAGCCGGTCGTCGAGGAATAGTGACCGGTATTGGTATGGTAAGATGCAGTGTAGGTTTGTCCGACCGTCAGCGATACCGGACTGGTGAAATAGGCGGTCTGCCAGCCGCTGGCAGTCTCGTTCGTGAAGGTGAGGGTCGCAATCCGCGTGCCGGTACTTGACCATAGTGAACCGGTATGCGTGCCGGTATCAAGACTGCCCTTATAAAAACGAATGCCGCTGACCGTACCTGCCACGGACGTCTGGAATTTGAAGCCGAGTTCAACCGCCGAGGTATCGTTGGTGTTGACGACCGCTGGTGTCCCCGAACCGAAGAGAGAGGTGTAACTCGGCCCGCTGACGGTGACCGTTCGTCCCGCCGAGGGTGTTTCCAGGTTGACGTTATCATCGACTGCGCGAGACCGGATGGTATAGGTGCCCGTGGTTTGCGGCTGCCAGGTATAAGTCCAGTTCTCATCGCCCGTCGCCGGATGCCAGCTCGCCCCGTTGTCGGTCGAAACCTCGACCGCGGCGATGACCCCGCCTCCGGTGTCGGCAGCGGTGCCGGTAATCGTCACGGTGGATCCAACGGTCGCCGTTGCGGGCACCGTGATGACCGATGTCGGCGCAGTGTGGTCCAACGAAGCGGTCGCGGCGGTGAGCCCGGACTGTAGCGTTCCAGGCTGAATGCCCATGTCAGCAAGCAAATTGACCATTGCCTGCTGTACGCGCGAGTCCGTCCGGGTCGCCGTGAGGTCGTGATTGTCGCTGAGCCCCCATGTCCAGTAGACGGTGCCGGCGCCGAACACCAGCGCGCCGCTGGGGGCGCGATAGAGCGTCAGATTGTGGGTCGCCGTCGCATTGCCGGTCGTGTTTCCGTAATCGAGCAAATAGCTGCTGACTGGAAGCGTCGTCGACGACAGCTTCACCAGGCCAGCCGGATCGAAGCCGTTGTCGGGCGCTTCGTCCCACTCGTAACCGAGATAGTTTTTGGTGAGCGTCGCCGTCTGCCCCGGCTGAAGATTGGCAACGCTCGTATTGCGCCAGAAGCGCAAATTAGCGTCATCATAGCCAACGGTGATCGCGCCGAGATTGCTGCCGACATCGTCGACCTTGAACAGCTGGCCGGTCAGCGAATTCTCCGGATTGCCGCCGCCAATGGCAGGTGGGCTGAAGCGTGGATCGCGGAAGGTGCCTGTCCATTGGTCGGAAGGATCGATATCGCCGCCCGCCCATGTCTCCTTGTAGGTGATCAGGGTGCGGTAAGGCGTGCCGTCGGCGCTATAGGCGTTGCCCCAGCGAGTTCGCCAATAGACCTCGTTACCGCTCCAGAACATCAGGTTGACGCCCGCATCGCGCGCGGCCTCGACATTGGTTCTCTGCTGTCCCGACCAGTATTCGTCATGCCCGGCATCGACATAGGTCTTGTGATTGAGCAAGAGGCTGCCATAGCGGTCGGCGTCGACACCCGACAGGTAGGAGACGTCATAGCCGTTCTGTTCCAGCCAGTAGATGCCCGCATATTCAGCACCGAACAGATAGTCCTGGGGACCGGCGTAAGTGCCGACCCCGCCGCGAGTCGCGATCGGCCTGTTGTAGCTAACGGCATAGGCGCGACCGGCACCCTGCCCTGTCGCCGGACCGTTGCCGCCATAGAGGTTTGCGCCACCCCAACCATTGTAAGCTTGCCAGGTCTCATCCGCGGTCTGGAAGACAACGTCGCTGTGGCTGTCGTCGTCGCGCACGATGAACGGGATGTGATTTTCGCCGGAGGTGCCATCCTGACGGACGAGCTTGGCGATATAGACGCCTGAAACGGCATCATCCGGAACGGTCCAGGACGCCGAGACGGCCCAGTTACCGGCGTCCACCGTGCCGGTCGTCGCATTGCGCAACGGACTAGGTTGGGTCTGCAATCCTGTGTGCTGCATGGTCGCGACCTTGCGCGCCCCCATGCCGCCATAATAGCCGAGCCGATAGATATCGATCCGGTAGTTGGTGGAATTGGTATTGATCTTGAAGCTGATCGTCTTGCCATTATCGACGCTGATATCGGTCGCAAACCCTTCGATGTTGGAGCTGCCGGCACCGTCGATGCCCCACTCGCTCTCCGGATTGCCCTGCTTCTGGTTTTCCAGCACGATCGCGTTGCTGACCGCCGCCGCAGCCGCCAGACTCTGCGTCGTCGAAGACCCCTGCGTGGAAGGCTTAGGTGGCTTCGTCACAGAGCCGGACAGGATACCGATATCCTTGGATTTTGTTCCCGTTCCCGTCTCTCCCCCGCCTGGCAGAGTTCCATTGGTGAGCGCCGCGTCCGACCATGTTGCAGTGCCGGTCCAGCCCGAGAGTGGGGACAAGTCACGATCGAGAAGCGGATCGCTGACCGAGGCGCCGATGGCCTGCTTGATCGTCGCCACATAATCCGGCCCTTCGGTCAGCCTGGTCCCCGGCAATTGACCGTCCTGTTGAAGCAGGGCGCCGCCATGGGCCCAATCGAGAATCCGCGTGGGGGAGGTAAAATAGCCGCACCCGCACACGCCAAAGGGCATGCCGAAGGCCAGCGAATTCGCGCCGGCGTCGTGCGCAGTCGCCTGGCCTGACGGGCTCGATTCGAGAATGACGACCTTGCCCGAATGAGCATGCCCGGCCGCCACCTTAGGAGCCCCACGCCCCGAAGCTGTCGGTGCGGGGCTTTGCGGCAGATAGGGAGCCAGAGGATCGTCGCCCATGGAGCTCATTGCGGTATCGGTGCGCTGAAGGGACGATGCGGCCCCGAACGCAACTCCATCCGCGTGCCATTGGAAACGTGCAAAATCCGGCTTAAGCGCCGACAGCGCGGCCACATCGCCGCTTCGAATTCCCATTTCGCCAGGCGTTGCGAAAGTGTCAGGCAACGGCCGCTCTTCGAGGCTGTTGACCGCGTCGCCGTTCACGTGCGCTCTCTGCCCGCCATCATGCTCGTTGAGGGCCGCATCCTTATAGGGATCGTCGACAAGGGTGCCCTGCTTGTGTCCATCGGCGGTTTGCACAGATGCCGCAAGTTGAGCACTATCCTTATGTTTTTCGGCAGGTTTGCGCGATCTTTCTTTTCCGCCGACGGTCAACCATCGGGGCACCAACGAATCCACCAGAAGTGAGTGCGAAATCCACCGGCGAGCGTTGCGATACATGGCGGGTACCTCTCGCTATATTTATCAGGATCAAATCTATGAGGATCGTTTGACACGACTCTGGGAAGTATAGTCGAAAAATAAGCGAGTATATCCTACGCCTTTCGCTCTACGGGCGCCATCCTTTGGGCAACAGCCGTGTTGTATGAACTAGTGACGGGTGCGACGGGCCGTGAAGCTGCGCCGCGTCCGGTGCAGGGGCTCAAGCCGCGGCGGCGGCTTAGTCCACCATCGCCACTTGGCGGCACTGACGCTGGAAACGCCCAAGCAGGAAGCAACGGACCGGGTCGACCAAGCGATGCAAAGGCCGTCTGCATCGGGGCGCCTTCGATCCGGCACGCCTATGCGATCGCGGTCCTTCACTGCGAGCGCACCTATTCCCGCGTGCATGATCTCGGTGATTTTTCAGGATGATCCCTCTCTGAGATATACGCTCCTGCTCGATTTAGACTGAGGCACCCACCCCATCTCATCAATAGTGATGAGGCAAAGCAAACGACCTTCACCTTCCTCAAGCCTTCGCCAGACGGCACACTAACGATGCGGCTTCGGACCTGCCGGCCGGCGGTCGAACGGCGTGAAGGCATTGGATCAGCATCCGTTCAAGGATGCTTCGCAGGCGAGATATGTATATGAATTCATCGCACCGCATCCCTCAGCTGCTCTTTCGCACGACGTTTGTCATCGGTGCACTCGCATTTCTTGCCGGAGCGGTGTCGCCGGCTCTCGCCGACAGCGCGTTCTTCGCTCCACAAACGAAAATCCGACTGAGCGTCGTGCAATGGATACCGTCCAAGGGTCAGTTTGATCGGTTGGATGGGATCAGTGGGGAATACACTGTTTCGGATTCAGGCATAATTTCCCTGCCCTTTTTGGGGTCGCTGGCGGTCGCCAATCTCGACAATGAGGGCCTTACCATCGAGATTGCCAAGCGCCTTCAGGCGAAAATGGGTCTGACCCAGGCACCTGCAGTGACCATCGACGTTCTGGACTATTCCTCCATTTACGTGGTGGGAGACGTGATGGCGCCGGGAGAATACAAGTTTCGCTCCGGCCTCAGCGTCTTGCAATCCCTCGCCATGAGCGGCGGCCCGTTGCGGGCGGCGGCGCAGCAGCAATCGCAGGCGATCAGGCTTGCCGGCGATTTGCGGGACATTGACCACTCGCTGCTGCGCAGTTCGGCAAAGCTCGCGCGGCTGCAGGCGGAGATGGCCGGTGCGAAGGAGATAGTCTTCGATCAGCCGTCCGCCGCCGATCGGCAATATGCCGAGAGTATCTACGAGGAGGAGCGGGTCATTTTTCAGGCCCGTGCAAGCGCGCTGGACAGACAGTCGGTAGCGCTCGTCGAATTGCGTAATCTCTTGACTGCGGAAATCGAAACGCTGGAAGAAAAGCTGAAAGGCTCGGATGACAATATCCAGTCGGTGGAGGAACAACTGACGAGCGTGAAGACGTTGGTCCAGAAGGGCCTGTCGATCAGCTCACGTCAGATGGATCTGGAACGATTGCTCACCACCTATCGTTCGGATCGGCTCGATCTCGTGACTGCCATCATGCGGGGACGCCAGGCAATCAACGAGACGACGCGCAGTCTCGAGGGCCTCTCCGACACTCGCCGCAACGAGCTCGCTACCGAGCTACAGGCGGAAAAGGCCAACCTCGATCAGCTCAAATTGAAGCGTGACACCACGCAACAGCTGCTTGTCGAAGAACTGGCGAGCGGCGCCAGCGTGAAGAATTACGATGAAGAACTTCCGCTGACGTTCATCGTGAGCCGGCGGGAAAAGGGTGAGGTCAGTCAGTTCCAGGCTTCCGAAATGACGGAGCTGGCACCGGGCGACGTGGTCAAGGTGACTCGGGTACGCACCGCCGATGCGTCATCCGAAGACGCCGCTGCGCTGCCTGTCCAGACAGGGGCGAATGTCAGTCAGGTAAGCCGATGATGACGGGCTGGGGCTTTCGATGACTTTCAGAATGATCCCACCAAGCCAGACCTATACCCAGATCCTCAAATCGACGATGCTGATGGGCGGCTCTTCGCTCGTCAACGTCGCGCTCAGCATCGTCAGAAACAAAGCCATGGCCGTCCTGCTCGGGCCGGAAGGCATCGGGCTGATAGGCCTTTACAGCTCGATCGTGGATATGGCGCAGTCCCTCGCTGGTCTGGGCGTCGGCGGCAGTGGCGTGCGTCAGGTCGCTGAGGCAGCCGGCACCGGCGATACAACCAGGATTGCCCAATCGGCGACCGTACTGAGACGCATATCAGTGGTGCTGGCGCTCTTTGGGGCGCTCCTTCTTGCCGCACTGGCGTATCCTGTCTCAAGTTTCACCTTCGGTGATTACCAGCACGTCGGGGGCATTGTGCTGCTGTCGCTCGCCGTTTTCTTCCGGCTGGTGTCTGCGGGGCAAGGCGCATTGATTCAGGGTATGCGCGGAATCGCGGATCTTGCCCGCATCAACGTGCTTGCCGGGCTCTTCGGTACAGCGGTGAGTATCCCTTTGATCTATCTCTTCGGGGTGCAGGCGATCGCACCGTCGCTTGTGGTCATTGCAGCTGCCTCAATCGTTCCGACGTGGTGGTACAGCCGGCGGATCTTTCCAAATCCATACCCGATGTCGGTGCGCCAGTTCAGCCGGCAGGTGTCGGCTCTGCTCCGGCTCGGGTTCGTCTTTATGGCAAGCGGGCTTCTGACCTTCGGCGCGGCCTATGCCATCCGCATCATCGTGCTGAAGGAAGGCGGCGTCATGGCGGCGGGATTGTATCAAGCTGCCTGGGGTCTCGGCGGTCTCTACGCCGGCTTCATCCTGCAGGCCATGGGGACGGATTTCTATCCTCGCCTGACTGCAATGATCGACAACGATGTCGAATGCAACCGGCTCGTCAACGAACAGGCCGAAGCCAGCATGCTGCTCGCCGGCCCCGGCCTGCTCGGCACGCTGACGCTGGCGCCGCTCATGATGAGCCTGTTCTATTCGGCAGAATTCCACGGTGCAGTCGAACTTCTGCGCTGGATCTGTCTCGGCATGATGCTGCGCATTATTTCCTGGCCGATGGGTTTCATCGTCGTGGCGAAGAACACCCAGGCGATTTTCTTCTGGACTGAGGTTGCGGCTGCAGTCGTGCATGTTGGGCTTGCCTGGCTCCTGGTATCGCTGCTCGGTACCCAAGGAGCCGGCATGGCATTTTTTGGCCTGTATGTCTGGCACGCCATCCTGATCTATGTGATCGTCCGCAAATTGACCGGTTTTCGCTGGTCCGCCGCCAATCGCCGACACGCGTTGCTTTTCTTGCCTGCATCGGGACTGGTATTCCTGATGTTCTCGATTTTGCCGCTGTGGCCGGCGACGGTGATCGGCTTCGTCGCCGTCCTTGTCTGTGGGTTGTATTCACTGCGCATGCTGGTCGACCTGCTTCCGCCGGAGTCCGTGCCGGCCATGATTCGCGGATGGATCACGAAGTCAGCCTAGAGCGATTCAGCTCTTCACGGAAACGTAGGACGATTCTAAGCTTTTGTATTTACCGCAATTCCCCGCAAAAGCGCTTCGCGCTTTGCCTGGGAAAACCGCTTCGCACTTTCCTGGTGTTCTAACGAACAATGCGCGCATCCTCAGATCCGCGCATTGTTTGTTATGCAAATTGACGTATCAGAAGATGGCGTTCAGGCGACAGCGATATCCATGGCACGTTGGACGCCGGCGGCTCCGACGGTCGCCTCCTCAAGGGCTGCGCGAAGTGCCTCAACAACCCTGACGATGTCGAGGTCCGTCATCTGGGCGAAGAGCGGCAGGATTATCGTTTGCTGTTGCGCTGACACGCTTCGCGCCAGGTCAGTGGCGGCTCGATGGACGCTCTGGCCGGAATAGGCTCCTTCCAGATGAATATTCATCACGCCGCGCCTGGTCGATATCCCTTGATCGAGCAGTACCTGCATGACTGCCCGTTGGTCGACGACATCAGGTAATCTCACACAGAAGCTCTGCCAGTTGCTGCGGGCCCAATCAGGCTCCATCGGCAGCGTTAGGCCGGCGATCGTCGAGAGGCGCTCGCAATATTGAGCGGCAATCCGCCTTCGCTCTGCAACCAGCTCCGGCAGCCGGCGGAGCTGTACCCGTCCGACCGCGGCCTGGAGGTCGGTCATGCGATAGTTGTAGCCCAGTTCATCATAGTCCTCGAAAATCACCTGTTTCGAGCCGTGGCGGACAGCGTCGGTGACGCTCATGCCATGCTGGCGCCACAGCCGGAATTTTCGGTCATATTCCGGATTCACAGTCGTCAGCATGCCGCCATCACCCGTCGTGACGACCTTTCGGGGATGGAAGGAGAAGCAGGCAATGTCGCCATGCGGCTTGCCGATCTTTTCCCAACGCCCGTCCCAAAGGATTTCGCTTCCCGTCGCACAGGCCGCATCTTCGATAACCGGTATCGAATGGCGCTTGCCGATCTCCACGATCGAACGGAGATCGCAGGGCATGCCGAGCTGATGCACGCACAGGATTGCCTTGGTGCGGGGCGTGATTGCCGTTTCGATCAAGCCGGGGTCGATATTATAGCCATCCGGCTCGATATCGACGAAGACGGGCACCGCATCGCAGTATCGAACGGCGTTCGCGGTGGCGATGAACGAATGGCTGACAGTAATGACTTCATCGCCGGCACGGATGCCGACCGCCATCAAGGCGAGATGAAGCGCGGTTGTGCAGTTGGAAACGGCACAAGCGTGCTCGGAGCCGACGAAGGCTGCGAATTCCTTCTCAAATGCCGCGACTTCCGGCCCTTGCGTCACCCACCCCGACAGGATAACGCGGCGCGTGGCCTCAGCCTCTTCCTCTCCGAGAACGGGTTTGGCGACGGGAATCGTCGATGACAACGGGCTCATGCTGCCTGGCCTCCTGCCGAAGCAGTCTTCGACTGCCACCACTCGACAAGGTCACGAAGCCCCTGCTCCATCGAGATTTCCGCCTTGAAGCCCAGGAGCCTTTCGGCCTTGCTGATATCGGCAAGACGACGGGTGACGCCGTTGACGGCGCGCGCCTCTTTGTGCTGCGGCTCGAGTGAGGATCCCATGATGTCGCTCAGCATCTGCGCGAGTTCCAGCAGGCTTATTTCCCTGCCGCTCGCGACGTTGAACACCTCGTCCGTAACGTCGCTCTTTGCCGCCAGCATGTTTGCCCGCGCGATATCGCGTGCATCGACGAAGTCCATCGTCTGGCTGCCGTCTCCATAGACGAGCGGCGGCATTCCGGCTGCCAGGCGTTCCATCCAGCGGATCAGAACTTCCGTATAGGCGCCGTAAACGTCCATTCTCGGCCCGTAGACGTTGAAATAGCGCAGCGCCACATAGCGCAGGCCATACATTTCCGCGAAACTGCGCAATAGACCCTCGTTGAAGGTCTTGGCCGCGCCGTAGATCGTCCGGTTATTGTAGGGATGATGCTGCTCGGTCGTGGGGAAGCTTTCGGCAAGCCCCAGCACGGAGGCGGAGGAAGCAGCAACGACCTTCGACACGCCAGCCTTGACCGCAGCTTCGAGGACGTTGAACGTGCCCTCGGCCAGAACATCGAAGGCGAGCCGCGGTTCTTCCGCGCATTGCGTGATGCGGATCGCAGCCTGGTGAAAGACGATGTCGACGCCGTCGAAGGTTTTCGCCAGAAGTGCCCTGTCGCGGATATCGCCCTCGATGATGTTGACGGAGCCGCTTGATATTGCCGTGCTGAGATTGTCCCGGCGCCCACGCACGAAATTGTCGAGGACGATGATCTCGCGAGGTTTCTCCAATGCGACAAGATCGGCAATATGCGAACCGATCAGACCGGCACCGCCGGTTATGAGCACTCGTTTGTTTCTCATGATCTTCCCTCACGCGACATGTTCGTCATCGGATCATTCTCCGAACGCCGACGTATGAATTTCGCCGGTACACCGGCGGCGACCGAGAACGGCTCGACGTCGGAAACGACGACTGCTCCGGCTCCAACGATCGCCCCCTTCCCGATGGTCACGCCGGGAAGAATGGTCGCATTCGTTCCGATATCGGCCTCTGCACAGATGCGTACCGGCTTGATTTCAAGATCCGTACGGATGATCGGCACGTCTATCGGCAGTGCGGTGTGGGTCGAGCCAAGCACCTTGGCGCCCGGCCCCCATCCGACAGAATCCTCGATCACCAGGTCGCGCGCGTCGAAATAGGCCATCGGGCCGATCCAGACATTGTCGCCGATGACGCAAGTGCCATCGTAGCGTCCCTGGATGTAGGCCTGAGCGCCGATGAACACGCCATTGCCGATTTCGAACGTTTCCGGATGTTTGAAACCGGCGCCGCTTGCGACCTGCAGACCTTCGCCGCAACTCCGTGTGATAGCCTGCCAGATGGCTTTGCGCATCAGCGCGTCGACGACGCCGTCGCCTGTCGCGAAGCGGCCGTAGAGTTCGATCAGGCCGGCGCGCCCATATGATTGCCTGAGTTCTTCGGCGAGCCCCGCCTGATAGGCTGGATCTGCCGGCTTCTGGCCGCGGCCGTGGACGGCCTGCACGACGCGAGCCTCGCGTGGACTAGCTGACATAGGCATACTCCAGCGCAGCCGCGACCTGATCGACGTGCTGTACGGGCATTTCAGGATAGATCGGCAAGGAGAGAACCTCGCGTGCGGCGGCTTCCGACACCGGGAAGTCGCCGGCTTGGTAACCGAGGTCGGCATGGGCCTTCTGCAAATGAACGGGAATAGGGTAGTGCAGACCGGATGGAATGCCCTCTGCTGTGAGCACGCGTTGCAGGCCATCGCGATCGTGGCTTCTGATGGCGTAGACATGGTAGACATGCCGCCGCTCCGGCACTTCGACAGGCGTTCGCAAATGCGGCGATCCTGCAAGCAGGGAGGAGTAGCGGCGGCCATGCGAACGACGGGCTTCGGTCCAGGCTTCGAGATGCCGGAGCTTGACGCGCAGAATGGCTCCCTGGATGGCGTCCATGCGATAGTTGAAGCCCTTCAGCAGATGGTGATAGCGCTGCTCCTGACCCCAATCCCGCAGCATGCGCATTGTCTTGGCCTGCTCATCGCTGTTCGTGACGGCGATCCCGCCCTCGCCGCAGGCGCCGAGGTTCTTGCCCGGATAGAAGCTGAAGCAGCCAGATGCGCCGATGCTGCCGGCGCGCGCGCCCTTATACCGGGCGCCATGTGCCTGGCAGGCGTCCTCGATGACCGGAATCTGGTGGTGATCAGCGACTGCCATGATGCCATCCATGTCCGCCATCTGACCGTAGAGATGGACGGGGATGATGGCCTTGGTCCGGGAGGTGATCTTCGCCTCGAGCTGAGCCGGATCCATGGTCAGCGTCACCGGCTCGACATCGACGAATACGGGTGTTGCGCCGGTATAGCAGATCGCCGACACGGTCGCGACAAAGGTGAACGGCACGGTGATGACTTCATCGCCGGGACCAATGCCCGCCGCAAGCAAGGACAGATGCAGGGCACTCGTCCCGGTGTTGACGGCGATCGCGTGTTTGACATTGCAATAATCCGCGAATTCCTGCTCGAGGCGGATGACTTCCTCGCCCAGTATGTATTGCCCAGAGGCGAGCACGCCGAGCACGGCGGCGTCGATTTCGCTCTTGATCGATTGATATTGTGCTCTGAGGTCCAGAAAGGGGATCATGCGATGCGCCTCGCCTCTTCGAGCTCGACGATACGACCGCGCTGTGCGAGCGACCGGCTTGCGGCTTCAAGGACTCGAACGACACGCAACCCGGCATGCCCGTCCGTAATGGGGCGGGAATTCTGCTCGATGCACTCGACGAAGTGATCCAGTTCGCGCTTCAATGCCTCGGTCATATCGAGCTTGGGCGCCCACATATCGCCGCTGCGGTAGCCGACCAGCATCTGATGCACCTTCTCGCCATACGCATCGGAATTTGGGCACATGGTGATGCCCTTGTCATAGACCTTGATCTTTTCGCTGGGCTCGAGATCGTCATAGACGATCATCTTGTTGCTGCCGCCGATCAGCGTGCGGCGCACCTTGACCGGCGCCAGCCAATTGACGTGGATGTGCGCGATGAGCTTGCTCTCGAAAAAGAGCGTCAGATAGGCGATGTTCTCCGGCTCGCCGAGCACGTGGCTCATGCCCGTCGCAGAGACAGCCACCGGTTTTTCCTGCAGGACGTGGTCCAGGATGGAAAGGTCGTGCACGGCGAGGTCCCAGATGACGCTGACATCATGCTGGAAGAGCCCGAGATTGACCCGAACCGAGTCATAATAATACATGTCGCCAAGGCCGCTTTCGACCAGTTCGCGCATTTTGCGCACGGCGCCGGTGTGGACGAAGGTATGATCCACGGCCAGCACGAGGCGTCGGCGCGCAGCTTCGTCGACCATTCGCGAGGCTTCTTCCGCCGTCGCTGCCATCGGCTTTTCGACGAAGACATGCTTTCCGGCCATCATCGCCTGCATTGCAAGCTTGAAATGCGTCGAGACCGGCGTCGCGATGGCGATCGCATCCACTCTCGGATCGCGCAAGACTTCCTCGAAATTGTCGGTGACCGTTGTTGCGGGGTACCGGCTTTTGACGGCTCCCAACCGTTCGACATTGAGATCACAGACTGAAACAAGGTGGGCGCCGGCCGCTTCCGAGATGTTACGAACCAGATTCGGACCCCAATACCCATATCCGACAACAGCGATACCGATCATTCCATTTCTCCCAACGCAAACATATCCACCGGTCCGTCATTGACGCGGCCGATCACCCGAGCCGGAACGCCCGCGACGATGGCGCCGTCAGGCACGTCCTTTGTTACAACCGCTCCGGCGCCGACCTGCGCGGCCTCTCCGATGGTCACGCCAGGCAGAATGGTGGCATTGCTGCCGATCGAAGCGTGGCGCTTGACCAAAGTGGGGATGAGTATCCAGTCGGTCTCCGTTTGGAGGCTGCCGTCCGGGTTAACGGCGCGCGGGTAGGTGTCGTTCGTAAACATGACCCCGTGGCCGATGAACACGCCGTCTTCCAGCGTCACGCCCTCACAGAGGAAGGAATGGCTGGAAATCTTGCAGTCTCTCCCGACCACGACATTCTTCTGGATTTCGACAAAGGTGCCGATGCGCGTTCCTGCGCCGATCGTGCAGCCATACAGATTCACGAGATCTCGATGGTGAATGACGCTGCCGTCACCCAGCTTGACATCTGATGCAATCATCCCTGAAAACCCCTACTACTCCTGACAGGGCCCGATTTTCAGTTGAAACAAACAATCGGGCGATTGCGTCCAAGGTTTCAAACCAACAGGACAAATATTTCCCTACACTTCAAAGAGAATTGTTTTCGTCATCCGAGTAAAGAAACAAAACGGTTAAGCTCACTCACCTAAAGGCGTATCTACTTATGACGACTTACGCCCTGGCTAACGCTATCGACCAGCACTGGTGGCTGGGGTCACCTCCCGCGCGCAATGCGGGCCTACGCTGGAGACAGCGATTGTTTCCATGCATTTAGTGGCTTGTCATAAAACTGATATGTAAAAACAGAGACTATCCTGCGGGGAATCCAGTAAGACCTAAGTCTATACTCATGATTACCTTCCAATTTCCAGCCATTTATGGAAGTTGTGCTGTACTTAGCCTATATTAGCTACTGTAACGTTCCGCGAATTGTGGTATTCGATTCCTACTTTAGAGTTTCCTAAACCCCCGTATTGAGAGGGGTCGGTACTCGGGTCGTAGTGAAGCGTAACGTGTTAGAGGGAGGGTGAAGCTGTGAATTCAGCACTTATACCGAATTTGGACCTCAGGCAGGAAAACGTAGCTCTTCCCCTTAATAACGCGCACACACTTGCCCTGTCGGCAGGACAGACGCATTCGCTCGTCATTCTCGATAATCGCGAACTTGATCGTCAATGCCTGGCGCAATGCATGGCTGCCCAAAAGGCGGATTTGCAGATTCTGGCGTTTGGATCGATTGAGGAGTGGAAGCAGAAGCGCGACGAATACGCTCCGCTTGCGGCAATCCTCTTGAACGTCGGCGGCAAGAAGGTCGATGAACCGGCCGTTTCGGAGCAAATCCGGAAACTTTCGTCGGAATTCGCGTCTACACCCCTTATCGTATTGGCCGATAGCGACGACTTCGGCCAAATCGTTAGGGCTCTTGAGTACGGCGCCAAAGGGTTCATACCCGCCTCGGTCAGCGTCAGCGTCTGCATGGAGCTGATCGCGCTGTCGGTGGCAGGAGGAATATTCGTGCCTGCAAGCGCCCTGTTCGCCATGCGTCACCTGCTGGACTCGAGCAACTCGACGGCCCGCCCGCTCTCCGGCATCTTCACCGATCGTCAGGCAGAAGTGGTGGAGGCGCTCCGGCGCGGAAAGGCGAACAAGATCATCGCCTACGAGCTCAATCTCCGAGAGAGCACCGTCAAGGTGCATGTTCGCAACATCATGAAAAAGGTCAAAGCGACCAACAGAACGGAAGTTGTTTTCAAACTCAACGACTTGTTCCAAAGTGGTGTTCCGGCGTGAGCGTGAATACGGCGATGCGCTGATATAATTCTTGGGGTAAATCTTTTCGTATTTTGCAGCACATTTGTGCTCAAATCACCCGGTGGCGCGAAATGCGTCACCGGTTCTTTTTGATATCGGGCAGGTTGTCGCGTATGGCGTGAAGAGCGATCGAGCGCTCAGCTGCCGACCGTTGTTCCCGTACTTGCAGATGAACTAACCCGGTTCCTGCGCATGCATCCTGCAACTCGTCGCGCGACGGACTTCAAGACGTACCAATACTTCGGCCCGATCGTTTGCTTGCAGACCAATTTGAACCAGGGCAACGAATTTCGCAGCTCAGGAGAGACCTCCAGGGCAAAACGCTGAATGGCCGCGGCCGTTGCGAGGTCGAAGTTGTTGAAGGCGATGCCAGCCTGTTGAAGCGCCTTATTTCCGAGCTCCCTGGCAAGAAAGCGTCTCAGCATCTGATCCTTTTTGAGGCCATCTGTCGCTTGGCTAAACAGGGCATCAAAAGCCTTTTTTCTTTGCAGAAGGTCGGAAAGAATGTTTTCTCCATAGTATTGCAGTGACATATTCGAAGCATGTCGGCGATATACTGCTTGATCCTCTTTGATGAAGCCTACATCAGCATGTGATGCGAGCCGCAGCCACATTTCCATATCGCCGGCATGCGGTAGCTCCTTACGATAGCCGCCAACCTGCTTTTGCAGCGCCGTCCTCACGACAGCCGTCGGCGTTGGAACGAGATTGCTTGCCCCACTCAACCGAATGAATTGCGGACCGGACAAGACCTGCATGGGACGCATGTTATTGTCGCCGAGAGGATCAGCGCGGCTCGTATTACCGTCCGGCTCAGCTATGAGCGCGTCCCCGAACGCCATCCCCACATTCGGATAAGTGCGCATCAGTTCCGCCGCGCGGCCCAGCGAGCCCGGCAAAAGATAATCATCCGCAGAAAGAAGCAGGAATAAGTCACCGCCGGCCCAATCGATTCCCTCATTGTAGGTGGCGATGTGGCCCATGTTTGTCGTGTGCCGCCGATAAGTGACCCGGTCATCCCGGGACGCCAGCGCCTTTCCGACTTCCGGTGTATTGTCCGGCGAGCAGTCATCCAGAATAAGCACGCGCACATCGACGCCTGCTTGTGAAAGGACGCTCTCAACAGACTCCTGCAGGAAATGAGCGTAGTTATAGCAGGGAATGACGACATCAACACGTTGCAAACTTATTCCTCCGCTGGCACAGCGCCACGCTTGGTTCGACAGATCTTCCGCCCGCGGCATCGTCTTGTTGTTAGGTGGCCTTAGTTTCCCGCTCGCAGCTGCATTGAGAGATGTTTCCGCCTCGGCACTCATGTTTTGGCTCCGAGATAGGAATACGGGGAAAGTCTTGACAGCGCATATTGACCCACCAGCTTTGCTACCGTGCGCCGCCTGAGCGGGAAGCCGAAATCCTGCCAGATGCGCCAGCGGTCTCGAACCGGAAGGGACTTGAACCAGTAGTAGGGCTGGTCAGTGAACGCGAGGGTCTTGCTGCCCGCGGGGGCAGGTTCACCCATCCGCTTATAGTCGGCTTCCCAAGTCGTGCGGTAACAGACCGTCGAGATCGGCTCATGAGAGCGCGACAGCCCAGAGCTCCGTATCGAGCTCCAATAGACAGAATCTCCCACTGGATAGAGTTCCCTCGGCATGTGAGCCCAACGCGCGATGATCGGCAGGCACGGCCGCGTGAGAAACAAGCAGTTCGTATCCACGTGCGTGCGGCCGTCGCTTTTTGAGTCGTCGAACATGTAGGTACCGTCTGCGCGATGCATCGAACGTCTCGATGAGCAAACCGCAGCACCGGTACGGTGGTGAAGTTCAAGCAGACGCTGGATGTGGTCGGATCTGTACCAGTTGTCCGCATCGAGAAACGCCACCGCGTCATAACCCTGGGCGAAGGCGCTGAGGCTGCCGATCACGCGAGCCATGTTGCCCGCGTCGCCGTGAGCATTGGGCAGGATGAAATGTTTTGCGCCCCAGCAACCGACGGAACTGTTCGGAAAGCCGTCGGCAACAAAGACATGGTCGCATGCAACGGTTTGGTCGACAACGCTCGCCCGGCACTGCTCAAGGAGTTCGTTAGGCTCCTTGTAATATGGTGTAATAACAGCAACGCGCATTGCCCATGTCCTCGGTGTTTTTGCGGCGATTTGCACGTCCGACGATCGCCGCCCCTTTTTACAAACCGCGATATGGGCTCGGTTCAGTAAACCCAAACCGAGCCATGATTTGCGCTTTGGCGTTGCCGATCACGTTCCCAAGGGCGCAGCGTGCGGAACGGGAACGCCGACGGCCGGAGCAGGCGGACTGGTGAAGGCCATCTGCGGAAATCTGACGCCGGGCATGCTTCTGGCCTCGCCGGAAAGCTTCCACTCGAAATAGGCGATCGTTCTTTCGAGCCCTTGGCGCAGGCTCACCGTCGGCTGCCAGCCCAGTTCCTGCTTTGCCCGGCTGATATCGGGCTTGCGCTGGGTCGGATCGTCGATCGGCAGGGGTTTGAAGACGATGCTTGATTTCGATCCGGTCATGTCGATGACCATTTCGGCCAGTTCCCGGACCTGGAATTCTCCCGGGTTGCCGAGATTGATCGGACCCGTTACGCCAGCCGGCGTACCCATCAGGCGGATAAAGCCCTCGATCAGATCGTCGACATAGCAGAAGGAGCGCGTTTGCGTGCCGTTGCCGAAGATGGTGATCGGCTCGTTTTGAAGCGCCTGGACGATGAAATTGGAGACGACGCGGCCGTCATTGGTCTGCATTCGTGGCCCGTAGGTATTGAAGATCCGCGCCACCCGGATTTCCACGCCATATTGACGGTGATAGTCGAAGAACAGTGTCTCGGCGCACCGCTTGCCTTCGTCATAGCATGCCCGCGGGCCTATGGGACTGACGCTTCCGCGATACTCCTCGGGCTGCGGGTGAACCGCCGGATCGCCATAGACCTCGCTTGTCGATGCCTGGAAGATCTTTGCCTTGGTGCGCTTGGCCAGGCCGAGCATATTGATCGCCCCATGCACATTGGTCTTCACCGTCTGCACCGGATCGTGCTGGTAGTGGACCGGAGATGCCGGGCAGGCGAGGTTGTAGATCTCATCGACCTCTACATAAAGCGGGAATGTGATGTCGTGGCGGAGTATCTCGAAACGAGGATCGTCAAGAAGGTGCAATACGTTATCGCGCGAGCCGGTATAGAAATTGTCCACGCAGAGGACGTCATTGCCCTCTCGCAAAAGCCTTTCGCACAGGAATGATCCCAGAAATCCGGTGCCGCCGGTAACCATAATTCGCTTCTGTCCGTGCATTGATTTGCTCCGTTGTTAATGTTTGCCCACAGGGATGGAGAACATGTCAGCAAGCTCCCTTGCCTTTCAGGACCGCAGGAATTGTGCTGAGAAGGATGTGCCAGTCGAACCACAAGGATCGATTGTCGATGTAGAACTCATCGAGTTGCTGCTGCAGTTCGATATCCGCGTTGCTTCGTTCGGATATCTGCCAAAGCCCCGTCAGCCCCGGCGTTACCGAGCGCCGCTTGGCACGAAACTCGCTATCCATCGCCGAAAGGTGATATTCCGGGAAGGGACGCGGTCCCACGAAGGACATCTCTCCTGCAATGATGTTCACCAGCTGCGGGAGTTCGTCGAAACTCGATGAGCGAAGGACATGCCCGATCACCGGCAGGATGCGCGGATCCTGCCGAAGCTTGAAGTGGTTAGACCACTCGGCTTGTATGTCCGGATTGTCCCGGAACAATGTTTCGAGGCGCTGTTCCGCATCTCTGTACATCGTTCTCAGTTTCAGGACGCGCACCGGTTTGCCGGACAAGCCTTCCCTGGCGTGTCTGAAGAAGACGGGACCCGGATCGATGGCATAGATCGCGGCGGCGGCAACCAGAATGCAGGGCATCAGCACCAGCGTCGCAGGGATAGCGATCACGAGATCGAGGACTCGACGAACCAGGTTCGAGCTTGCCGATCTCCCGCCAACGGCCAAGCGAACACCGATCTCTCCGCCGACGTCCGCCGGTCGCAATCCGGTTATCTTGAGGTTCGGCGTGTCGGAGAGGAGGATGACTTCGGCGAACTGCCGACGCATCGTTGCCAACTCGGCGATAAATGAGCCCGTATCATCAGCGATCAAGGCAATCGACGGCCCGTTGTCGGCTAATACTTCCGAAGTATCGGGAGAAAAGGATTCCGGCCGAATGCCGTAGTGCCAATGCTCTGAGAAATACGCCATGAGCGAGGGGATACGATTGCGGGCACCGACGATCACCGCCCGCTCACCCCAGATACCAAGCCTCCAGGACAGTCCTCGTGCGGCCCCGCGCATAAGAGGTTGAACAACCAATCCGAGGCCAAGGAAGCCGATGATCGGAAACAGCAGTCCTAGCCCTTCCGGCAGAAGGATCGCCCCAAGCGCTGCTATGATGGACACCTTGAAGGACGCCGTCGTGCGGCGGCGCAGATGTTCGTGGTCGTGAAGTCGATATCCGGGATAGAGCCCGTTCGATGCATAAAGAACGATCGCTGCCAGTGCTGCGAGAGCGAAAGCGCGCTCCAGCACCATTTTCTCCGAACCGTGCGGAAGAAACGGCAGGAGAAGAAGATAGGCTATCAGATAGCTTGCGATGTCGCCGGCAACCAGAAATGACGACGTAGCAAGCCGAGGCAACCTGCGCCTGAATGGAACCGGTATCTTCAGCCCTGCCCGCGTGCTGAATTCGGCGGTCGGCGTGGGGTTTGCCACGAAAGGGTTCGCCTTCCGCAGGTCGGACGTGATTGCTGACGGCGCAAATAGGGACATGGTCGCTTCACACCTTTACGGCTGTTGCTTTTGGCGCACTCGATCCAAAAACCTCGTCTTCGATCGGAAAATTCCGAAGACCCAGTCTCTGGAATGCTGTCAGTGAGATGAAGGTCGGCACGACGAGCGCATAGCGCCGCCACAGCCGTCGCGGCTCGCACAAAAGACGAAAGGCCCATTCGAAGCCGCTTCTTTGAATGAACCTTGGAGCTTGCCGCTTGAGGCCGGCGTGAAAATCGAATGCAGCTCCGACGCCGATAAGCATCGATGCATCCAGACGGTCACGCATGCGCGCCATCCAGAGTTCCTGCTTGGGACTGCTCAGCCCCACCCAGATGATATCGGCGCCGGATCGATTGAGCCGGTCCGCAATATCGGCTTCCTCTAGCGGTGACAGTTTATGAAAAGGCGGTGCATAGGAGCCGGCTATCTCAGCTTCCGGGAATTTCGCGACAAGCCGCGCCTGCAAGTGCTGCAGCGTCTCGGGCGTTGCGCCATAAAGGAAGTGGCGTATACCCTTCGATGTGCCGGCCTCGAAAACAGACAACATCAGATCAGGTCCGTAGACCCTGTCGCTCTCCACATGGCCAGCACGCTTCAATGCCCATACCAACGGCATGCCGTCGGGGGTCACGAGGAAAGCCCGGTTATGTATCGACCGGAGCTCTGGGTCATCTTGACATCGGACGACACCGTGTGCGTCGCGAACGCACACATATTCCCTCCTGCCGTCTTCAATCCCTTTTTGAATAAAACCGGTCGCGCTTTTAAGATTAACTGCCGAAATGCGAACACCAAGGACATTAGTCCATTCCAGGGAGTCCTTTTGTTTAAGAACTGAAGTTTGGCCTCTGTCTGCTGGTTGCTTTCCCATGACCTACGCTTTCGCGATTTAAACTGTCACCAGAATATGCCGGCAGAGCGATTGTCTCCATACTTTCAGTTCCAACTATTGGACGTAGAAGACACTTCATATTCCTACGCCTTCGGCCGAGATAAGTTACAATGTTCGAAGTACGGCGGCGTACCCCCACGGCTTGCCACGTTGCTCTTTTTGATGAGTGCGATCCCGAAAGAGCGGTTTGACCTTCACAAAGCCGCGGACAATAGTCACTCTCGCGCCAAGCCTGGGCGGACCTGCGCGCGAATAAAGCGGGGGAGAGATGGTTAACCCGACAGGCGAGATGACAGGCCCGGCTGGCGATCCTTCAGAGCTGCCCGGCAAAACCAACCAGCTGCAGAAAGACCTGAGCTCTGATGGGTATATCATCATCAGAGAACTATTGTCCGCTGATCAGGTGGAGCGCTTACGGCTGATTATCAAGCAACACCTAAGGTCGGGAGGTCGTTACCAGTACGGCGGCAAATTCCAACTTCATGCCATGTATGTCGCAGAGGACATCGCCAAGTTTCTGACTTCCGATGTGATCCTCAGTCGCCTCAAGGAAATCACGCGACCGCTTGACGTCGTTCTCACGGGCGAATGCGATATGATGATCAATACGACATCGTCATGGCATAACGACGTTCCCCACCACCCTGCCTGCATCGACGAAACCATCTTCGCGGACGAGTCTTTCAGGGTCTACAAGATTGCATTCTACCTACAGGATCAGGACGAAAATTCGCCGGCGACATTGAAGGTTCGACCAAGATCTCACCTCAAGGGCCTGGTTGAGAGCATGCCGGAGAAGGGCTTGGGTATAGGGGCGGGCGATGCCATCATCTTCGACGTGCGCATCGAACATGCCGGTCAAATGCCGACACTCGTCGACAGAAGCCTACGCAAGTTCTTTGAGCGGATCGGGCCGCGACTTCGCCTCGACTCGCAAAAGGCTTTCACGGTGACACGATCAGTCCTTCGACGGATGGCCGGGACCCGTGACCGCATGGCGCTTTTCATGACCTTTGGTCCGCCCGATTCATGGACCCATTCTTATGCCGAAGAAGGCTGCAATCGCCATTCCGGCGTTCGAGGGACGCTGAGCGCAGAGGTTCTGAAACAGCTCGCTGCCAATAACATCAGCCCGCCCATTATCGGCAAGCCGGTCGCACCCCGGCAGGTTTCCGGGCCGGGAACTTGATGCGTGGGTATGGATTCGAACCCGACGCAGGATCCGTTGGAATTTTCACTCTGGGCCGGTTCGCCGAGGCCATGACGTCATAGCTCCTATCGGCAGCAGTCATTTCCGTCCCGTCGCCGGTCTTGTTATTCGGGGTGCGACGCTACGCTGCCTGTATCGATCCCAGCCTTCTGAAGGTCGCTTAGACTGCCAAACTCTCCCGAAGGCATGACCTCCGGGTGGATCCTGAAGCTCTTGTCGTTCAGATTGCCGCTGTAACGGTTACGCGCAAATTGCACCGATCCGAGCTTGTGGTCAGGCACGTAAATGTATGCTGCAAGCCCATTACCGCTGTCGACCGACACGATATTGTCCTCGATACGATTGGGGCCTGCCCAAGGCGGACGCCACCCCCGGCCCGTACCGTCATCGACGCGAAAGGCAGCCCCAGATCCGCCTGTAATGATGTTCCCCGTCACCAGGTTGCTCCAGCCGCCGTTTATGCCGATCGCCGATATGTTATCCAAAAGCCTATTTCCTTCGATGCGCACACCACTGGCCTTGCCGTCGGTATAGATCGCCCAACTGATAGGAGAAGGCCATTCACTGGTATTTTCATATCCAGGAGGCCAGAATGTCCCATCGACCCTGTTCATAAGCTGACCTGTTCCGGTGACGAGATTGTAGCGAATGCTGCTGTTCAAAGGGTCCGTCTGCTCACCCATCATCTTGATGGCACCGCCGTCTGCCGTTTGCTGATTGGCGTTGCGGACCACGTTGTGTTCGATGACCGCGTCATGGACTGCGTCCTGATCTCCCCACAGCGAGCCACCGGCAATACCGAACTGGGCTGCGTTTTCGATGAGATTATGAGCGATCCTGACATTGTCGGCAGCCTGGAACCAGATCCCGGCCGTTTCGAAATAGACCCTGCCGATGTCATGGATGTGGTTCGACAGGATTGTCGCACCGTGGGATTTGAGGAAGGTGCCATAGGTCGTGCCGACATAAATTCCATTGCCGGCCACATCCGCAATCACGTTGCCGGCAATCAGGACATCTTTGCTCTCGGAAACATGGATGCCGACGCCGACATTGTCGATGGAATTGCCGAGCAGCCGGACGCCGTCCGCCCGGTCGAGCCGTATGGCGCCAAAGCTCCTGGTGTCGGTACCGAACTTGCCGCTGCCGCGCGGATCCCCATCCCTGAACTGGAGCCCGGATACAACCATTCCATCGGCTCCATCCAGCCTGAAGAATGTCGGCAGGATGCCGGCGACAGTCGTAGAGCTGATTGGCAATCCATCGGTCGGGAGGTAGACGAGTTGCTCCTTGGCGCGGTCATACCACCACTCCCCGGGAGCATCGAGCAGGGCCGCCGCCCCGGTCAGAAAATAGCGGCTGCCTTCCGCGGTGAAGAAATAGGCAGTGCCTCTGGTGTTGATGGCCCGGTTCGCGGTGTCGATTGAGACCACTGGGAGGGTGTCACTGCCCCATTGGCTGCCGGGGCGAAAACCACCGACAATATGAGCGACAAGCCCCTTTGTATTTTTCGAGATCGGAAGATCGCCGGCATGGAAGCAAAAGCGCGTGTTGCCATGCCATATGTCGTCATCCTCAGTGCACTTGGCAGCGAAAAGCCACCCTTTGCGCGGATCTCCATCGAGCGGAGCGTTGGGAAATCGCGCCTGCGTCTGCAGCGCGCCCTTGACGAAAAGGTCGCCCACCTCCCTGCCTGCAGGCAGCTTCAGTGATGCCGTCCAGCGGCCATCGGCCTGTGCCGTCCAATTGCGTACAAGCGGACCGCCGTGCAGAACCGGCGCTTCGTTGCACCTCGCCGTGATGACCAGGCCCGCGTCGCGCGCGTCGAAGACGATCGGTTCAGTGAGATAATAGTCCCCGCCGCCCATTGCGATCGTGTTTTGGCCGCGCTTCTCACGCGCAGCATCCCGAGCTCTCTCGATGCTGACAAATGGACCGTCGGTATGCTGAGGATTGGGTTTGGGAAGACGCCCACTCCAACTGTCCTTGCCATTAGGAGAAACATAGAATACCGCCCGGGCCGCAGATGTGCCCGTCAGTACTTTGCTCAGTGAAGTCCCCTTCAGCCTGTCGGAAAAGGTCGCCGGCGACGCTTCCGCGCAAGTCGCTTCCCTGAGCGCCGTCTGCAGCTTATCGGGCGCATCTGCGTCCGGAGTCACTGGGGCCAGGTTGCTCGGCTGCGGAAAGAGCGTCGCAAACAGAATGCTCAAGATCGATACGAAAGGCAGCCTCAAATCTGCAGCTCCGCCGTTTTGCTGCGCGCCGATGCCCGCATTTGCTGGCCGGGGGTCATCGAAACAACGGGCTCGTATAGAGAGAACATGATGATGCCCGACATAAACAGAACGAAAATCGCGTCATTCTGGATTAGGAAGATTGTCTCGGTCATGTTCATCACCAAAATGACGACTGTGAAGACATTCAGCCAGAGCCAGCAATAGCGCGGGTCCCGGCATTGGAGGACCGCCCCTTGGCGCAATGCCTGTAGAAGCATCAGAGCGAACAAAATCATTCCGCTTATTCCGAAGTTCAGCAGCGTATCGCGGAATCCGTTATGGGCGTGGGGAGCCATCCATCCGATCTTCGACCAGATAATCCAGGCGTCGGGATTAGCTTCTGTCCAAAAGGCCTGGTAGCCGAAGCCGAGCAGCAGATGATCGGCAATCTGACCATCGACCAGTTCCCACAAGGGTACCCGGCCGGTCAAAGTGGCATCCTTGCCAAGCGCCTCCAGGAATGGAACCAGGAATTCGTGAAGCAATAGGAGGAGCCCGATGAACATTTGAACAAAAAACAGGATGAGGACGATGCGACTGATGCCGCCGATCCGCCGCAACAGGGTATAGAACCCGATCAAGCAATAGGCAGATACCGTCGCAATGATCGCGGTCATCGATCCGGAGCCCATGAGACAGGCCCCACCCGCGATCAAGAAAAGCAAAGCGGTCCGCCGTAAACCCCGATTACCGTCCATTAAAACGGCCGTCGACACCAGTGTCATCATAGCGGCATACCAACCGAGACTGTTCTTGTGGATGAATATGCCACGCACGGCGCCGTCCATCGGCATGCGAGCGAGACCCGGCGACGCCACGAAGACCAGCAGGCTGAGGACGATGCATGTTCCGAAGGTGGCAAATGCCAGGAGAAGCAACTGCCGTGGCGTGAAGCGTATCGCCAGCACGTAAGCCAGAAGCACAGTAAAGAGCAGGCCGATGGCGCGCCTGAATGTCGTTGATGGGCCTACCGACCAGAAGACGGACACAAACGGCATGGCGACCATCAGCGGGACAAACCAATTTCGCTTGAGCGCCGTTAGAAATTGCGGAAAATTCCGTACCAGCATCAACAATGTAAAGCCGTATACGGGTAGGCAAAGCAGACGCAATATAGACCTGGCGTGATCGCTAAGGGCTCCGTCGGCGTCCGCCAGCATGAGCGGGAAAAGGGCGCCTGTCTGAAGGAAAAGGCAGAAGCCCGCGCCCCAGCATTCTATCGCTCGCCAACTGACGGTCGGCCCATTCGCGGCTCTAAGCGTATCGGCTCTCATTATCGGTCCCGATTTGCCTGGACAGATGAGAGGCTGTTGATCGCGGCAATTTGGAAAGACATGGGGTCCCCTTTCACAGCTGCGCTGCTTACCAACGAACATCCCGACACCTCCCCAGTCAACTGACGCAAACGAAGACGGAGCTAAGCCTAACGCGCATACCCACCGTCCAAGGACGTTGGTTGGATTAAGCTCACGGTCGACCCCTCCCCCAAAAGTTGGTGCTTGGGCCAATGCCATTGCCCATAAGAGCAGATGTCACCGGTGACCAATCGCCGTTAGCTTGGCGATGAAAACATACCGCGAAGATCGCGCTGAGCCGCAGTTGGTGGTGAAGTGAGGCAATAATTCTGGCGCAGCTGGCTGTTGGCAGCGACGCTTGGAAGGGTTGGGATTCTTATGGTTCTGCGTCATGGTCCTGGTTTCGTATGCACTATAACGGAAGCGTCACGCGTTGCGGTGGTGACCCTACGAGCTCAGGGCAGAATCCTGATCGCGCAGAATGATGCCTGTCCGCCTCTCATCTCTTTCCATCAATTCGCGTTGCCGAACGAACGAGCGTTCGCAACTCCGGCGTACCGATGTGTCGCGCAGCAACGCGCTTGAGAGGGGTGTCATGGAGCGGCCGACGATCAGCGTCCTCATCAACAACTACAACTATGGTTGCTTTCTTCCTCG
The DNA here is from genome assembly GCF_030518245.1 of Rhizobium sp. CBN3. NCBI lineage: Bacteria > Pseudomonadati > Pseudomonadota > Alphaproteobacteria > Hyphomicrobiales > Rhizobiaceae > Rhizobium > Rhizobium sp. CBN3. The sequence continues at coordinate 322,265 of NZ_JAULSE010000003.1, forward strand.
GGCGATCGACAGCGCCTTGCGCCAAAGAGCGTCTGATGCCGAGATCATCGTCGTCGATGACGGCTCGAGCGATCAGTCGCGCTCGGTTCTCGAAGGTTATGAAAAGCGGGTGAAGGTGGTCTTCCAGGAGAACCAGGGACAGGCCGCCGCCATTAATGCCGCTGTAAAGGCAAGCAGTGGTGACATCCTCTGTTTTCTCGATGCCGATGACTGGTGGGCGCCGGGCAAGCTGTCGGCAACAGCCGCTGCTTTCCAGTCGAATCCTCATGCATCGCTTGTTTATCACCGACTTCAGCCAACGCAGACCGATGGCTCAATAGCCTTCAAGCCAATTCCTCGAACCCTGTGTTCGGGCGATTTGTCGCCGCGCCTTGCGAGATCGGCTGGCTGGTGGCCCTTCCCACTGACATCAGCCATCGCTGTAAGACGCAGCGCCTGGGATGCGGCAGGAGAGATTCCCGAGCAGTTTCACATTTCCGCCGATGCCTGGCTCGCGGGCATCTACCCATTTCTGGGGGATGTTGTCGCCCTGTCGGATTCACTCGGATTCTACCGGATTCACAACAACAACTGGTATCGGTCAGTCGATGACGCCGCCATGCTGCGAAAGCGGATGGCCCATTGGCGGACTGTCGTTGACGCGACGAACCAGTTTCTTTCCGCGCACGGTTTAGCCGGAAGGCTGCGTCTGACCGATCACTTTCCGTATCGGGTCGCCTCAGCCAGGCTGGAGGGCGCAGATGCACGCACCCGGTTCAGACTTGTCGCCGAAGGACTTTTTTTCGCCGGAGAACCAAACTTGCTGAGGCGTATGCGTGAGGCATTGCGGACAGCCCGCGACCTTCCTCGACGCGGTCAGGCGGTTGGCTTGTCGGAGTCGGCACGATGAAGGCGCTGATGCTGGTTTCCGAACTCGAAGACTACACCATCTCCTTCGCCAGCGGTGTTGCGCAACACCTGCAGGTCGTGCTCGCAGTCCCGCGTCGGCGCTACGCCAATCTTGTCTCCTCTTTCGATCCGGCCGTCGATCTGCACCTTTTGGACTGGCCACGGCACCGCTCACTCTCCAATCCCTGGTTCCTGCACCAACTCACGCGTCTCATCCGGCACGAGCGGCCGAACGTCATTCACCTTCTGAGCAATTCCACGCTCTGGCTGAACTTCGCTGCGCCATTCTGGCGGCCGATCCCGCTCGTGACGACCGTCCATGACGTTGACGTGCATCCCGGTGATTCCGACACCCGAACGCTCCCGGCCTGGGCTCCGCAATTGATCGTGCGGCAATCGGGTCATGTCGTCGTCCATGGCGAGGGGCTGAAACGAATGGTTCTCGAGCGATATTCAAAATCGCCCGAGTGCGTCCATGTCCTGTCGCATCCGGCCATTCATCGCTACGCGGAACTCGCTCGGCAGCACAAGATGGCGCGGCGCCACGCAGATGGAACCTTGCGCGTCCTGCTTTTCGGGCGGATTTTTGCTTACAAGGGGTTGGAACATCTAGTCCGCGCCGAGGCGATGCTGAAGGATCAGCTCCCCAATCTGCGCATCACGGTCGCCGGCCGCGGCGATGATCCCTGGATCTTCCAGCCTCTTATGGGCGAAGCCGGCCGCTATGATATTCGCAACCGCTTTATCGAGGACATGGAGGTCGCCCAGCTTTTTCTGGATGCCGATATCGTTGTTCTTCCCTACACGGAAGCCTCGCAAAGTGGTGTGCTCAACCTTGCCGCGGCATTTGGCAAACCGGTCATCGTGACCGATGTCGGCGAATTGCGCGCCACCGTTCTGCCGAACGGACTGGGAATGGTGGTTCGGCCAGGGGACGTCGAACAGCTCGCCAGTGCCATCCGGACACTGGCTGATAACAGTGAACTGAGAAGCAGCTTCGGGACCAGCGCGCTCGCCTGGGCCACAGGTCCGAATTCGCCTGAACAGGTCGGGGCGCAGGCTGCGGCCGTTTATCGTGAGGTGGTCGGAGCATGCGAATGACGGCGCTCACAGAGGGGGATCGGATAGCGGTGCGGAATGCAGCAGCAACCGTGCGCCACTACGTCCCGGGTGGTCGCGAGAACGGCGGCGGAATTGGCAGGATGGTCGGCTATATATCGAGCACGGCCAAGGAGGCGGGCGAAACGCATCTCGTCACCGACACCAGAGGACCGCGCTGGTCCCTGGTTACGTCGCCGATGCGCATGCTCAGCGCCATCTTGATGATGGCCAAGGATCGGATAATTGCTCCGGCACGCATTCACCATATCCATATCGCCGGGCGCGGCAGCACAGCAAGAAAACTGATCCTCACCGAGGCTGCCCGCCTCCTCGGATGCTCTCACATATTACACCTGCACGATTACGACTATGCGAGTGACTTTGCCGCACGCTCGCCACGGCAACAAATGCTCATACGCCGGATGTTCCAACATGCCGACCAGGTCGTAGCGCTGGGGCAGCGCGACCGTATGACGCTAACGACGCTTCTGGGCGTGGACGAGCGCCGCGTGGCCGTCATCCGCAATTGCGTTCCCGACCCCGGGGCGCGCAGTGTTCACGTCGGCAAGATGCCGTTGATCGTCTTTCTCGGCCGGCTGAGCGAACGCAAAGGCGTTGGGGAGCTTCTGCTTGCCTTAAGTCATCCGATTATGAAGGCGCTCCAGTGGCGAGCCGTGCTGGCAGGCGACGGACCTGTGGAGGACTACCGACGCCAAGCCGCAGCCCTGGGCCTTTCAGATCTGGTGAAAATGCCGGGCTGGCTCGGCGCCGACGAGGCGCAAGCCTTGTGTGCACGGGCAGATATCCTGGTCCTACCTTCGCATGCCGAGGGCTTGGCAATGGCTGTGGTCGAAGGGCTCGCCCACGGGCTTGCGGTCGTTACCACGCGCGTCGGCGCGCATGACGAAGTCATCTCCGACGGTGAAACGGGCGTCTTCGTGCCTGTCGGAGACAAGGATGCCCTGGCTGCGGCGCTGGCAAAACTCGTCAGCGATCCGGAAATCCGCAACCGCCTCTCGGCCAAGGCCCGAGCTCATTATCTCAATCAGTTCAGTATGAAAGCTTACATGCGATCGCTGGAAAAACTCTACGACGCCGTCTCCGCGCAACCTCAAACGTCGGTTGGTGAACGATGACCATTTCAACTATCCCGCCAGACCGCAACGCCTCGCTCTCGTCGATGCGTTACGATCCCCGGTTTCAGGTAGAAACGAGGTCGGACGACTTTGACCTCACATCGGGCCTGCGTCTTATCCGGCGAAGGATGGTGATGATCGCGGCTATCATCACGCTGTTTATGGCGATCGCCGCGATCATGGTTTCGGGGTTGAAGCCGAGTTTTCATGCCGAGTCCCGGCTGATAATCCACACACCTCTGGCGACGAAACTCGGGCCTGAGGATTCCGGTCGCAACGATCCGCTGGACGCCGCATCGGAGACCGAACGGCTTCTTTCCAGAAGCATTGCAGAGCGGGTAATCCGCGACCTGCGGCTAGATCAGTGGCCGGAATTCAATCCGGCGCTGCAGGAGAGCTCGCTTATCGACAGGGTCCGAGCAATGTTGCGCGGTCTGGTCGACAGAGAAAAACCATTCTCGCCGGTACGAAACAGCATCGAGCCAATCATCCCGAAGTACTACAAGGCATTGCGCGTATGGCGCGATGGCCAGAGTGACGTTATTCAGATCGGCTTCGATGCGAGCGATCCCCAACTGGCAGCCTCAGTCCCGAACCGGCTCATCAGCATCTATCTCGAAGAGCGGAAGGACGGTCTGCGGGGGCGCCTGGATGCGGCAGAAGAATGGGTTCTGCAGCGCATCGCCGAACAGAAGGACCGCGCTGCGGCAGCACGCGATGCCGCCGACGCGTATCAGAAAACGATGGACGTCGTCTCAAATGACGACGATCAGGTTGAACAGATCAAGTCAATAATGGAGCTGGGCGAGCGGCAGACAAAAATCGAACAAAGCCGCACTGAAGCGAGAGCAACGATATCTGCACTGGAAGCGGCTGACGACCTCTCGCTTGCCCTGCAGAATATGGTTATTCCCGACAGTATTGGCGCGGCGCAACGGGAGCTTCGTTCGCAGGAGCAAGATCTCGAGCGCCTTCTCGAGATATATGGCAACACCGCCGAAGCCGTGGTCGATATGCGGGCGAAGATTCTTAAATCCCGCACCGATCTCAGCCTTGCGGTCGATCGATATCTTCAATCCATCCGCTCCAAGCTTGCGGCGCTCGATCATGAGGATGACGCGGTCCGGTCGGCCTTGGCGGTTGCGCATGAGAAACGCGCTCGCTCTGCCCTGGCGCAAACGGAGCTGGCGCGACTCCAACGCATGTCTGACAAGGAGCAGACCGCGCTTGATAAGCTCGAAGAGCAGCGCCGTGGCCTGGCTGCGCAAGCCATGCTGCCGGGAGCGGAACTGGAAGTTTTGTCACCGGCAGCGGTGCCGCTGGCACCGCAGGGGCGCGGACGACTTTTCTATCTGGTCGGCGCCCTCCTGGCTTCGATATCGATCGCGGTAACAGCCGCTTTCGTGGTCGAGATGCTGGATAACTCGGTCCGCAGCTTCGATCAGATGGCCGGAATGCCTCGCATAGTGCCCGCCGGATTCATCCCGCGCCTGAAACGGAAGGACCGGGGGGATCCATCTATGCTCTTTGGGTACATTCAAGACGGGATGTTTGACGAAGCAATTCGCTCGGTCATAACTTCGCTCAAACAGTCCAACGGTGGAAAGCTGCCTAACAGTATTGTCGTGACGTCGGCTCACAGCGGAGAGGGCAAGTCGCTTGTCGCCAGATCACTGGCAATCGATCTCGCCGCCAACGGAATTCCGGTGCTGCTTGTTGATGGCGACCTCAGACACGGAAATCTCGACTCGTTTTTCAGGTCAGAACTACAGCAGGGGTTGAACGAATTCCTGTGTCGACAGGCTGGAATCCGGGACATCATCGATCACCATCCGAGCGGCATCGACTTCATTCCGGCCGGCAATGCCACTCTCCATCGGCGCGCCCGTATGACGGATGCGGCCGACATCGTCTCGATGGCCGCCTCGCTGGGCCAAGTCGTCATCTTCGACAGCGCACCCGTGCTCGCCTCGGCTGATACGATGCATCTGACGGCGTTAGCAGAACGAACGCTCGTAGTCGTAAAATGGGGTAAGACGAGCCGTCGCGCCGTCGAATTTTGCTTACATCAGCTGAGGACCGCACGCAACGCAGAGCTCTGCGTTGCCATAAACAACGTCAATCCGAAACAACACGCCATGTACAACTTCAGCGATTCGGAATTGTTTGTGAAATCACTGAGGAAATACCACGAATTCACCTGAACCGGGAGTGCATTCACATCTGGTTCCGCCGAAACAAATTACGGAGACCGTAGTGAAGAATAAAAACAAGGTTGCGCTGATTACGGGTATAACAGGTCAGGACGGTGCTTACCTGGCCGAGTTTCTCTTGGAGAAGGGTTATATTGTTCACGGCCTCAAGCGACGCTCATCGTCCTTCAACACCAGCCGCATCGAGCATCTATACGAGGATCCCCATGTCGAGAATCCCCGGTTCATCTTGCATTTCGGGGACATGACCGATTCAACGAACCTCATCCGTGTCGTTCAGGAAACGCAGCCTGACGAGATCTATAACCTCGCAGCACAGAGCCACGTTCAAGTCTCCTTCGAGACGCCGGAATATACGGCCAACGCCGATGGAACCGGCACACTTCGGTTGCTTGAAGCAATTCGCCTCCTGGGACTGACCAGGAAGACGCGCTTCTATCAAGCGTCCACCTCGGAGCTCTACGGCAAAGTTCAGGAAGTCCCGCAAAGCGAAACGACGCCTTTCTACCCTCGATCACCCTACGCAGCGGCCAAGCTCTACGCCTATTGGATCGTGGTCAATTATCGCGAGGCATATGGCATGCACGCCTCGAACGGCATCTTGTTCAATCATGAAAGTCCGATTCGCGGCGAGACCTTCGTGACCCGTAAAATCACCCGGGCGGCGGCTGCGATCCATCTTGGACTGCAGGAAAAGCTCTATCTCGGCAATTTGGATGCACAGCGCGACTGGGGACATGCGCGCGAATATGTCCGCGGGATGTGGCTGATGCTGCAGCAGGACGAACCGGAGGACTATGTCCTTGCAACCGGCGAAACGCACTCAGTTCGCTCCTTTGTCGACAAGGCTTTTACCAAGGTGGGCATGCCGATTGATTGGCGTGGGACCGGAGTTGAGGAAAAGGGGTATGACAAGACATCCGGTCGGTGCGTGGTGGAGGTCGATCCGGCTTATTTCCGCCCGACTGAAGTTGACCTTCTGATCGGCGATCCGACGAAGGCGCATACGAAGCTTGGCTGGAAACACGAGACCAGTCTTGATCAGCTGGTTACGGAGATGGTCCGCGAGGATCTGAAAGTCATGGCACGAAATGTTCCGGCGGTGAGTGTAACCAAAGGTTTTGCCTATGCCTGAGGTGATCTACAGCCTTGCCGGAAAAAGGGTCTAGGCCGCCGCCCCCCGCGGCATGGTTGCTCCGCGATCGTGCGATCGTCTCGCTCCGAGGGCTGCGAGATTCAAATGCTACCCCCGCATAAATGCAAAAAAAGCCCGGCTCGAGAGCCGGGCTTTCCTGATCGACCGAAGTCAGACCAGATTAGAACGAACGCTGCAGGCGGAAGTAGCCCGAGGTGGAGTCGTCGCCGTCTTCCGGATCGAGGTACTGAACCGAAGCCTTGGCGTAGAAGTTGTCGACGATCTGGTAATCAACCGTCAGACCAACCTTCCAGGCATCGCCGTCGGCGAAGTCGTTGCCGTCAACACCGTAGTCGCTGTAGTACTGGACGCCGGGGGTGATCTTGAGCTTGTCGGTTGCCTTGATTGCGTATTCGGCAGCGATAGCCCATTCAGCTGCAGTGTAGTAGGAGCTCGGGCCGGTGGCGTAGACGGCTGCGAGGCCGAGCGTGCCGGGACCGATGTCAACCGTACCCATTGCGCGGATAGCGCCTTCTTCGTTGTCGACGTCGTAGCCGGCAGTGATCTGGTAGCTGAAGATACCACCCTTGCCGCCGAGACCGACTGCAACGCCAACGTTGTTGGCTTCTTCGTCAGACTTGTAGAAGCCGTCTTCCAGTTCGTCGACGCTGATGCCAGCGTAGAAGGCGTCGGTTTCGTACTGATAACGGATGGAGTTATGCAGCGTGACCGGAGAACCGATATCGTCGGTTTCGCCAGAGAGGCCGTCGTCCCACCAGCTGTAGAACAGACCAGCGCGGAAGCCTGCGATGTCGAGGTAAGCGGAGTCGAGCTTGGCGCCCTGATCCGATGCGTTGTCAGCATTGAACTGCATGACGATGACGCCGGTCAGCGGACCATATTCGGTGTCGCTCTTAGCCGTGAACTGAACCTGACCGCGAGTACGGGCATCCCAGTCGCTGTCGTTGCTGGCCGAGCCGTTGAGCGGCTGATCACCAACGTCGACCTGGAAACGGATGTAACCGTTGATCTTCAGGCAGGTTTCGGTGCCGGGGATGTAGAAGTAGCCGGTGCCGTAAGCGTCGCAAACGCGAACATATTCAACCGGTTCCGGCTCGGCAGCAACGATAGCGTCAGCAGCCTGAGCACCGGAAACTACTGCCAGAGCAGCAGCGGAGCCGAGAAGAAGGCTCTTGATGTTCATAAATGACCTCCAATTCAAAGTTTCGATCGGGTTTGGGATCTTTCGCTGAGCAGCGTTCCCTGCCCCATCCCCGTGTTTTAAGAAGTGGACGATCCGTCGCCCTTGCTTCCGAGGGTGAAAATACAAGACGGCGGCCGTCACGCAATCACCAACTTACTCGAATGGGTGGTTTGCGGGAGCCTTCCCGACACTCTGTTGCCGAAAGGACACAAGTCGGGCAACCGGCCCTGATTTCCTTTATGCTTTGTTAAGAAAAGCCTGATTTTGCCGCAGCTTAGGCGAGCCAAACAAAGAGATGGACATGCGCCCTTCGACGCATTTTGGACACGTTTTTGACAAGTTCAGGCTATTGCGGTGGAGATGGCAGTTCCCGAAAGCGTAACCGGACGTTCACCCATCCGCTCTCGCTACCGCCTGAGGGCAGAAGCGCGGGACGTGATTCCCGCCAGCGATTCTCTCTCTTCGAAGCGATTCTCCCTTGCGCGCGACTGGCAGGGATAGCCGATTAAGCGGCCGTGATTCGCCGACGGAAGTTGAGATCAGAGATACGCGGTGGAAATCAAAGTGGCGGAGAAGATGGGATTCGAACCCACGATACGCTTTTGACGTATACTCCCTTAGCAGGGGAGCGCCTTCGACCACTCGGCCACCTCTCCGGTGCCGCCTAACTAGGGTGAGCGGTCTGTGAATGCAAGGGTTTTTTGAGTTTTCACCAGAAGAAATGCAGGGCCGGCGTTTCGGCTTTTGACGGACAGCGCCTGCCCCCAAAAGCTCGGCCGATCGATCCTCCAGGCGCACACGCCTTGTAGCGCGCGCTCGCGGACTCAGCTCAATAGGCTCTTGAGATCGGCCGAGGCGTCGGCGAGAATCGCTCGATCGGGATTGGTTCCGGATTCCAGTAGCTTCTTGCCGGTCACATAGGCCTTCGCGTCATTGATCGCATCGACAGCGATCAGCTGACCTTCCCTGAAGTACCAGATCGAATGAGCCCCTTCGCGGGCGCCCGGACGCAAAAGCGTGTCGTCATAACCGAGATTGAAACCGGCGATCTGGAGTTTGACGTCGTACTGGTCGGACCAGAACCAAGGCTTCGGCTCATAAGGCTCGTCGCCGCCGGCGATGAGAGCTGCCGCAGCTTCGGCCTGGTCGACGGCATTCTGCACCGATTCGAGCCTGATGCGCCCACCCTGCCATGGAAGTGCGGCGCAATCGCCGGCCGCAAAAATCGCCGGATCGGAGGTGCGGGCGAATTCGTCGACGATAATGCCGTTGGCGACTTCCAGGCCGGCTTCCTTGGCAAGCTGGTCGTTCGGCACGACGCCGATGCCGACGACGACGAAATCGACATCGATGACCGAGTCGTCGGAAAGGGCGGCGCCGGAAACCCGACCATCCTTGCCGATCAGATGTTTCAGGCCGGTCTTCTCGCGGATCACCACGTCGTGGCTCTCGTGGATGGCGCGCATGAGGTCGGCCGTTTCCTTCGCCGCGACGCGCTGCAGGATGCGATCGGCCATTTCGATGACCGTGACTTCGAGACCACGATGGCGAGCGACGGCCGCAGCCTCGAGGCCGATGTAACCGCCGCCGATGATGAGAACGCGACGGCCGGGGCGCATTTCATCGGCCAGCAGATCGGCATCGCGCTTGTCGCGGGCGACATAGACGCCTTCGAGATCACCGCCGATTGCTGCCGGCAGCCGGCGCGGCGTCGAGCCGGTGGCGAGCACCAGCGTACCATAGTCGAGAACAGAGCCGTCCTGCAGCAGAACTTGCTTGCTGTCCCGCTCGATCTGCTCGGCCCAGGTCGAAAGGCGAAGATCGACGTCGTTGTCGGCATACCAGTGTTCCGGGCGGAACAGCAGGCGGTCGAAGCTCATTTCGCCGAGCAGATATTTCTTCGAAAGCGGCGGGCGCTGATAGGGGGCTACATCCTCGGCGCCGATGAGGGTGATCGGGCGCGTATCCTTCAAAGCACGCAGTTTGGCTGCCAAGGCGAAACCCGCCTGTCCCGCGCCGATGATCACCACTCTATCCGTCACGATCTCACTCCTGAAACTAGGCTCGACATTTACGCCAAGGCCTATCCCCTGCCCCATGCGCCGTCAACGGAAAGCGGCTTCTTACATTCAGCCGATTTCGATCCAGCGACGCTCGTGGAAGGACTGTGCCATGGCATGCACCGACTTTTCTATCCTGAGACCGTCTTTAAATGTCACGATCGACGACGGCTCGCCTGATATTGCCCGGATCAGCTCGCGGCACTCGATGATCTTCAGATCGTTGAAACCGAGGCCATGGCCAGGAGCCGGGATGAAGCGATCATAGGGCCGATGGGCAGGCGCCGCCAGTATCTTGCGGAAGCCCTGCTCCGAACCGGGCCCTTCTGCCTGATAGAGTTCAAACTCGTTCATGCGCTCCTGGTCGTAGAGGATCGAGCCTTTCGAGCCGTAAATCTGCAGGGCGATGCGCCCCTTGCGACCCCAGGCGGCGCGATTCGCCATCAACACGGCGGAGATGCCGCCGCCAAGCCGCATCAGCACGTTGGCTGCATCGTGATTTTCGACGGCACGGCGGCCACCCTGGCTGAGCGGACGGTCGGCATAGGGCTTCACCATATCCGTTATGACGGCCTCGACATGGCCGAAAAGATACCAGAGCAACGACAGCGGGTGCACGGCGAAATCGTCAAGCGCACCATAGCCGGCGGAAAGCTCGCTCTTCCAATAAAAGAAGACGTCGGGATCGGCCATGAAATCCTCGTCCATTTCGACGCGGACATGATTGACCGCACCGATGGCGCCGTCGCCGACAAGTTTCCTGATGTGCCGCATGACGGGATTCTGAATGTAATTATAGCCGAGAGCGGCAACCTTTCCGGAGCGCTCTGCCGTCGCCAGCATGCGCTCGGCATCGGCATAGGCGGGCGCCATAGGCTTCTCACACCAGACATGCTTGCCGGCTTCCAGGGCCGCGATCGCCATCTCGGCATGGAACTGGTTGGGCGTGGTGACGGAAACGACGTCGACCTCGGGGTCGGCGATCAGCGCCCGCCAGTCGGCCGTTGCCTTCTCGAAGCCGAACTCGCCGGCACGGGCCTCGGCAAGCGCGGCATTGGCTTCAGCCAGGTGCACGAGCCGCGGACGCTCGACATCGCCGAACACGGTCTTTACCGCATTCCAGGCCAGCGCATGGCACTTGCCCATATAACCCGTGCCGATCAAACCGATGCCAAGTGGCTTCATTTTCCGTCTCCTCCAGAACTGTGCGCGGATTTTTGGAATATTTGGATCATTTTGACAAGAGACCGTTGGCAGGCATATGGCCTTCATTCTTCGCTGCGATTGTACAAAACCCTTCAATTACAGGCGATTAAAAACAATTAGGCGCGCCGTTCGAAATCGTCTATGCTCAGGAATATGGAATATTTGTTTCATCCCGTGAGCCGCAAGCATGGATAATGATCCCCAAAGGCACGCGCGCGTGCCGCGCGATTTCGAAAGCCTGCGCAGCACTATCATCGAGCGCAAGGCGAACATGCCGAAGCGGCTGGCGCAGGTCGCCGCCTTCGCGCTCGGCAATCCCGACGAAATCGCCTTCGGCACGACGGCGAGCATCGCGGCCGCCTCCGAGGTCCAGCCGTCGACGCTGGTGCGCCTGGCGCATCATCTCGGTTATGACGGCTTTTCCGATCTGCAGAGCATCTTCCGTGAAAGGCTGCGCGACCGGACGCTGAGCTATGAAGAGCGGCTCGTCACGCTGGAGCAAACGAGCGGCGACGACGAAGACGCCAACCTGCTTTCCGGATTCATTGCCGCGGCGAACCAATCGGTCAACCGGCTGGCCGCGACGGTTCAGAGCGAGACGTTCACGAAGGCGGTGGATATCCTCGCCGCCGCCGAAACGATCTATCTGATCGCCAAGCGCCGCTCCTATCCGCTGACGGCGCATATGAGCTATGCATTTTCCAAGCTCAACATCCGCCACCAGATCGTCGCCTCGCCGAACGGAGTCGATCCTGAAATGGTACAGTTCGCATCGCCGAGGGATGCGGCGATCGCGGCGAGCTTCTCGCCCTATGCAGCCGACAGCCTTAGTCAGAGCCAGGAGCTCGCCGATCGCGGCGTCCCGGTCATTGCGATCACCGATTCGGCCTTCTCGCCGCTTGCCGCCTGCGCCACACATTGGTTCGAGGTGGCGGAAGCGGATTTCGCCGGCTTCCGCTCGCTTTCAGCCTCGATGGCGCTCACCATGGCGCTGCCGGTTGCGATCGCCGAGCGGCGTCGCAAGCGTCAACATCACAAAGCTGGAAAAGAGAAAATGGAATAAACATTCCGAATTGACAAAATATCGGAACCAATGTTTCATTATCGACATTCGCAGGCACTGGAAGCCGCGCAAAATCTAGCGGGAGGACATCATGGTACAATCGAATCCGGGTTCACAGCCGGAGCCGGCGCTTGATGTAATCACCATCGGCCGCTCCTCGGTCGATCTTTACGGCCAGCAGATCGGTTCGCGCCTGGAGGATATCGCCTCCTTCGCCAAATCCGTCGGCGGCTGCCCGTCCAATATCGCTATCGGCACGGCGCGGCTCGGCCTCAAGTCCGGGCTCATCACCCGCGTCGGCGACGAGCAGATGGGACGCTTCATCCGCGAGCAGGCGGCGCGCGAGGGCGTGGCGACGGACGGCATCGTCACCGACAAGGAACGGCTGACGGCGCTGGTGCTGCTGGCGGTCGAGGCCGAAGGCGTATCGCCGATGATCTTCTATCGCTCCGACTGTGCCGACATGGCGCTCGAAGAAGGCGATATCGACGAGAACTTCATCAAATCCTCACGCGCCGTTCTCGTCTCCGGCACGCATTTCTCCCGGCCGAATACCGAGGCCGCGCAACGCAAGGCGATCCGCATCGCCAAGGAGAACGGCCGCAAGGTGATCTTCGACATCGACTACCGGCCGAACCTCTGGGGGCTTGCCGGCCATGCGGAAGGTTTCGAGCGTTATGTGAAATCCGACCGCGTCTCCTCGAAAATGAAGGAGACGCTGCCGGATTGCGACCTCATCGTCGGCACCGAAGAGGAAATCCTGATCGCATCAGGCGCCGATGACGTGCTCGGCGCGCTGAAGGAAATCCGTCGCCTGACGCCGGCGACGATCGTGCTCAAGCGCGGCGCGATGGGCTGCATCGTCTATGACGGGCCGATCGCCGATGACCTCGAAGCCGGCATCGTCGGCCAGGGCTTCCCGATCGAGGTGTTCAACGTGCTCGGTGCCGGCGACGCCTTCATGTCCGGTTTCCTGCGCGGCTTCCTGCGCGACGAGCCGCTGAAGACCTGCGCCACCTGGGCCAATGCCTGCGGCGCCTTCGCCGTCTCCCGCCTGCTCTGCTCGCCGGAATATCCGACCTGGGCGGAGCTCGACTTCTTCCTGAAATCCGGCAGCAAACATCGGGCGCTGCGCAAGGACGAGGCGATCAATCATATCCACTGGGCATCGACCCGGCGCGGCGAAATCCCGCTGCTGATGGCGCTGGCGATCGACCACCGCTCGCAGCTTGTCAGCGTCGCCGACGAACTCGGCGTCGGCCATGACAAGATCGTTGCCTTCAAGCGGCTGGCGGTCGAGGCGGCAGCGCGCGTTTCGAACGGCCGCGATGGCTACGGCATGCTGATCGACGAGCGTTTCGGCCGCGACGCCTTCTTCGATGCGGCGACGAAGAACTTCTCCTGGATCGGCCGGCCTGTCGAACTGCCGGGCTCGAAGCCGCTGCGCTTCGAATTCAGCCAGGATATCGGCTCGCAGCTTGTCGAATGGCCGCTCGGCCATTGCATCAAATGCCTGTGCTTCTACCACCCCGACGATCCAGCCGAATTGAAGACGGAGCAGCAGGAGAAGCTGCGCACCCTATTCGAGGCCGCGCGCAAGGTCGGTCGCGAGCTCCTGGTGGAAATCATCGCCGGCAAGAACGGACCGCTCACCGACGATACGATCGCGACCGCGCTGGAGGAGCTCTACGCGCTCGGCATCAAGCCGGACTGGTGGAAGCTGGAGCCGCAGGCTTCCGGCGAAGCCTGGAAGAAGATCGATGCGGTCATCGCCAAAAATGATCCATGGTGCCGTGGTATCGTGCTCCTGGGACTTGAGGCGCCCGCCGACGAGCTGATCTCCTGCTTCGAGGCGACGCTGGCAGCTCCCTCCGTGAAGGGCTTTGCCGTCGGCCGGACGATCTTTGCCGATCCGGCGCGCGCCTGGCTCTCGGGCAACATGAACGACGAGGAGGCGATCGCCGACATGGCCGGCCGCTTCCGGCAATTGACAGAGGCCTGGCTTAAGACGCGTGGGCTTCACTGAGAATTAAGACCCCTCCCCAACCCCTCCCCACAAGGGGGAGGGACTTACGTTGAGGCATCGCTTTACGCCACAAACGAGCTCTCTTGCGGACGCAAGGTTGCGGTGAAATGCGGTGAGCCACACGAGTTAGCCCCTCCCCCTTGTGGGGAGGGGTTGGGGAGGGGAAACCAACTAGAGCGAAGATTGCGGGAGGCCCCGATGGGCAAGACGATACGGTTGACGATGGCGCAGGCCGTCGCGCATTTCCTGAAAGTACAGATGACGGTTGTCGACGGCAAAAAGGTGCCGATCTTCGGCGGCGTCTGGGCGATCTTCGGTCACGGCAACGTCGCTGGTATCGGCGAGGCGCTCTACCAGGTGCGCGGGGAATTGACGACCTATCGCGCCCACAATGAACAGGGCATGGCGCATGCTGCGATTGCCTATGCCAAGGCGAATTTCCGCACGCGCTTCATGGCTTGCACCACCTCGATCGGCCCAGGCGCGCTGAATATGGTGACGGCCGCAGGCGTCGCGCATGTCAACCGCATTCCGGTTCTCTTTCTCCCTGGCGACGTCTTCGCCAACCGCGCGCCCGACCCGGTGCTGCAGCAGATCGAGGATTTCGGCGACGGCACGGTTTCCGCCAATGATGCCTTCCGCCCGGTTTCGCGCTATTTCGACCGAATCACCCGCCCGGAGCAGATCATCACGGCGCTGAAGCGGGCCATGCAGGTGCTGACCGATCCGCTCGATTGCGGGCCGGTGACGCTGTCGCTCTGCCAGGACGTTCAGGCCGAGGCCTTCGATTATCCGGCAAGCCTATTCGAAGAAAAGGTCTGGACGACCCGCCGGCCGCAGCCGGATGCGGACGAGCTGGCAAATGCCATCGCGCTGATCAAGGCGTCTGAGAAGCCGGTGATCGTCGCCGGCGGCGGCGTGCTTTATTCGCAGGCTACGAAGGAACTCGCGGCCTTCGCCGAAGCCCATGCCATCCCCGTCGTCGTCACCCAGGCCGGCAAGTCGTCGATCAACGAGACCCATCCGCTGGCGCTCGGCTCGGTCGGCGTCACGGGCACATCGGCGGCGAACGCGATCGCCGAAGAGACGGATCTCGTCATCGCCGTCGGCACGCGCTGCCAGGATTTCACGACCGGTTCCTGGGCGCTCTTCAAGAACGACAGCCTGAAGATGGTCGGCCTCAACATCGCCGCCTATGACGCGGTGAAGCACGACAGCCACCCTGTGGTGGCCGATGCCCGCGAAGGGCTGAAGGCGCTTTCGGCAGGCCTTTCCGGCTGGAAGGCGCCGGCAGCACTTGCCGAGAAGGCAACGGCGGAAAAGAAAATCTGGATGGAGGCTGTCACCAAGGCTATGGCGGCGACCAACACCGCCCTGCCCTCCGATGCGCAGGTGATCGGCGCGGTGGCGCGCACGCTCGGCGGCGAGAACACGACGGTGCTTTGCGCCGCAGGCGGTCTGCCAGGCGAGCTGCACAAGCTCTGGCCGGCGACGGCGCCCGGCAGTTATCACATGGAATACGGCTTCTCCTGCATGGGCTACGAGATCGCCGGCGGGCTCGGCGCCAAGATGGCGCGCCCCGAACGGGATGTCGTCGTCATGGTCGGCGACGGTTCCTATATGATGATGAACTCCGAGATTGCGACCTCCGTCATGGTTGGGGTCAAACTCAACATCGTCGTGCTCGACAATCGCGGCTATGGCTGCATCAACCGGCTGCAGATGGGAACCGGCGGCGCCAACTTTAACAATCTGCTCAAGGACTCCTATCACGAGGTGATGCCGGAGATCGATTTTCGCGCGCATGCCGAAAGCATGGGCGCCATGGCTGTCAAGGTCAGTTCCATCGCCGAACTCGAGCAGGCGATTGTCGATTCGAAGAAGAACGATCGCACGTCCGTCTTCGTCATCGACACCGATCCCTTGATCACCACTGAGGCCGGCGGCCACTGGTGGGATGTCGCGGTGCCGGAAGTCAGCCCGCGCGAAGAGGTCAACAAGGCGCGCAAGGGTTATGTCGAAGCCCGCGGCTCCCAGCGCATTGGCTGAAACAAGTTAGCCCCATTTTTCCGGAGGAGCGGACCCGCTCCTCCGCCATGTCTTTAAGGAGAATATTGATGAAGGCCAAACTCGGCATGTCGCCCATCGCATGGTGGAACGACGACCTTCCTGAGCTTAGCGACGATGTGTCCCTCGAAGAATGCCTGCGGCAATCGCGCAGTGCCGGTTTCACCGGCATGGAACAAGGCCGCCGCTTCCCCAGCAACCCGGAAGAAATGCTGCCGATCCTGCGCGCAGCCGACGTGACGCTATGCGGCGGCTGGTTCTCCGGCACGCTTGTCAATGAAGAGCTTGCGGCCAACAAGGACCGCATCGCGCCGATGATCGAGCTGTTCAAGGCGGTCAACGCGCCCTGCATCGTCTATGGCGAAGTCGGCCGTTCCATCCAGGGCGATCGGTCCAAGCCGCTCGCCACCAAGCCGCGCCTTTCCGACGACGAGATGAAGGCCTATGCGCGCCGCGTCACCGAATTCGGCGAATGGTGCGCCGAGCAGGGCATGCCGCTCTCCTATCACCACCACATGGCCGCCGTCGTCGAAACCGAGCCGGAACTCGACGCTTTCATGCACAATTCGGGTGAAGGTATTCCGCTGTTGCTCGACGCCGGGCATCTGGCCTTTGCCGGAGGCGATGTGCTGCGCGCCATCGACAATCACCACGCCCGCATCAACCACGTCCACGTCAAGGATATCCGCAAGTCGGTGGTGGACGGGCTCGACCGCAGCCGCCAGTCCTTCCTCGACGCCGTGGCGCTTGGCGCCTTCACCGTGCCGGGCGACGGCTCGCTCGATTTCGGCGCCATCGTCCAGCGTTTCGCCGACCACGGCTATGAAGGCTGGTTCGTCGTCGAGGCCGAACAGGATCCGCGCAAGGCGCCGCCGCAGAAGATGGCCGAGATCGGCCATGCCGAACTGATGCGGGTGATGACGGCGGCAGGCTATACTGTGGAAACGGAAGGCTACCCGAAGGGGTAACCGAACAAAAACCCCTCCCCACCCCCTCCCCACAAGGGGGAGGGACTTAACTTGAGGCACCGCCCCGCACCAGATAGCGGCCACTCCGCAAGAGGGAACGCCGTATATGGGCGAGACGGCACGGCAGGTTAGCCCCTCCCCCTTGTGGGGAGGGGTTGGGGAGGGGAATTTTCCAGGTAAAGAAGGAAAAACCAATGCCAAACCTCAAGGTGAAACCATCCGGCACGCATGGCCGCGTGACGCATGTCACCCCGGAGAACGCCGGCTGGACCTATGTCGGCTTCGATCTGCATCGGATCAAACCGGGTGAGACCGTTTCTGGGGAAACCGGCGAGCGCGAGGTCTGCCTGGTCTGGGTGACCGGCAAGGGCAAGGCGTCGGCCGGCTCGAAGGATTTCGGGACGCTCGGCGAGCGGATGAACCCCTTCGACGGGGCTCCGCATGCGCTTTATATCCCGATGGGCTCGACATGGTCGGTCACGGCGGAGACCGATCTGGAGCTCGCTGTCTGCTCGGCGCCCGGCGGCGGCGGCTATGAGGCAAAGGCGATCCCGCCCGGCACGCATCCGCAGGTGACGCGCGGCAAGGGCACGAATGTGCGCTACGTCAACAACATCATGCCTGAGGACGATAATTCGGCGCATTCGCTGCTCGTCGTCGAGGTGATCACGCCAGGTGGCCATACCTCCTCCTATCCGCCGCACAAACACGATCAGGACGACCTCCCGAACGAGAGCTTCCTGGAGGAGACTTACTACCACCGCCTCAACCCGCCGCAGGGTTTCGGTTTCCAGCGCGTCTACACCGACGACCGCTCGCTCGACGAGGCGATGGCGATCGAGGACGGCGACGTGACGCTGGTGCCGAAGGGCTATCATCCCTGCGCCGCAACGCATGGCTATGATCTTTATTATCTCAATGTCATGGCCGGGCCGAAGCGGATCTGGAAATTCCACAATGCCGCCGAGCACGAATGGCTGCTGAAGGCATGAAGGCCGCGCTCGATCGCTAAATAATCTGACAGCGCCAAACTGTCGGTGATGGTTCACTGCCTCCGTCCAATGAGGATGGAGGATCATCATGCACAGCTCGCATTTCACGATACCGGCCGGCAATATCCGCTCTTCGCGGCGGCCCGGACTTCTTTCTGCAGCGGCCACAGCAGTCCGCTGGCTGGGGCGCAAGATCAGCGAACGGCGCAACTACAATGCGCTGATGGAACTTTCCGACGATCAGTTGAAGGATGTCGGCCTCTCCCGGGGGCAGACAGAAAGCGACGTGCACGTTTACTGCCGCTACTGAAACATCAGACTCACTGTGGTACTGTGCCCCAGCGCAGCCTTGTCGGGCTGCCTGCCTGAACCGGACGATACAATGTCGCAGTTTTCAACAGCTCTGCTCCTGAAAACCAAGACCGTCACCATTCGTGACGTCGTCTGCAATGGCGAGTGCCGCCACAAGAGCGACGAGGAATGTGCTCACAAGACAAGCCTCGTCTATCCCTATCGCGGCGTCTTTATGCGCCATGTCGGCCGCACGGATACGGTGGCTGAAGCCAATCAGGTGCTGTTCTTCAATGCCGGTCAGGGCTATCGGATCAGCCATCCGATCGCGGGCGGCGACGGCTGCATCGACCTGTCGATCGACGAATCCATGCTGGAAGAGCTGGCGCCGAAGGAGCAGGCCCAGCCCGGCCCGGCCTTTTCCTTCCGCCGCCAGCGCCGGCGGATCGACCCTCGCGCGCAGGCGCTGGTCGCCCTGCTGCGCCACGGTCTCAGGCGCAACGTCGCCGAAACGCTCGAGGCGGAAACGCTGGCCCTGACGCTGGTTCGCCGCTCGCTCGGCGAGCGCACCTCGCATGCGGCCGGCGCCAGCCTCGGCCGGCAGAAACTCGTCGACCGGGCAAAGCTGGTGCTTTCCTCCGATCTCGCGCGACGCTGGACGCTCGCGGAAATCGCTTGGGAAGTCGGCGTTTCCCCTGTTTACCTCACCCAGGTCTTCCAGCAGGTCGAGGCCACGCCGCTCTATCGCTATCAGCTGAGGCTGCGGCTTGCCCGGGCGCTCGATCTGCTCGGCCAGTATGACGATCTGACCTCACTCGGCCTCGATCTCGGTTTTTCCAGCCACAGTCATTTCAGCGCTTCTTTCAAACAGGCCTTCGGTCAGACTCCGGCCGAATTTCAGCGCTCGGCGCAACTGCGGCGCCGACCCTAATCCCGATTGATCGCTAAAGTTTTCGACAGCGGTGATGCGGTCTTCGATGCTCTTATGACGCTGTCCCGATCCGGGGACGATCAATTGAGGATTACCCGATGAAGAAGACCACATGCGCTGCCTGCGACTGCGAACTCGGCGCCGAGACCATCACCGTCAAGCTCGGCGGCAAGACCGTCGAAGTCTGCTGTCAGGAATGCGCCGAGGCGCTCAACGAGGCGGAAGCGTCGACGTCGGCCGCTCAGAGCAGCAAGGAATAGAGGGCAATCGACAGAGGCCGCGCCAGGAAGCGCGGCTTCCACGTCTCAGGCGGGCAGAAGCCCGTATCGCCAGCCGCGGCGCCTGGCATTCTCAGACAGCACCAGCAGGGCAAGCACCACCATGCCTGCCTCGGCAAAAACAGGCACCATCCAGATTCCCTGCTCGCCGAAGACGAAGGGCAGCAGGAAGGTGAGAGGCAGGGTGAGAAGATAGGGTCGCGACAGACCGAAGATCGCCGCGCGCGGCGCATCGCCGATCGACTGGAAATAGGACGACAGGATCAGCATCTGCCCGAACAGAAAATAGGCGCCGATCGTCCAGGGCAGAATTCGCCTGACCTCGGCGATAATGGCGGGATCGCCGACGAAGGCGGCGCCGATGCGACCAGCCAGCAGTTCCACCGTGATCTCCACCAGGCTGCAATAGACCAGCGCCGAGAGCATGGCGATCTGCAGGCTGCGGCCGACGCGCAACCCAAGGCCGGCGCCGTGATTGTTGCCGGCGATCGTCTGCAGGGCGATGCTGAGACCAAGCAGCGGCAGATAGGTGAAGGTCAGGATACGGGTGATGATGCCGTAGGCGGCAATGGTGGCGGTATAATCACGCGTGCTCCAGAGCGAGACGTTGACCAGAATCGCGGCCGAGGCAAGCGATATGCCGATGAAACCGAGGCTCATGGGCGCGCCCAAGGCGACGATGCCGCGCCATTCGACAAGGGCGAATGTGGGAGAAGGCCTGAGCGTCGCCGGCCGGCGCCAGCGATAGACGAGCACGGCGGCGAGACAGACGAATTGCGAAGCGATGGAGCCTGCGGCCGAACCGAGCACGCCCCAATGCATCACTGCCATGAACAGCCAGTTGGCGAGGATGTTGAGCAGCGAGGCCGAGGCCGTGACCGCCGTCATGAAACCGATCCTGCCTTCACAGCGCAGCCCATCGAGATGCAGTGACAGGAGAAAACTCACTGGCGTCGAGGCGATCATCGCGCCCATGAAAAGCATGGCGCCCTCGGCCACGGCGGTGTTGCCGGCGGCGGCATCGATGATCCGCCCGCCGAGGCCCCAGTAGACTATGATGAGGATCACAATGACGGCGAGCGCCAGCGTATGGGCGCCGGAAAATACCCGGCGCGCGCCCTGGCGATCGCCGGCACCGAGCCGACGGGCGAGGATGCTTCCCATGCCGTTCGAGACGAGCGATTGCACGGCGACCAGCAGCATAAGCCCTGGGAAGATCAGGCTGACGGCTGAGAGCGCATCGGGGCCGACATAGGCGCCCAGGAAATAGGCGTCGACGACAGCAAAGAGGCCGTTGACGGTGGTGATCGCGACGATCGGCGCCGCAGTCCTGATGAATACGCCCGGCAGCCAGCCGGTGAGGAAAGCATTGCCTTTGGAAGGATTGGTCATGGGGAAATCCGTGCGATATCGGGCGACATCCGCTGCGGCTTGAACAAAGCGCATGCGGGCAGCCTGGAAAGGATGAGGAGCAAATCAGAGATCGAGCACCAGATGAGGCACGCCGTTCGAGGTCTTCCTGGGGGAGACGCCGTCGCCATCGATCTGCGCAGTCACGCGCCGCCGAAAGGCTGAAAAGCTCTCGAAGGTGACCACGTCAAGCGCTTCGTCGAAATGGATGGTGATCCGGTGGAGGCCGCCCGGCAGGGCCGAAAGCGAGATGATTTCGCCAGTGAACGGCTGATTGAGATAGCGGCCGCGAATATGGGCGCCGACGAAGAGCGGCGTCTTCGCAGCCGCATTGGGCTTTGCCGCCAGAGCGGCCAGCGTGTTCCAGTCACGCACGCCATGCTGGCGGGCGATCATTTCCAAGGCCGCACTGTGGGTCAGCGCGGTGCCGCGATCGTTCATCGCCTGGCGCAGGCGCTTAGCCTGGGCCTTCAGTTCTTCAATGCCGGGATAGGTCGTCATGGAGTGAGCCTTCGCAAGGCATGCTCTTCGACTGTCAATGGGAGCTCGCATTGCCGTCAGTCAGCATGCACAAGGGGCCGTGACCATGATCGCGAGGGCTTCACCATGGATTTTCATCCGCGAGCGGCCGGTGCCTCGAACCGGGGTTTTGTATGCGCGATCGCCGTCTGCATGTCAAGAATGACGCGGCTGCCCGCGGAATTGCGCGAATTTGGAGCAGATCTGGCCGAAATCGGTGCGATTTCCAGCGATTCTTGGCAACAGCCTTCAATCTTAGCGATGATCTTCAGCAATCGTCAGCACTCTTGCATTATTCTCTGCCTACGATGAGCGGAGGCTAAAAGGGCCTTTCAGATGCACCTCGACACAGAACACCCCAAGCCGGAACGTGCTTACCGGGAATTCAATCTCGACAGGCCGGGCAATATCATCTTCGTCGGCCACCACCTCAGCACCGGTACGCAGGTACGCTGCCTGATCCGCACGATCACACTTGCCGGCGCGGTGCTGGAAGTCAGTCCAAGCCTGGAGATGCCGAGTCATTTCTTTCTCGAGATACTCGGCATCCATGACGAAATCGGCGCCACCTTGGTCAAGCGCGAAGACGAACTGGTGACGATCAGCTTCAACATGCTGCTCAATCCGGAATTCCTCCACCACGTGCTACGACTGAGCTTCGAAAACTGAGGCCGCCTCCAGTTGCCGCCCGATCGGGGCGCAGCCTCCTCGTCTCGCCTCTTCTTGCCGAGAGATGCGCGATGATCGGTATGATCCAGAGAAGTCCGCGCCATTCCGGGCCATCGAGCGGATCGGCCATGGGATCGCGGCGCATCCGGTAATTGCGGGACGCGACTTCGTTGAAGAGAACTACCCAGTTGAGAAGCATTGCCTATCCTCCATCTATTGCTGGAGTAGTTGAGCTAGGCCTTCACGCGCCCGCTATGTAGAGGCATGGAGGAAAGGGGGTTTTCATCCATGAAAGAGGCGAGCTGGGACGATCTGCAGCTTTTCTTCCATGTCGCGACCGGCGGCGGGCTTTCGGCGGCGGCGGCGCGGACGGGGCTCAGTGCGCCGACGATCGGCCGGCGCATGCTGGGGCTCGAACGGGTGACCGGCCGGTCGCTGTTCAACCGCGGCCCCACAGGCTACCTGCTTGCCAAGGACGGCCAGGAGCTGCTCGATCGCGTCCGGCTGATGCAGGATGCGGCGCGGGCGATCTCCGACTGGCGCGGTGAGGTTCTGACGCTGCCGATTGTGTCGACGGTTGTCGACAGCTGGACGTCGCGCTTCATTGCCGACCACCTGGCCAGCGTCTGGACGCCGAAAGACTGCTTTCGCATGTGCTACAAGACCCGTGACGCGAGTGTCGATTTCACCTATCGCGAGGCGCATATCGCCATTCGCCACAGCCGGCCGGACAGCGGCAACGTCGCGATCCGCCGTTCAGTCAAGGTGGCGCATGCGGTTTATCAGGCGGCCGATTATGACGAGACAAATTGCAACTGGATCTCACTCGGAACGGACATCGCCATCACACCGGCGGACAAGTGGACTTTCGAACAGCCGGATTATTGGATCACCAGCTGGACCAACACGCCGCATATGCTCTTTTACCTGATCCGAGGCGGCGCCGGCCGCGGCGTGCTGCCCTGTTTCATCGGCGACCAGGAGCGCAAGCTCGTCCGCGCCGGGCCTGTCATCGATGAATTGACCTACGAGATGTGGATCGTCGCGCATGACGACGAGCGGCAAAGGCCGGAAGTCAGGACGGTCATCGATCGCCTGGCCACACTGTTTGCCGATCATGAAGATCTGTTTGCCGGAGAGAGACCGTCGGTCTGAAGCGCACAAGAAACGCGGGCCAACGGGCCCGCGTTAGCTCACCGGTTGGTTTCATCACGCGGCGAGATGCCGTTCGATCTCATCGATCGGCAGATTGGTATAGTCCTTCGCCAATTCCGCCGATATCGCCGCCTGCGTCTCGGCGCTCAGCGCCGGCCGGAGGGTGCCGAGCGCCTTCGGCGGCGCGATGAGGACGATACGGCGCGCGTCCTTTGCCTGGGTCAGCTCGTCCATTCGCTCCGCCACGTGCTTCAGAAATTGCGCTTCGGCCTGCTCCTGCCAGCTGGTCTCTTCGACAGCGCTGCGGCTCCATCCATCAGCGGCATGGCTGCGGCCAGGCTTGTCGGTGCCGAGCTCGCGATCGGGCTCGTTCGGCTGCGTCAGGGTTTCCAACACCTTCAGGTTCATCAGCTGGGCATCGCCGGCATTCTGCATGATCAGGGCCTTGGCTCCATTGCAGACTACGACCCATGATTTCCCGGGGATTCTGATGTCGGTCATCTTCAACTCCTCGCTGTCGTCATCGAAGCGCCCTCGCTTCATCGATCGAAAGCGCGTCGCAATCTTTCAGATTCGCTCCTTACGCTTTCGGTGTTTGTTTTTACGCATGTCATTACCGCAAAACCGCTGACACTTTTGCGCGACATGCTTCAGGCAGAACGCCCGGCCATTGAAAGAGTTCGGGAAAACTGCGCCGAAATCGGTCGGGGCACAGTCCGTAATGCGTTTTGGCAGCACAGTCTGCGTGCCGATTGTGAACGTTCGGCGTCCCGCATGGAAACAAAATTTGAACTCGTTAAAATTGTCTTTTTATATTTGACGAATGTGCAAAACATTCATGTGACCGTGGCTGAAGCAAGATCAGCTTGCTCCAGAGCAAGAACCCCCAATTGTGCCCTGCCTGACGGAGAATGTAAGATGACTATGCTCCGCGCCACACACCTTGCAACGGTCAAGTCCGCCATTTACGACCTGCGCTGGGAAGAGTTCAACGTCAAGCGCCCGGCCCGTATCGTCGCCGTCCGGCCGTGCCTCACCGGCGTCTCGATGCGAAGCGCCGAGATCATCGACATATCGCAAGGCGGTGCGACCTTCATCGTCTCGACCACCGCCGGTCTGCCGAAACATTATTATCTCAACATTCTCGGCCTGGCCTATCGCATCGGCTGTGCCGAGGTCTATCGCAATAAGGAACGCATCGGCGTAAGGTTCATCAACCTCCTGGACCCCGAGGTTCTGCGCCGCGTCGTGCGCGCCGATTTCCTTGTCGGCAATATGGAAGCGATCGACGCCCGGCGTGCACCGATGTTCCGCGAGACGAGGCCGGCGGCCAGTCTCGCATAAGTCGTCGATCGAAGACGAAATCAGGCGGAGATTCAAAGCGCTACGCCGTCCCTGCCGCGTTTGAATAGGCGGGCCGGGCTGCTGCGGTTGCGGAATAATCTTGCTTGCCTTGGCCGTGCCCGGGCCTATTGTTGCGCCTGATTTCAACATGTCCGGGAAACCCCTTTCGCATGTCCGCCTTCTCGCGCTTCACGCCCCTCATCAGCGCCCTGCCCTCCACAGTTCCCTTTGTCGGCCCCGAGGCCATCGAACGCCACCGCGGACGTGCCGTACTGGCGCGCATCGGCGCCAATGAGAACGGCTTCGGCCCGGCCCCCTCCGTGCTTGCCGCGATGCGCGAAGAGGCACGCGACATCTGGAAATACAACGACCCGGAAAATTTCGCGCTGAGGGAAGCGCTTGGCGCGCATCTTGGTGTGACGGCCGCCAATATCGCCATCGCCGGCGGCATTGACGAATTGCTCGGCCAGATCGTCCGGCTGGTGATCGAGCCGGGGGCGCCCGTCATTACCTCGCTCGGCGCCTATCCGACATTCAATTTCCATGTCGCCGGTTTTGGCGGCCGGCTGGTGACCGTCCCCTACGCAAACGACCGCGAGGATCTCGACGGGCTGCTCGACGCGGTCAGGCGCGAGAATGCGCCCCTCGTCTATTTCGCCAATCCCGACAATCCGATGGGAAGCTGGTGGGACGCCGACAGCATTGTCGCTTTCGCCCGGGCGCTGCCCGAGACCACGATGATGGTGCTGGACGAAGCCTATAGCGAAACCGGGCCGGCACATTCGCTGCCGTCGATCGCTTCGCTCATCGAGTTGCCGAACATCGTGCGCACCCGCACCTTTTCCAAGGCTTACGGGCTTGCCGGCTCCCGCACCGGCTACGTGATCTCGACCTCAGGCACGGCACAGGCCTTCGACAAGATCCGCAATCATTTCGGCATGAACCGGCTGGCGACGGCCGCAGCGCTGGCCGCGCTCAAGGACCAGGCCTATCTGGCCGAGGTGGTCGGGAAAATCCATGCAGCACGGGAGCGGATCGGCCGCATCGCCCGGGCAAACGGTCTTGAGCCGCTGCCCTCGGCGACGAATTTCGTGGCGATCGATACCGGCCGCGACGGCGCCCATGCGCGGGCGATCGTCGATGGCCTGATGGAGCACGGCATCTTCATCCGCATGCCGGGCGTTGCGCCGCTCAATCGCTGCATCCGCGTCAGCGTCGGACCGGAGGCTGAGATGGCGCTGTTCGAGGAAGCGCTGCCGCAGGTCCTGAAAACGCTCGCCTGAGGTTGTCATTCTGCCAGATCGCCGACATGGTCAGGTCTTCGGCATTTGCCTGCGTATTGCGTCAGCTGAGTTCCTGGGCGAGGCCGATCAGAATCCCTTCAGGTCCGCGGATATAGCAGAGCCGATAGGCGTCCTTATATTGAACGACCTCCCCTACGAGCTGCGCGCCGCGCCTGCGGAGCCTTTCAAGCGTCTCGTCAATGTCATCCACTGCGAACATGACGCGGAGGTAGCCGAGGGCGTTGACCGGAGCATTCCGGTGATCTGCGACGACATCAAGCGCCAGGAAGCGGGAGAGCTCGAGCCGGCTGTGGCCGTCCGGTGTGCGCATCATGGCAATCTCGACACGCTGATCGCCCAGTCCGGTGATACGTCCGGCCCATTCGCCTTCGACTGTTGCCCGTCCTTCGAACTCGAGGCCGAGTTCGCGAAAGAAATCAATCGCCTCTCCGAGGTCTTCGACGACGATTCCCACATTGTCCATTCGCTTGAGCGCCATGTTTTGATCCCCAAGGTGTCGTTGCAATCGACCAGGTCTTGCCTCGTCTAACGAAGGACGTCTGAGGCGTCCCAACACCGACAACCTCAGAAATTTGAATCATGGACCCGCTCAAATCGCCATTCCGATTTCGAACGTCTGTTGGAGCGCCGTGCGTCCTTGGACACGCGGCGCTCCAACACGTCGAGTTGAGGTATCGTTCTGTCCGGAATCGTTTCAGATTTTCGGTCGACGCGTTAGTGAACCGTCATCCATTCGCGGGCAGCGCGCAGTGCTTCCACGAGCTGCATCTTGTTCATAGCGGCGGCCACGTCGGCGCGAAGCTCGGCGGCGCGGTCGTTGCCCTTGATCGCGGCGATGTTCAGCCACTTGTGGGCGGCAACGAGATCGACGGCGCAGCCGCGGCCGGTTGCGTACATCAGACCCATTTCGCAGAAGACATCGGCGCTGTTGTTGTCGCCACCCATGGTGGCCGTTTCAGCATTGTGCATTTCAAAGCGTGCCATCGGTTTTATCCCTGTTAGCCTGTTTACGACTTACCCTGTTTTACCTTCGGACCCTGCCGTCTATCGCGGCTTTGCGGCCCTTCCGGTCCGGCGGGTTTGGCCCCGCTCGTCTGATGGCTTGACTATGCCAAAGGGCTTTCAAAAAACGCCTAAAATGCATGATTAATTTGAGACAAACAAACTGCAAACGCTTGGTAAAATTGGTTTTTTGTTAAACATCGGATTCCCTGGGATTTAAGCATCTTCGCTCAAATTTTACAAAAGATTCAGATTCCCAAGTAAACGGATCATTCATCATGAAATCAGCAGGTGACGGGTTTAAAAGCTCTACGGTCGGCTTTTCGGCTGCGTTCAGCTAGCGGCGAACGGACAGCCGGCTCTATTTACCTTTACGTTCGCGTCAGTTATTTTTGCGACCGGTCAGAGGACATCAAGGAGGAAAAGATGATCCGCAGTCTCATTCTTGCCGGCGCTATCGCCGTGATCGCGGGTACAGCCCATGCCGAGGAACCTATCGTCGGCAAGTGGAAGACGGCTTCCGGCGAAACGGCGGTGATTGCCGCCTGCGGCGGGAGTTATTGCGTGACGCTGAAAACCGGCAAATATACCGGCCGCAAGATCGGCACCCTCGCCGGGACCGGCGGCAGCTATGCCGGTGAGATCACCGACCCCGCCGCCGACAAGACCTATAGCGGCTCAGGAAAGATTTCCGGCAATTCACTGAAGATGCAGGGCTGCGTGATGAATATCCTCTGCAAGACGCAGACCTGGACGCGGCTCTGACGCGCTAAGGCCGACGCAACAATCATCCCAAACGTATAATCATGCCGGCCGAAATGCCGGCGTGCCTCAAAGCCTTCTCCGGCTTGCCGATCCTCACTGCAATCGCCCGAACTGCCCCGCAAGCTGAACGGCGGATGAACCGGCATCTCAGCACTCGTTCAGCCGAGGTGTGGCAAAACTCATGTCACGGTTAGGTTGCGTATCGGGGGCCTGGGATGAACTTCTATATTCTGGCAAGACGTTTCACCATCATCACGCTGTTCGCGGCGATCTTCGCCGTCACATTTTCGGCGGTCGTCGTGCACAATGGCGGCGGCGGCACGCAGTCGCATTTCGGTGCGAGCTATACCTGCCTGGAGAGAAGCGGAACCTTCTGCGCACCCACGGTGCGGTGACCGGCATCAGACTCGCGAGAAGATAAAAAATCGGATTCCGCCGGCGCGCGTCGTTTGCTTGTCAAAAACAACTCTCTATAATGCGTCATGAACAAACGAATCTCCCCTCTGTCGCCCCTCGACATATCCTCTCCGCCTCCTTTCCAGCCCGAGAGTTTCGATGATCCGGCCAAGGCCGTCGAGACGCTGACAGCGCTTTATGAACGCAATACGGCGTTCCTGATCCAGAGCTTCACCGACCTTGCCCAGGGCGCTCCGATCGCCTCGCGCTACCGCGCCTTCTATCCGCAGGTCAGCATCGAGACGACGAGCTTCGGCCATGTCGATTCGCGCCTCTCCTACGGCCATGTCACGGCGCCCGGCATCTACACGACGACGGTCACCCGGCCGAAGCTCTTCAAGCATTACCTGAAGGAGCAGCTGTCGCTTTTGATACGGAGCCACAATGTTCCGATCGTCGTCTCGGAATCCTCGACGCCCATTCCGCTGCACTTCGCCTTCGGCGAGGGCGCGCATGTCGAAGCATCGGCCTCAGCCTTCGTCGACGTTCCAATGCGCGATATCTTCGACACACCCGACCTCAACACCACCGACGACGAGATCGCCAACGGCGAATATATCCCGCCGCCGGGAGAGCCCTCGCCGCTTGCGCCATTCACCGCGCAGCGCATCGACTATTCCCTCGCCCGGCTGTCGCATTATACGGCGACGCATGCCGAGCATTTCCAAAATTTCGTTCTGTTTACGAACTACCAGTTCTATATCGACGAATTCTGCAGCTGGGCGCGCAAGCTGATGGCGGAGGGCGGCGATGGCTACACGGCCTTCGTCGAGCCCGGCAACATCGTCACCCTGCCCGGCTCGAGCGTGCCGCAAACGGATGCTACACTGACCCGCCTGCCGCAGATGCCAGCCTATCATCTGAAGAAAAAGGGCCATGCCGGGATCACCATGATCAATATCGGCGTCGGCCCCTCCAACGCCAAGACGATCACCGACCACGTCGCCGTGCTGCGCCCGCATGCCTGGCTGATGCTCGGCCACTGCGCCGGCCTGCGCAACAGCCAGCGGCTCGGCGATTACGTTCTCGCCCATGCCTATATGCGCGAGGACCATGTTCTCGACGACGACCTGCCGGTCTGGGTGCCGATTCCGGCGCTGGCCGAAGTGCAGGTGGCGCTGGAAGCGGCCGTGGCCGAAATCACCGGTTACGAGGGTTTCGAGCTGAAGCGCATCATGCGCACCGGCACAGTCGGCACGATCGACAACCGCAACTGGGAACTGCGCGACCAGCGCGGGCCGGTGAAGCGGCTCTCCCAGGCGCGCGCGATCGCGCTCGACATGGAATCGGCCACGATCGCCGCCAACGGCTTCCGCTTTCGTGTGCCCTACGGCACGCTGCTCTGCGTCTCCGACAAACCGCTGCACGGCGAGTTGAAGCTGCCTGGCATGGCGACGGCCTTCTACCGCACGCAGGTGAACCAGCATCTTCAGATCGGCATCCGTGCCGTCCAGAAGCTGGCCGCCATGCCGAAGGAAGCGCTGCATTCGCGCAAACTTCGCAGCTTTTTTGAAACGGCCTTCCAATAGGCCGTTTCTTCATCGGCCGGTCAGGGCAGGCGCCGAACTCTGGGCAGGCATTTGCGGCCTGCCGACAGCAACGTTCAGCCCTGCAATCAACATGGTAAAAGCGACGAAGACGAAAGCGACGCGCAGAAGGACCTTCAGCCCACCGCTTTCGTCGAATGCCAACGCGCGCTTCTCATGGCGTCGCGCCCAGATCTGGCTTGCCAGTGCGATTTCAAGAATACTCATTGCCATTCTCCTCGACAGGTTTCGACGAAGCCTTGTCGAGTGCTGTCTTGCGATTTCGACGCCGGACCGGCACAAAAGATTTTTTCCGCCGCTGTCGAAATGCGTGCGGCTCGGTCGTCCAGGGTTGTTGAACACGCACAAGGAGGCTGTCCGCGATGAAATATCTCTGTCAGGTCTGGTTCGATGGCGCAGTGCTCGGCGCCAGGACGAAAGAGGAAAAGGCCGAACTCGGCACGGCCTCACTCAACTATGACAAGGCGCTTGCCGAAAGCGGGCATCTGATCGTCGCCCATGCGCTGCAGCCGCCGACATCGGCGGTGACCGTCCGGGTACGAAGCGGTGAGACGTCAGTGACGGACGGTCCTTTCGCCGAGACGAAGGAAGCGCTCGGCGGCTTCATCCTGATCGAGGCCAAGGATCTCAATGAAGCAATCCTCGTTGCGGCCGGCATCCCGCTCGCTAAGCTCGGCGCTATCGAAGTGCGGCCAATACACGAATTCGGCTGAGGAGGTCATATCATGAAGTTTCTGGGTCAGATCTGGTTCGATACCGAAAAGAGCAAACGTGTCACCCGTGAGGAGTGGGAGGCCGTTACGCAGGAATGCATCGTCAGTGACGACCACTGGCGCGACAGCGGTCATATGTTGAGCGCGCTGGCGCTCTATGAGCCGGAACAGGCCGTGACGCTTAGGGTTCGCAACGGCTCCGTCGCCGCCACAGATGGTCCCTTCGCCGAAACCAAGGAGCATCTCGGCGGCTTCGTGGTGATCGAGGCCAAGAATATGGCGGAAGCACAGTCGATCATTTCCACCTTCCCGATCCTCAAATATGCATCGATCGAAATCCGGCCGGCCTATTCGATCAAGGATGGGAAATAGCCATGCGCTTCGTCTGCCTCATCTATAATCCCGCCGACGCGGACAGCACACTCAGCCAGGCCGAGGGCGATGAGCTCGTGAGGGCGCATTTCCGCTATGACGAGGAGCTCGAGCACAAAGGCATCATGATCCATTCCGATGCATTGGAAGGTCCTGACAGTGCCTCGGTGCTGAGAGTGCGCCATGGCATTCTGTCTTCGACCGACGGCCCCTATGTCGAGACAAAGGAACATCTGGCCGGCATCTACATCATCGAGGCCGCCGATCTCGAAGAGGCGCGCAAAGTCGTCGCGGGCATTCCAAGCGTCCGGGTCGGGGCGATCGAATTGCGGCCGGTGAGAACGCTCACCCTGCCACAGTGAGGATAGGCACTTGGAACGGGTGATCGAGGACCTCTATCGACAGCATTCGCGCCGGGTGCTGGCGACGCTAATCCGCCTGCTCGGAGATTTCGATCGGGCGGAGGAAGCGCTTCAGGATGCCTTTGCCGCGGCCGCCCGGACATGGCCGACGGATGGCATCCCCGGTAACCCGTTCGCCTGGCTCGTCTCAACGGGACGTTTCAAGGCGATCGACACCATCCGGCGGCGAGCGCGCTTCGATGCCTCGCAGCAGCACATCGAGGACAGCCTCTACAGCGTCGACGAAACGGAGATCGGCGATATGGAAGCGATCGAAGACGACATGCTGCGGCTGATTTTCACCTGCTGTCATCCCGCTATCCCCTCCGATGCCCAGATGGCGATGGCGCTTCGGGAAATCTGCGGATTGACCACCGAAGAGATCGCCCATGCCTTTCTCGTTCCGGCGCCGACGGTCGCCCAGCGGATCGTGCGCGCCAAGGACAGGATACGGTCGGCGAAGATCCCCTACGAAGTGCCGGACCGCGACGCACTGCCTCAGCGGCTCGATCAGGTGCTGCACGTCATCTATCTCGTCTTCAACGAGGGTTATTCCGCCTCGTCAGGTGGAGACGTGGTTCGCGCCGACCTGACCGCCGAGGCGATTAGGCTGGCGCGGCTGCTTCTGACGCTGCTGCCACATCCCGACGCAAGCGGTCTGCTGGCGCTGATGCTGCTGCAGGATTCCCGCCGCCTGGCACGCAGCAAGGAGCAGGGGTCGCTGGTGCTGCTTGCCGACCAGGACCGCTCGCTCTGGGACCGTGCTAAAATTGCGGAAGGCCTGGCGCTGCTCGCCGAGGCGATGCGGGCGGCAGAGATCGGCGCCTATACGGTGCAGGCAGCGATCGCTGCCGAGCACGCCAGGGCGCCGACCGCCGAAAAGACCAACTGGCGGCGGATCGCGTTCTACTACGATCTGCTGCTGGCGGCGCAGCCATCGCCGATCGTGGAACTCAACCGTGCCGTTGCAATCGCCATGGCGGAAGGGCCGGCAAAGGGACTGGATCTGATCGATGCCATTCTTGGGCGCCAGGAACTCAAGGCCTATCACCTCGTCCATTCGGCGCGCGCCGATTTCCTGCGCAGGCTCGATCGCACCGAAGAGGCGATCGCGGCCTATCAAACGGCGCTGTCGCTCTGCCGGCAGGAGCCGGAGCAGGTCTTTCTGCGAAAACGGATTTCAGAGCTTGCCGCGGCGCCCGAGCGGCAGTGAGATCGCCGTACCTGTCAGCGCCGATACGATGATCAAGAGATGCGCATTGACGCTTGCCTGCGCCAGCGCGGCCAGAGCCATCCGCTCGCTCGAGGCTCCGAGCGCAATGGCGCCGGCGGTGATGCCGGCCGGATAGGTGCCGACGCCGCCCGGCGCGTGCACCGGCAGAACGGAGGAGAGTTCGCCGCCGAGCGCGCCGCCGAAGCTTGCCGCCATCGGCAGCACCCCCATCAGGCCGAGCGCCCATGCGAGCACGATCACTTTCACCAGCCAATTGACGATGGTCATCACCCAGGCGCGCGCAAAGGCCGCGGCATCGAGCGGCAGACCGTTTTCGATCTCGACGACAAATTTCTGCGCCTTATCAGGCAACAGCCTGGCGGCGAGCCGGAACAGCGGCTTGCGCGCGGCGAAAGCTGCGACCGGCAGCAGCAGGAAGACTGCCCAAAGCGACCATGCGACAAGTGCATCGGCCGCGGCGAGCGCAAAGCCGATACCCGCGGCAGCCAGCAGGGCGTGCAGGTCGAGCAGCCGCATCACCAGGAGCGCCGAGGTTCCGCGGGTCAGCGGGATGCCGAACTCGGTGCGCATCAGCAGCGGAAAGCTGGTCTCGCCGGTGCGGAAGGGCAGCATGATGTTCAGGAGATTGTGGATCTGCGTGACGCGAAAGAGGGTCGCGAACCGGCCCGCAGTTTCCTTGGGAAAATAGTCGTAGATGCGCCAGGTGCGCAGGAAATAGGTGCTCGTCAACGCCACGAGCGCGCCGATCACCGGGCCTGCCCCGACATCGGCCCATTGGCTGATGATGACGGGCCAACCCCAGAACCATTGCACGAAGAGCGCATAGGCTGCGACAATTACGACCGTCAGCGCCGTCATGCGATTGCGCATAAACTGGGACTGCTGGCTTTCAACGATCGAACTCTTCATGTAGTAGGCAATCCTCGCTTGGCGTCGGCATGAGCCTCGGCTCCATTGCCAGGCGTTTTAGGAGAAATGAAGGTTGGGCACAACGGCGGAGTTGAAGCGACGGCGGCGAGATCGCTTTAAAGGCAGACAACCGCCGCGGCAGACCGACAGATCACGGCGCCTTGCCGGCTTGACTTGGAGATCGATGTTGGAGCGCATTACCAGAAACATCACGAGCGCGAGCATTTTTCTGGCAGTCTATTTCCTGCTGAACATCGTGCTCCGCATCGCATTGCCCCATACGCTCGATCTCGACGAGGCGGAACAATCGTTCTACTCGCAATATCTTCTGGCCGGCTACGGCCCGCAGCCGCCCTTCTACAACTGGATCCAATACGCCATCGTCTCGGTCACCGGGATCACGATGTGGGCGCTCTCGGTTCCGAAGAACATCATTCTCTTCGGCTGCTATCTGTTCTATGGGCTGGCTGCCCGCGAGGTGCTGAAGAGCCGTCTGCTCCCGCCCATCGCCATGCTGAGCCTGATTACCCTGCCACAGGTCGGGCTGATGGCGCAGCGCGAACTGACGCACACCGTTGCCCTGCTGTTTGCGACCTCGCTCTTCCTCTTCGGCTTTTTTCGCATACTTCGGCAGCCGACGATCGGCAGCTATCTCGTCATCGGCATCGCCACCGGCATCGGCCTCATCTCCAAATATAATTTCGCCATTCTGCCGTTTGCCGCCTTCGTCGCAGTCCTGGTGGACCGAAAGTGGCGCAGCCGTCTGATGGACTGGCGTCTGCTGCCGGCGTTCGCAATCGCCATTCTGATCGTTCTGCCGCACGCGCTCTGGCTGCCCGATAATCTCGTCAGTGCTTCGGCCCCGACCATGGAGCGGATGACCGCCGAGCACGAGGCCGCCGCTGGACTTCCCCGTATCGGACAGGGGCTGTTGTCCCTCGTCATCGCCGTCCTCGGCTTCGTCGCGTTGCCGATCGTTCTCTTCGCGGCAGCCTTCCGACGGGATTTCTTCCATGCGCTTTCCGCGTCCAGCCCGATGATCCGGGTCATCGAGCGGATGATGATCGTCAGCCTGCTTGCCTTCGTCGGTGTCGTCATCGTCGCCGGCGCAAGCGATATCCACGAGCGCTGGCTCGACCCCTGCCTGCTCGTCCTGCTGATCTATCTGTTCCTGAAGCTGGAAACTGCAGGCTTCGATCTTTCCGCCGGCCTTGCACGCTTCCGGCCTGTGGTGCCGGTCTTCATGGTCGTCATCCTGGCGATCCTTCTGCTGCGGATCGTCGCCATGCAATATACCGGCGTTTATACGAGAACGAACGTGCCCTTCTCCGGCTACGTGGCCGAACTGACCGCCACCCGCAAGCCGGTGCTCATCGTGGCGGGAACCAAGTTCGTGGCCGGCAACATGAAGCTGGAATTCCCCGACGTTCCCGTCGTGATCCCGTTCTTTCCAGGCCCCGGGGTGCCTGAATATGCGGCTGCGAAGGGTCCTGTGCTCGTCGTCTGGCGCGGAGAAACCGCAAATGACCCCACCATTTCTCCCGACTTTGCCGATGATCTCGTGAAATCGGGTATTCATCTGCAGGAGGTGAAGACGCTGACCCTTCCCTATCTTTTCGGTGACGGCAAACATACCTTCTCGATTGGTTATTCCTGGGTGGAAGGCGGCGCGAAGTAGCATTGCGGTAAGTCAGCCGATTGCGGGGAAAGCGGCATTGCCCGCTGGCAACGGCCGGACACTTCATGTAGTAGGCTTCCGCAAGCGCGGTGGCGGCAGTAAGATTGCAAGGCCGCCCGGCCTTTTGGAGATGCAAAGTTGCAGACAACGGTAGAGCCCATTCGCGGCACGAATGATCCGGTACAATCGCTCGAGCTGTCGCTGGTCGTGCCCGTTTTCAACGAAGAGGAAAGCGTCGGCCCGCTGGTCGAGCGCATCGTTGCGGCGATGGCCGACTATCCGCATCGCTGGGAACTGATCCTCGTCGACGACGGCAGCACGGATGCGACGCTCGTCAACGCCCGCAGATTCGTCGGCCGCGAGGGCCTGGCGCTCCGGATCGTCGAGCTGCAGCGCAACTTCGGCCAGACCGCCGCCATGCAGGCCGGCATCGATACCGCCCGCGGCCGGCTGATCGCGACGATGGACGGCGATCTGCAGAACGACCCGAAGGATATCCCTGCGATGGTCTCCGAGCTGGAGCGGCGCCAACTCGACCTCCTGGTCGGCTGGCGCAAGAACCGCAAGGACGGCCTGTTCCTACGCAAGATTCCGTCATGGTGCGCCAACTACCTGATCGGCCGCATCACCGGCGTCAAGCTGCATGATTACGGCTGCAGCCTGAAGATCTACCGGGCCTCGATCATCAAGCAGGTGAAGCTGATGGGTGAAATGCACCGCTTCATCCCGGCCTGGGTCGCCGGTGTCGTGCCGAGCTCACGCATCGGCGAGATGGCCGTCACCCACCATGCCCGCGAGCACGGCGTTTCGAAATACGGCATCTCGCGCACCTTCCGCGTCATCCTCGACCTGCTGTCGGTCATGTTCTTCATGCGCTACAAGGCGAGGCCCGGCCATTTCTTCGGCTCGCTCGGTCTCGGTCTCGGCGCGGTTGCCTTGTTGATCCTAATCTATCTCGGCTTCGATAAGTTCATCCTGGGCAACGATATCGGCACACGCCCGATGCTGATGGTCGGCGTCGTGCTGCTGCTTTCGTCGGTGCAGATGATCACCACCGGCATTCTGGCGGAAATGATCGCGCGCACCTATTATCGTGACGACGCCTCCCCGAACTATATCGTGCGGCAGATCTTCGACGATCAAAGCCAAGCGTAAGCCGGCAGCATGATGCTGGACCGCGCGACGAGGACGATCAGAACCGCGGCGCTGCTGCTTGCAGCCTATTTCGTGCTGAACATAGCGCTGCGATTGGCGCTTCCGCATTCGCTGGAGCTCGACGAGGCCGAGCAGTCCTTCTTCTCGCAATATTTGCTGGCGGGCTACGGTCCGCAGCCGCCCTTCTACAACTGGATGCAATATGCCGTCGTTTCGGTGACCGGCTTGTCGATGGGCGCGCTTATCATCCCGAAGAACATCCTGCTCTTCCTGTGTTACCTCTTTTACGGCCTTGCCGGGCGCGAGGCACTGAAGGACCAGAAGCTTGCAGCCGTCGGGATGATGGCGCTGATCACCCTGCCCCAGGTCTCCTATATGGCGCAGCAGGATCTGACCCATACGACGGCGCTGCTCTTTGCAAGCTCGCTCTTCCTCTACGGCTTCTTCCGAACGCTCGAGCGACCCGGCATCGGCAGCTACCTCCTGCTCGGACTCGCCACGGGCATCGGGCTGATCTCGAAATATAATTTTGCGCTGATGCCCGCCGTGGCGCTGATCGCCATCCTGCCCGATGCCGAATGGCGGCGCAGGGCGCTGGACTGGCGTATCCTGGCGGCGATCGCCGTCGCGCTCGTCATCGTGCTGCCGCATGCGATCTGGCTGCGGAGCAACCTCGAATTCGCCTCCTCCGATACTCTGGTCAAGATGGCCGCGGGCAATGAACCGGCCGACGCCTTGCGAATCGGCAAAGGCATTCTTGCCTTTCTCATCGCCATCATCGCCTTTGCAGCGCTGCCCGTCGCCATTTTCGCCGCCGCCTTCCGCCGCGATTTCCTCCGGGCGCTCTCATCCGGAAACCGCTGGACGGGGATGCTGGAGCGAATGATGCTCGCGAGCCTCGCCGGCATTCTTCTGATCGTGCTGTTCACCGGCTCCACGACGGTGCGTGAACGCTGGCTCGACCCGTTCCTGCTCGTGCTGCCGATCTACTTCCTGGCAAAGATGCAGGCGGCCGGGCTCGACCTTTCCGCCGGGCTGCGCCGCTTCCGGCCCGTCGTGCCGGTGCTGATGGCCTGCGTCCTGGTCGCGCTCGGCTTCCGCGTCGTCGGCGCCGGGCTGATCGGCACCTACAGCAGGCCTAATGTGCCGATGGCCGATCTCGCGCACGATATGACGCGGCAGGCCGAACCTGCGCTGGTGATCGCCTCGGATACCTATGTCGGCGGCAACATGCGCCTGCAGTTTCCTGACTTGCCCGTGGTGATCCCGGATTTCCCCGCACCCGGCATTCCGGCCTATGCGACATCGGACGGGCCGGTGCTCATCGTCTGGCGCGGCAAGAAGACGGCGACGGCCGCGGATGCGGTCATGCCGGAGCGATTTTCGTCGGCGCTGGCGGCGGCCGATATCGCACCGCAGGAGATCGGCGCCTTGTCGCTTCCCTATCATTTCGGCCGCCAGGGCGATAATTTCGCACTCGGTTATGCCTGGGTTCGGCCGGGAGCGAGATAGATGAGCGAGACGAGCCTTCGTGACGTCAGGTGGATTTTCATCTTGCTGGCCGCCTATTTCGTCCTTCAGATCGGTGTGAGGCTGGCGACATCGCATTCGCTCGATCTCGACGAGGCCGAGCAGGCCTTTCGCTCGCAATGGCTCGCCGCCGGTTATGGCCCGCAGCCGCCCTTCTACAATTGGCTGCAATATGCCGTCTTCCAGTTTGCCGGCGTCTCGCTTGCCGCCCTGTCCGTCGTCAAGAACCTTCTGCTGTTCACCTCCTATCTGCTGTATGGCCTGACGGCGCGGCTCGTCCTGCGCGACAAGGCGCTCGTGGCGATCGCAACACTCGGGCTGCTCACAATCCCGCAGATGGTTTTCGAGATGCAGCGGGACCTGACGCACACGGTCGCCGTCTTCTTTTCAGCCAGCATCTTCTTCTACGGCTTCGTCCGCAGCCTGAAGCAGCCAAGCCTCGCCTCCTATCTGATTGCAGGTATCGGCATCGGTTTCGGCCTGCTTGCCAAGTATAATTTCGCCATCCTGCCGGCGGCGGCCCTGATTGCCGCGCTGGCTGATGCACGCCTGCGGCCGCGGATCTTCGACCGGCGGCTAGCGCTGACCGCGGTCGTGGCGCTCGTCATCATCCTGCCGCATCTCTTCTGGCTCAAGGACAATCTCCATTTCGCAACCGCGCGCACGCTGGAGAAGATGACCGCGAGCGGCCATGCGAGTTATTCCATGCAGGTCGCCATGGGCATCGGCTCGCTCGCTCTCGCGGTCATCAGCTTCGCTGGATTGACCGTGGCGGTGTTCGCGATTGTCTTCGGCAAGAAGCTTCGCGCAGCGTTCGCCGCTCGATCGGAATGGACCGGGCTTCTCGAGCGGATGATGCTTGTCTTCGTCATCGGCATTTTGTTTTTGATCGTCTTCGGCGGCGCGGCCGGCATCAAGGATCGCTGGCTGGTGCCGATGCTCTTCATCGTGCCGCTCTATTTCTGCCTGAAGATCGAGGCCGCAGGCGTCGCGACCGGCGAGGCTTTCCGGCGTTTCATGGCGATCGTCGGCATCATCATGATCGGCGTGCCGGCGGCCCTTTACGGCAGCGTCGCGGCAGCACGCTTCACCGGTCATTACGAACGATTGAACAGACCCTATGCCACGATGCTGGAAAGCTTACGCAAACAGGCGGAACCGGCTGCGATCCTTGCCGGTGACAGCCTGCTTGCCGGCAATCTGAGGCAGGATATTCCCGGGGTGCCGGTCCTCTCCGTCGATTATCCTGGCTTCCATCCGGATCTGACCGGCCGGCGACCGCTTCTCCTTGTCTGGCTGATACCGCCGAAGGGAGGCAGCGAAGCGCTCCCGCCTGATATGGCGCAATGGCTCCAGGCCAATCTCGGCGCCTCCGCGCCTGGGACGTCGGTGATCGACGTTCCCTATTTCTACGGCCGCGGCAAGGACAGCTATCGTTTCGGCTATGCCTGGATCAACCGGCCGGGCTGAACGAAATCAGGGTTTCAGCTCCTTCCAGGCCGCATCCAACGCCAGCCTGGTGATTCTCGCCATCTCGTCCACCTGAGCGTGGCTGATGACAAGCGGTGGCGAGGCGAGCATACGATCGCCGGTGGCGCGCAGCACGAGGCCGTTCGCCAGTGCGTGGTTGCGCACGAGCGCGCCGACCTGATCGGGCTTTTCATAACGGGTGCGCGTGCTCTTGTCGGCAGTAAGCTGCAGGCCGCCCATGAGGCCGATGCTGACGGCCTCGCCGACGAGATCGTGTTCGGCGAGCGCTGCCCAGGCCTTGCCGAAATAGGGACCGATATCGTCGCGCACGCGCTCGACCAGCCTTTCCTCCTCGATGATGCGCAGATTTTCGAGAGCGGCGGCGGCGCAGACCGGATGGCCGGAATAGGTGAAGCCGTGGTTGAAGTCGCCGACCTCATTGATCAGCACATCGGCGATGCGGCCGCTGACGAGCACGCCGCCGATCGGCAGATAGCCGGAAGACAGTCCCTTGGCGATCGGCGCGAGATCGGGCTCGACGCCGAAATGCTGGTGGCCGAACCAGGCGCCGAGACGGCCGAAACCGCAGATCACCTCGTCGGTCACCAGCAGGATATTGCGCGCCTTGC
The DNA here is from genome assembly GCF_030518245.1 of Rhizobium sp. CBN3. Taxonomy (NCBI): domain Bacteria; kingdom Pseudomonadati; phylum Pseudomonadota; class Alphaproteobacteria; order Hyphomicrobiales; family Rhizobiaceae; genus Rhizobium; species Rhizobium sp. CBN3. The sequence goes on from NZ_JAULSE010000003.1 coordinate 362,086, forward strand.
AGATGCGGTCGATCTCCGGCCAATAGGTCTCGGGCGGGATGATGACGCCGGCAGCGCCCTGCACCGGTTCGGCGACGAAGGCGGCGACATTCTCCTCGCCGAGCTCGTCGATCTTCGCTTCCAGCTCACGAGCGACTTTGAGACCGAATTCGGCCGGCGAGAGATCGCCGCCCTCGCCGTACCAGTAGGGCTGGCCGATATGGACGATGCCTGGGATCGGCAGGTCGCCCTGCTCATGCATGTATTTCATGCCGCCGAGGCTGGCGCCGGCAACGGTCGAGCCGTGATAGCCGTTCTTCCTCGCGATCACGATCTTCTTCGACGGCTTGCCGACAGCGCTCCAATAGACACGGGCCATGCGGAACCAGGTGTCGTTCGCTTCCGAACCGGAGCCGGTGAAGAAGATATGGTTGAACCGTTCGCCGGCATGCGACGTAACCTTCTGCGCCAGCAGTGTCGCCGGCGTCGAGCTCGTGCCGAAGAAGGTGTTGTAATAGGGCAGCTCATTCATCTGCCTTGCGACGACCTCAGCAATCTCCCTGCGGCCGTAACCGATATTGACGCACCAGAGACCGGCGAAGCCGTCGAGATATTTCCTGCCTTGACTATCGAAGATATAGACGCCCTCACCGCGCTGAATGATGCGCGCTCCCTCGGCATTCAGCTTCTTCATGTCGGCGAAGGGGTGCAGGTGGTGCGCGGCGTCGATCGCGGCAAGGTTGGAGGGCGGGTAAGTATCGGGCATGACTGGTAAAAAACCCTCGCGGATTGAAAGGCTGCTTTCGATGAGATAGGAGCTTGGCCTTGTCCCGGAGGATTTTCAAGGTCATGGCGAGCGACAGGATGGACGGCAAGGCCGATGCGGATCCGCGTTTCGAGATCCTGATCGTCGGCATGAATGGCGAGCTGCGCGGCAAACAGCTTCCATCCGGCGCCGACGGCAAGGTCTGGGCCGGCGAGATACGCCTGCCGACCTCGACGCAATCGCTCGACATCTGGGGCGACGACAATGACGACATCACCGGTCTTTCGCTGACGATCGGCGATCCCGACGGCATGGTCGTTGCCGACCGCCGCAGCCTCGCGCCGATCCCCTGGGCGCCGGAGGGCTCCATGCAGGTGCTGGCCACCATGTGCGAATTCGACGGCACCCCAAGCTTCATGGATCCGCGCGCCATCCTTGCCTCTGTGGTCGAGCGCTACAGGCTGCGCGGGCTGACGCCGGTCGTCGCGACCGAGCTGGAATTCTACGTGATGTCGGGAGACTGGCGCGAGACCAGGCGCCCTTCTCCGCCCGAAAGCCTCACCTATCGCGGCGAACCGAACGGTTTCCAGCTCTACGACATGAGCGCCGTCGATGCGCTCGACGCCTATCTGCAGACGCTGAGGGCCTATGCGAAGGCGCAGGGGCTGCCGGCGGTTGCGACGACAGCGGAATTCGGGCCTGGTCAGTTCGAGGTCAACCTCATGCACCGCGCCAATGCGCTGGCGGCGGCCGACGACTGCCTCTATTTGAAGCGCATTGCCGAACAGGCGGCGCGCCGCCACGGGTTGAAATCGACCTGCATGGCCAAGCCCTATACCGACCATGCCGGTTCCGGCCTGCATGTGCATGTAAGCGTCATCGACGAACAGGGCCGCAACATTCTCGACGCCAAAGGCGGCGAGCCGAAGCTGCTGAAATCGGTCACCGCAGGCCTGCTCGACAGCATGCGCGAGGCGCAGTTGGTCTTCGCCCCCTTCGCTAATTCCTACCGGCGCTTTCAGCCGGGTTCCTTCGCGCCCGTCGATCTGACTTGGGGCAGCGGCCATCGCGGCACGGCGATCCGGATCCCGGACAAGGATGGGCCGGCCGCGCGTATCGAGCATCGCGTCGCCGGCGCCGACGCCAATCCTTATCTGCTGCTGGCGGCGATCCTTGGCGGCATGCTCAGAGGGCTCGACCACGACCTCGATCCCGGCGAAGAGACGACGCCGGCGCATGCGCCCGCAAATACGACCCGGCTGACACATGATTTCCTGAGTGCCGTCGACACCTTCCGCGCCTCGCCCTTCGTCGCCGATATCTTCGGCACCCGTTATCAGACGCTTTATGGCGACACCAAGCGCAAGGAAGCGCTGGCTCATCTGCGCACGGTCTCCGATTTCGACTATCGCACTTATCTGCCGCGTCTCTGAAGTCTTCGGCCCTTACGCCGCGGGTTCGCGGCGTTCGTCGGCATCGACCTGAGCCGCCAGACCCTGCTTGACGAGAACCTTCAGTTCACCGGGATGCAGGCGGATCAAGACGTCGCGTTCGAGCGGCAGCAGCTCGCCGTCCATGACGCAGTTGGCCTTGGAGCGCAGTTTCGGGAAATGCAGGCGCACTTCGGCCGGGTGCATGACCATGACATCGGCATTCTCGCGGACCTTGCCGCGCAGCATGTCGATGGCGAGGCGGGCGACACCGAGCGGTTTCAGCGGATTTGCCGTATAGAAGCCGAGCTCGCCGCTTCTCAGATTATCGGCATAAAGCAGCGCATTCTGGCCGAAGGGATTATTGGAGACAGAGACCGCAGAAACCCTGCGGCGCTCGCGCCTGCCGGCCGCTTCGAACTCGACCTCGAATTCGGGCGGGTTGAAGATCACGCCGAGAGCCGCCTTCGTGCTCGCCCTGATCTTGCCTAGCCGTGAGCGATAGCTGTAGGCGTTGCGATAGCGCACCATGCGGGCATGCAAGCCGGCGGAAAACTGGTGGATGAAGGGGCGGCCGTTGGCGCTGGCGATATCGACATTGTCGATCTCGCCTGATGCAAGCACGTCGAGCGCCTGCCAGATGTCGAGCGGCACCCGCAGCGAACGGGCAAAAAGGTTCATGGTGCCGGCCGGCACGACGCCGAGCGCGATGCCGTTTTTCCAGGCGATGGAAGCCGCTGCCGAAATCGTGCCGTCGCCGCCACCAGCGACGATGCCGTCGATATCGTCACGCTTGGCCGCCCGCTCCATGGCGGGAATGATTTCCTTGCCGGAGAAAACGATCGCGTCGAAATCGTGGCCGGCGTCGCGGAAGGCTTCCTCGGCCCGCTTCTCGTAGGCCTGCATATCGGTGGTCTTGAAGGTACCGCCGTCGCGATTGAAAAAGCCTACAAGCTTCATGAGGGCTCCCGTTCCTGGCGCGGAAATGGTCCTGCCTTGCTCCTGAGATGGTTGCGGCACCGGCGATTTCAAGCGCCGCCTCTTCACGGCAGGAAATGACAGAAAAGCAAATATAGCAGCGGACATATGCACATAACAGGACGCTGCACTGCGAAAATTGCACTCGACGCCCGCCGCCGCGTTGCGGATAGATCGGATATCGGAGAGATCGTCTCCACTTCCCGCCACTTCCCAATCGCCTCGCGGCCGACGTCAGAAGTCATTGCCAAGCAGAAAACCTTTCCACGGAGCTCTCATGAGTGAGATCGCCATCAGTGATTCCATTGGAACCCGGCCGGATGACGAACTGCCATCGGCAACGACCGTGGCTTTGGTTCAGCTCGCGCTCGCTTGCGGCGGCTTCGGCATCGGCACCGGCGAATTCGCAATCATGGGGCTGCTGCCCAATGTCGCCGATACCTTCTCGGTGACGACGCCGCAGGCGGGGTACGTCATCAGCGCCTATGCGCTCGGCGTCGTCGTCGGCGCACCCGTCATCGCCGTTCTTGCCGCGAAGATGGCGCGCCGCACGCTGCTTTTGACGCTGATGCTGGTCTTTGCCATCGGCAATATATCGAGCGCCATGGCGCCGACCTTCGAGGCCTTCACCATGCTGCGCTTCATCACCGGCCTGCCGCATGGCGCCTATTTCGGTGTCGCCGCGCTTGTGGCCGCCTCGATGGTGCCGGTTCATCGGCGGGCACGCGCTGTCGGACGCGTCATGCTCGGACTGACTGTCGCCACGCTTCTCGGCACGCCGCTGACGACGTTTTTCGGCCAATCGCTCGACTGGCAGGTGGCGTTCCTGTCGGTCGGCGTCGTCGGCCTGCTGACAGTGGTCTTGATCTGGGTCTACGTGCCAAAGGACAGGGTTTCCGAAGAGGCGAGTTTCTCACGCGAACTCGGCGCGTTCCGCCGACCGCAGGTCTGGCTGACGCTCGGCATCGCCGCCGTCGGCTATGGCGGCATGTTTGCAATGTTCAGCTATATCGCCGCGACGACGACCGAGGTGGCGATGTTGCCGGAAACAGCCGTTCCGATCATGCTGGTGCTCTTCGGCGTCGGCATGAATGCCGGCAATTTCATCGGCTCGTGGCTCGCCGACAAATCGCTGCTCGGCACGATCGGCGGCTCGCTCGTTTACAATATCGTCGTGCTGACCACCTTCTCGCTGACCGCCGCCAACCCCTATATGCTTGGCCTCTCGGTCTTCCTCGTCGGCTGCGGTTTTGCCGCCGGGCCGGCGCTGCAGACGCGGCTGATGGATGTCGCCGCCGATGCGCAGACGCTGGCCGCGGCTTCCAACCATTCGGCCTTCAACATCGCCAATGCGATCGGCGCCTGGCTCGGCGGCCTCGTCATCGCCTGGGGTTACGGTTTTGCGGCCACCGGCTATGTCGGCGCAGCATTGTCCTTCCTTGGCCTCTTCGTCTTCGCCGCCTCCGCCCGCTTGGAGCGTCGCAGCACGCAGATGGCGTAGCGATCTCCGCCTGCAACGCGCGCAGGTGCGACATTCTGGCGTTAAGCATTTAGCCGGCTTGACTTTTTCCGCGCTCGGGAACACCTAGCATACACGTGGACGGCACCTGTCGGCCACGGATTTCAACGGAGTCATCTTAGCGATGCCAAGCGACAGTAGCAGTCGATTGCCTTTGCCGTACGCGGCCGCCCTCGTGCGCTGACCGACTCCTGTCGGCTCGCCCGATCGGACGCTACGGCGGATCGACGGAAAGGCGAGCCTCATGAATATCAATCGCTTCCCTCTTCGGGCAGGCCATGCCGCCCGCTCCTTCATCAACAACAGCCGCGGCGCAACGATCGCCGAACGCGTCGACGCGTTGAACGCGCTCAGCATTCAGGACGCCGGGCGGGTGCTGTCGGGCATGCCGCTCGACTATGCCGTCAACATTCTCGACCGGCCGGAGCTTCGCAACGCCGCTGAGATCCTCGCGCTGGTCAGCGCCGAGGACGCCGCACGGCTGCTGCACGGCATGTCCAACGACCGCGTCGCCGACGTGCTGCTGGAACTCGACGGCGAGACCCGCGCCCGGCTGTTCTCCAGCCTCGACGAGCCGGTGCGCGTCGCCATCCAGCACCTGATGGGCTATCCGCCGCGCACGGCCGGCGGCATCATGACCACGGAATTCGTCAGCGTGCCGGATAGCTGGACCGTTGCCCAGACGCTCGATCATGTGCGCCAGGTGGAACGTTCGCGCGAGACCGTCTACGCCATCTACGTGCTCGATGAGATCAGCCATGCGCTGATGCACGTGGTGACGCTGCGTCGCCTGATCACCGGCGAGCCGGATGCCTCCATCCTCACGGTCGCTCAGAAAGGCGCTCCAGTTTCGGCCGATCCGCTGATGAAGCAGGAGGACGTCGCCCGGCTGATCCGCAAGCACGACCTGCTTGCCCTGCCGGTGACTGACGAACATGGGCAGGTGCTCGGCATCGTCACGGTCGACGACGTCATTGATACGATGATCTCGGACACCACGGAAGCGGCCCAGAGGTTCGGCGGCATGGAGGCGCTCGGTCAGCCCTATATGAAGATCGGCTTCGCCGGCATGATCCGCAAGCGGGCCGGCTGGCTCGCCGCCCTGTTTCTCGGCGAGATGCTGACGGCGAGCGCCATGCAGCATTTCGAAGGCGAGCTGGAAAAGGCCGTGGTGCTGACGCTGTTCATCCCGCTGATCATGAGCTCGGGCGGCAATTCCGGTTCGCAGGCGACGTCACTGATCATCCGGGCCTTAGCCCTCGGCGAGCTGAAGCTTTCGGACTGGTGGAAAGTGCTGTTCCGCGAACTGCCGACCGGCATCGTGCTCGGCGCGATCCTCGGCCTCGTCGGCTTCATCCGCATCGTCTTCTGGCAGTCGGCCGGGCTCTACAATTACGGCCCGCACTGGCCGATGGTCGCCGTCACAGTGTTTGCCGCGCTGATCGGCATCGTCACCTTCGGCTCGATCTGCGGCTCGATGCTGCCCTTCGTGCTGCAGAAACTCCGACTTGACCCGGCCAGCGCCTCGGCCCCGTTCGTCGCCACGCTGGTCGATGTCACCGGCCTCGTCATCTATTTCTCGGTGGCGCTGCTCATCCTTAGCGGGACGCTGCTGTAGCGGCTAAGACCCCTCCCCAACCCCTCCCCACAAGGGGGAGGGACTTAAACTGCCGCACCCGCATTCCAAATATCTGACCTTTCGGGAGGAGCGAGACGGTGCCCCAGGTTAGTCCCTCCCCCTTGTGGGGAGGGGTTGGGGAGGGGTTTTACCAGCCGAGAAAAAGCATTGGAAATCATCTTCCCTCGGGCAGCTTCAGCGGCCCATGCGTCTTGATGCTGCGGATGGCGAAGTTCGAGCGAATGTCGCTGACGTTCGGCAAGGTCAGCAGCGTTTCTGTCAAGAGCCGCTCATAGGCAGCGAGATCCTCCACCACCACTTCGGCCAGGAAGTCGGCCGTACCTGAGATCAGAAAGCAGGAGACGATCTCGGGAATGGCGAGCAGCGCCTTCTGTTGCGCCTCGGAATTTTCGCGGCTGTGATGCACCACCTTGAATTCGACGAAGACCGTCAGGCCGAGACCGACCTCCTTGCGGTCAATATCGGCGGTGTAGCCGCGGATGATGCCCGAACGTTCGAGATTGCGGATACGGCGCAGGCAGGGCGACGGCGAGAGGTTCACCTTCTCGGCGATCTCGACATTGGTGGCGCGGGCATCCTCCTGCAGGCATTTCAGGATGGCAATATCGAATTTATCGAGATTTGGCATATTCGGAATTTCCATCAGCATGATTTGGCAGAAGATTGCGTTTATCATGATTTTCAAGCCACAGATAGCAAGGACATGCCCCTGCTTCCGGCGCTAATCTCTTCCTCAACCGGACAGGATCCGGATGGAGGAAAGGATTGGAACGATGAGCACGATCGCATTTTCAAACGACAAATCACCATCTCAGAGCCTCGGTTATGCCGCCGGCACCATCACCGTACTGATCTGGGCGACCTGGTTTCTGGCGACCCGCCACAGCGCCGCGACCTCACTCGGCTCGATCGATATCGGCCTCATCCGCTTCGGCATCCCGGCGCTGGCACTTTCGCCCGTCTGGCTTCGCATCGGTCTGCTGCCGAAAGGCGTGCCGCTCCATCTGCTGGCGATCATGGTCGCCGGCTGCGGCGCAGTCTTCTTTCTGGTGACGACGCTTGCCATCCACTCCACACCGGCCGCATCCTCCGGCATCCTGCTCGGCGGCTCCATGCCGCTTGCCACCGCATTGATCGGCATTCTCTTGTTTCGGGAGCGGCCGGATGCCACGCGCATTGCCGGGCTGGCCGCCATCGTCGGCGGCGTGATGATCCTGCTCGCCCGCAGCCTTGCCGATGCCTCCCTGCCCTGGACAAGTTTTGTCATGCTGCCGGCCGGCGCCGTTCTCTGGGCAAGCTACACCCATGCCTTCCGCCGCTCGGGGCTGACGGCCATTCAGGCGAGCGCGCTGATTGCCGCCTGGTCCTTCCTGATCATGGCCGTGCTCGCCCTCGTCTTCGGCATCTCGCTGCCGCAGGCCCCGCTTGCCGAAATCGGCCTGCAGGTGTTGAGCCAGGGCATTCTGTCAGGCCTCGTCGCCATGGTCGCCTATGGCACGGCGGTCCGCATCCTCGGCGGAACCCAGGCCGCCGCCTTTACCGCATTGACGCCTGTTCTTGCGACGCTCGGCGGCGGTTTCCTGCTTGGCGAAACGATCGGTCTTGCCGAAATCAGTGCCGCAGTGATCACCGGCATCGGTGTCGCACTTTCGACGGGGATTGCCGCGCGACGCTGACCATCAGCCGCGACCGACAATATGAAGCCGCCGACAGCCATTGCTGCGGCGGCTTTTCAGTGTGCTCTCGGTCGTTCAGGCCTGGATGACGACGACCCTGGCGCCGACCTCGACGCGGCTATAGAGGTCGATCACATCGTGATTCATCATGCGGATACAGCCGCTCGACATGGCAAGGCCGATCGATTCCGGCTGATTGGTGCCATGAATGCGGAAATGCGTGTCGTTACCGCCGCGATAGAGATACATCGCCCGCGCCCCGAGCGGGTTGTTCAGGCCCCCCGGCATGCCGCCGGCAAGCCTGCGATAGCGTTCCTCGCGGCGCTGCATGTTTTCCGTCGGCGTCCAGCTCGGCCACTCGGCCTTGCGCCCGATATAGGCGTTGCCGGCAAATGCCAGTCCCTCGCGACCGACACCGACGCCGTATCGCATCGCCCTGCCGTCGCCGAGGACGTAGTAGGCGCGACGCGCCGGCGTGTCGATGACGATCGTGCCCGGCGCATGCGCGCTTTCATAGGCGACTTCCTGGCGGCGAAGTTCCGGCTTGATCTTGTCGATCGGCACCTGCCTCAGCGGAAACTTTTCATCCGGGAGCGCGGCATAATTCGTCTGGCTGTTCAAGCCGGTCGAGGAGCAGCCGGCGACAAAAAGCGGCAGAGCGATCAGAAAACCCCGGCGGGAGATCGTCATGAATGTGTCCTTAGTGCGTCAACAAGATGTCGCAAGCTAAGGAATTTATGGTTAACGAACGGCTAACGGCCGCCGTCGAAAGGCGATCACGAAGACGTCACCGGTCGAAATCACCGCCGATGTCGGCGATGCGCCTCACATATTCGGATAGACCGGCCCCTCGCCGCCCTGCGGCGGTACCCAGTTGATGTTCTGGTTGGGGTCCTTGATGTCGCAGGTCTTGCAGTGCACGCAGTTCTGGGCGTTGATGACGAAGGTCTTGTCGCCATCCTTCTCCACCCATTCGTAGACGCCGGCCGGACAGTAGCGCGTCGACGGGCCGGCATAGATGCCGAGCTCGGAACTCTTCTGCAGCGCCATGTCCTTGACCTGCAGATGCACCGGCTGATCCTCCTCGTGATTGGTGTTCGACAGGAACACCGAGGACAGACGGTCGAAGGTCACGACGCCATCCGGTTTCGGATAAGCGATCGGCTTGTGGTTTGCGGCCGGCTCCAGCGACTGCGCATCCGTCTTGCCATGCTTCAGCGTGCCGAAGAAGGAGAAGCCGAACAGCGTGTTCACCCACATATCGAGACCGCCGAGCGCCACGCCGACGGCAGTGCCGAACTTCGACCACAGCGGCTTGACGTTTCGCACCCGCTTCAGGTCGCGGCCGATGTCGGTGGCGCGCCATTCATTCTCGATCTCGACCACCTCGTCATGGCTGCGGCCCGATGCAATCGCCGCCGCCAGCTTCTCAGCCGCCAGCATGCCCGACAGCACCGCATTGTGGCTGCCCTTGATGCGCGGCACGTTGACGAGACCGGCCGAACAGCCGATCAGAGCCCCGCCGGGGAAGGAAAGCTTCGGCACCGACTGATAGCCGCCCTCGGTGATCGCGCGCGCGCCATAGGACAGCCGCTTGCCGCCCTCGAAAGTTCCGCGGATCGCCGGATGGGTCTTGAAGCGCTGGAACTCCTCGAAGGGGTAGAGATAGGGGTTCTTGTAGTTCAGGTGGACAACGAAGCCGACGGCCACCAGATTGTCTTCGAGGTGATAGAGGAAGGAGCCGCCGCCGGTTTTCATGCCGAGCGGCCAGCCGAAGGAATGCTGCACCAGACCGGGCTTGTGATTCTCCGGCTTGACCTGCCAGAGCTCCTTGATGCCGATGCCGAACTTCTGCGGCTCGCGGTCCTTCTGCAGATCGAACTTGGCGATCAGTTGCTTGGCGAGTGAACCGCGCACCCCTTCGCCGATCAGCGTGTATTTGCCGCGCAGCTCCATGCCGCGGGTATAGTTCGGGCCGGGCTCGCCATTCTTCTCGATGCCCATGTCGCCGGTGGCAACGCCGATCACCGCGCCTTTGTCATCGTACAGCACTTCGACGGCAGCAAAACCCGGATAGATCTCGACGCCGAGTTCCTCGGCCTTCGTCGCCAGCCAGCGACAGACATTGCCGAGCGAGACGATGTAGTTGCCGTGATTGTTCATCAAGGGCGGCATCAGCACATTCGGCAGACGGATCGAGCCGGCGGGACCGAGGACAAGGAAGTGATCTGCCGTCACCTCCGTCTTGAACGGATGGTCGGCATCCTTGCGCCAGCCCGGCAGCAGCCTGTCGATGCCAATAGGATCGACGACGGCGCCGGAGAGGATATGGGCGCCGACCTCGGCCCCCTTCTCCAGCACCACGACGGACAGTTCCGGATTGACCTGCTTCAGCCGGATCGCCGCCGCCAGACCGGCAGGACCGGCGCCGACGATTACAACGTCGAATTCCATGCTCTCGCGTTCGGGCAGCTCAGTCGTCTCGGTCATTCACTCGTCTCCGCTTGGCCAGTGGCCATCATCCCATGGCCACTGTCTTGTCAAAACCGCGAAGCATTGTCGAGCCGGGATGCGACAGCCAATCCTCAATTCGCACAAAGACATTTCAGCCGATGCGAGACTTACAGTACCGCTTACGTTAACGTCAATTGTGAAACCTGCGAGACCACGGCCCCTCCCTTTTCTTTTTTGTCACCCGCGCCTTATACATCCCTCGAAGACATTCGGAGGAAATCATGGATCTCGGCATCAAGGGCAAACGGGCGCTCGTTCTCGCCTCCTCGCGTGGACTTGGCCTTGGCATCGCCGCAGCACTCGCGCGCGAAGGCGCAAACGTGCTGTTGTGCGGGCGCAGTGGCGAACAGCTGGAGGCCAATTGCGCGGCGATCAACAACGAAGGCAATGGCCGGGCCGACTGGATCTGGGCCGATCTTGGCGATGAGCGCTTCGTCGAGACGGCAACGGCGGCGGTGAAGGAGAAGTTCGGCGGCATTGACATCCTCGTCAACAATACCGGCGGACCAACGCCCGGCACGACGGAGGAGATGACGGCCGAAAAGCTCGAAACCTATTTCCTCTCCATGGTCGCGCGGGTGATCACCCTCACCAATGCGCTGCTGCCTGATATGAAGGCGCAAGGCTGGGGCCGCATCCTGACGGTCGCCTCATCAGGCGTGATCGAACCGATCGCCAATCTGGCGCTGTCGAACACGCTGCGCCCGGCGCTTGCCGGCTGGAGCAAGACGCTTGCCTCCGAAGTGGCGAGCTTCGGCATCACCACCAACCTGCTTCTGCCGGGCAGCATCCTGACGAGGCGGCTCGACGACCTCGACGGCGCCGCGGCAAAGCGGACGGGCAAAAGCCTCGAGGAAATTCGCGCCGACAAGGAGGCGCGCATTCCCGTCGGCCGCTATGGCAGGGTCGAGGAATTTGCCGCAACGGCCGCCTTCCTGTGCAGCCAGCCGGCAAGCTACATTACCGGCTCGCTGATCCGCTGCGACGGCGGCGCCGCACGGTCCGTCTGAAGCCGCTCAGGCCGCACGGGCCGCCGCGGCGGCCCAGGTCGCCGCGCTCCGGATCATCTGTTCGACATTGGCCGGATCGTCGGCAAGTTCGGCCAGTTCGGAAAGCCGATGGAAGCCCGTCAGGATCGCAATGCGCCGCCGGTCAAGCCTGCGTCCGGTCAGGATTTCATAGGCCGAGACAATGCGCGCGGTCAGATCGGGCGAGATGAAGTTCGAATAGATGAACTCCTGATGCAACGGACCGAAACCTGAATCGGCGAAATCGTAAATGCCGTTCAGCCTGCGTTGCCGATAGTCGAAGGCCATGTTCCAGCCGTGGCCGTCGAAGAAGCCGTAGACGTTGCCGTAGGGATCCGGCGGCAAGGCTTCGAAATCCGAGACGACGGCCTCGGCAAAACGCTTGATATCGGGCGGCAGCAGCGGCAAAGCCTTCGTCCGCACTGCCTCCGGCGATTGCCATGGCTGGATTGCTTCGGCGCCGGCCGACCGTAGGCGATCGGCATCGAGCGCGTGCAGTTCGGCGTAGAAACGCGCGAGGTCCTCCGCCAGGTGCTGGCGGTCGCCCTGCCCGAGCGCATCGTAATCTTCGGCAATGAGATGTTCTCCCTCGAGCTTGGCGTGGCTGGAGAAGATCGGCGGCCCGTCGTGAATGCGCATGTCGGGTACCGCCATCGACAGCGAGGGTCGAACGATATCGAGCAAGGCGGCTTCCTTCACGAGCGCTCTTTCGGCGCCGAGATGGCGGGGAAACTTGAAGATCAGCGTGTCGTCGACGTCGACCGCCATCGAATCCCAGCCCTTTGCCGCGAGCTTGAAAACGGAGGCCGTCAGTTCCGGAAATACACTTGTGATGAGAGAACGAAATTCGCTGACGTTCAACTCTGTCATGACGACCTGCCTTTTCTGTTTTCACCTGTTCTTTGGGTGCAGCCGAGCAGCATCGGCCCATCGGGAACCGCCGGCGTGCAGCCGCCGAAGCCGCGCCACGTGGCACCCGCACTATATTAGTATAATTTGAATATTACGGAATATTCATTACAAAAATTTAAGCCGTTATAACCACTTAGTGATCGCGACACCGGAATTATGTCTTTTTTGCGCCGCAATATAAGCGGCTCAATCAAAGCATAAATTTGCACCCTTGCTCAAACCCCGGTCTCACCCATGAAGAAATTTTGGATCACCGTCAGCTTTGTCGCAATCGCCGCGGTCGGCGTTTGGCAATTCGGGAATCTGGTCCCTTATGCCGCGCGCATTCCCTACCTCTCCGAGCTCATCAAGCAGCCGGCCGGCGGCAATGGGGGCAGCAGGCAGGCACAGGGCGATCAGACGCAGGCCAATCAGGCCGAGAATGGCGGGCAACACCAGGGTGGCGGGCGCAGACGCGGCGGCGGTCCAACTGTCGTCAAAACAGTCGCTGCGGTGAAAACGACGCTGCCGACGGATGTCACCGCGTCCGGCTGGGCCGATGCCGACGACAATACGACCATGGCCGCACAGGAACAGGGCCTGATCGTCAGCATCAATGCGCAGGACGGAGCCACCGTCAAAGCCGGCGACCTGATCGCCAAGCTGGACGACCGGACGGCGAAGGCGGCGGTCGACAAGGACAATGCGATGATCGTCCGGGATACGGCGACGCTTTCGGAAGCGGAGACGGCGCTGGTTCGCGCACAGGACCTGTTCGACCAGAAGGCCGGCACCCAGCAGAGCCTCGACCAGGCAAGAGCTGCCCGCGACACCGCCGCGGCCACGGTCGAGGCCGACAAGGCCACCCTCGCCTCGGATCAAGTCATCCTCGAGAATACGGATATCCGGGCGCCCTTCGACGGCCGGCTCGGCGATATTGCCGTCAGCAAGGGCGCCTTCCTCAATGCCGGCTCGGCAATCGTCACCATCGCGAAATACGATCCGATCTATGTGAAATTTCACCTGCAGGAACGTTATCTGCGCGTCCTGAAGAAGGCGCTGGCAGTCGGTCCGGTCGAAGTCAGCACAGTTCCCGCTTCCACCAAAGGGCAAGTCCGCAAGGGCGAAATCAGCTTCTACGACAACACGGTCGACACCGCCTCGGGCACGATCTTGGCCAAGGCAAAGTTCGAGAATGCCTCCGGTGCGCTCTGGCCCGGCCAATCGGTCAATATCATCGTGCATTTCAACAACGACCAACAGCAGGTGGTGGTGCCTACGGTTGCCGTCAGTCCCGGCCCGGACGGTTTCTTCGCCTTTGTCGTCAAGGACGGCAAATCGCATCTGACGCCGGTCACCGTCGCCCGCGCCAATGGCGCCTTCACCGCTATCGAATCGGGTCTTCAGCCGGGCGACCATGTCGTCATCGAAGGCCAGGGCCAGCTCAGCGACCAGCAGGCGATCAACGAGCAATTCGACGAAAAGACTCTTGATGTCGCCGCCGCCGAAGAGCCTCGGCAACCGCAGCAGTCCGAGACGATCGCGGTGGGAGCTCAGCAATGATCCCGAATTTCTGTATCCAGCGCCCTGTCGCGACGACGCTGCTTGCCATCGGCGTCATTCTAGCAGGCCTTGCCGGCTACCGGCTCGTGCCGGTTGCAGCCCTGCCGCAGGTTGATTTTCCGACGATCAACGTTTCGGCCCAGCTGAGCGGCGCCTCGCCGCAGACCATGGCGACCTCGGTTGCCACGCCGCTGATCAAGCAGTTCGAGACCATTCCCGGGATCAGCGAAATCAGCGCCTCGAGCTCGCTCGGCAGCACCAGCATCGTGCTGCAGTTCGACCTCAACCGCGATATCGACGCGGCTGCTGCCGACGTGCAGGCGGCGATCTCGCACGCGACGCGGCAGCTGCCCGACAACCTGACGACACCACCGAGCTATCGCAAGACCAACCCGGCCGATGCGCCTGTGATGCTGCTCTCCGTGCAGAGCAACACCATGCCGCGCAGCAAGCTCGACGAGATCGCCGAGGACATCATCTCGCCGTCGCTTTCCACCCTCCCCGGCGTCGCCCAGGTCAGCGTTTACGGCGCGCAGACCTATGCCGTGCGTGTCGAGGTCGACCCCAACAAACTGCTCACCCGCGGCATCGGCATCGATACCGTCAACAAGGCGCTCTCTGCCGCCAACAGCCAGCAGCCAGTCGGCACGCTGCAGAACAATTCGCAGAGCATGACCATCACCGCGAATACGCAACGCACCAATGCCGACCAATTCCGGTCACTCGTCATCGCCAATCCAAACGGAGCGCCGATCCATCTAGGCGATGTCGCCGATGTGGAGGATGGGGTCGAGAACCAGTATACCGGCAGCTGGTATGACGGTCACCGCGGCATCATCCTCGCCATTCAGCGTCAACCCGATGCCAATACGGTCGATGTCGTCGATGCGATCAACGCCAAGCTGCCGCAGCTGCACGCCGAAATTCCGGCCTCGGTGACGACCGTGGTCATGAACGACGCCGCAAAACCCATTCGCGCCGCCATTGCCGACGTGAAGTTCACACTGTTCCTGACGATCGGCCTCGTCGTCCTCGTCATCTACCTTTTCACCGGTCATGCGACCGCGACGATCATTCCGGGACTTGCCGTTCCGCTGTCTCTGATCTCGACCTTCGGGATGATGTATGTGCTCGGCTACAGCATCGACAATATCTCGCTGTTGGGGCTGACGCTCGCGGTGGGTCTGGTGGTGGACGATGCGATCGTCATGCTGGAAAACATCCTGCGCCACGTCGAAGAAGGCATGCCGGTACGCGAAGCGGCGATCAAGGGGGCGGGCGAAGTCAGCTACACCATCATTTCCATGTCGGTTTCGCTAATCGCCGTCTTCATCCCGATCCTGCTGATGGGCGGCGTCGTCGGCCGCGTGTTCAACGAATTCGGCATGGTCGTTGCCATCGCCATCATATCGTCGGCGATCGTCTCGCTGACGGTGACGCCGATGCTCGGCTCGCGCCTGTCGAACAATCACGGCCGCCCGCCGCTCCTCATTCGCTTCTTCGATGCCGGCTTCGAGCGGACGCTCAACGGTTACGACATGGCAGTCGGCTGGTGCCTTCGCCATCGTCTGACGATCCTCGGCATCTTCCTGGGCTCCGTCGCACTGACGTTCTATTTCTTCATGACGCTGCCGACCAGCTTCTTCCCGCAGGAGGATATCGGCCGCCTGTCGATCAGCACGCAGGCCCGGCAGGACATTTCCTATTCCGCCATGGAGGCGCTGCAGCAGCAGGCGGCAGCCGTCGTCAAGGCGAACCCGGCGGTCAACCACGTGATGTCGACGATCGGCGGCAACCCGAACAAACCGCAGAACAACGGCTCGATGTTCGTCGAACTCAAGGACAAGAAGGAGCGTCCGCCGCTTGACCAGACGCTGCGCGAGCTGCGCACCGCGATCAACAAGATCCCCGGATTGCAGGCGTTCGTGACGCCGAACCAGAGCCTGCGCTTCGGCGGCCGCCAGACCGCCAGCCAATATCAGCTGGTCATCCAAGCGCTGAGCGCCGACCAGACCAACCTCTGGGCCGGCAAGATCCAGGCGGCGATGCGTGGTGACCGCGGGCTGTTCACCGATGTGACATCGGATGCCCAGAACAACGCCCTGCAGGCCAATATCGTCATTGATACCGAGCGGGCAGCCGCTTACGGCATCGACAATGATACGCTGCGCACGACACTGCAGGAATCCTTCAGCGGATATGCGGCTGCGGAAATCCAGTCAACCGGCGACAGCTACGACGTCATCGTCGAATACGACACCAGCAAACCCTGGGACGACCAGAAACTGTCGGAGATCCGCGTCGCCTCCTCCAATGGCAGCCTGGTGCCGCTATCGAACTTCGCCCATGTTCAACGCACCACCGGCCCGGTGACGATCAACCAGACCGGCCAATTGGTGTCGACCACCGTTTCCTTCAACCTGCCTGAAGGCGTTTCGCTCAGCAATGCAACGGCGGCAATCGATCAGATCAAGAAGGAGATCGGCCTGCCGACCGACGTCTTCACCTCCTATGGCGGCACGGCCGAGATCTTCCAGCAGTCGCAGGGCAACACGCCCTACCTGATCCTGGCGGCCATTCTGACCATCTATGTCGTGCTCGGCGTGCTCTATGAAAGCTTCATCCATCCGCTCACCATCCTCTCCGGCCTGCCGGCGGCAGCCTTCGGTGCGCTGTTGGCGCTAAAGATCATGGGCTTCGACCTGTCGATCATCGCGCTCATCGGCCTGCTGATGCTGATCGGCATCGTCAAGAAGAACGCGATCATGATGATCGACGTGGCGGTGGAGACCATGCGCACGACTGGCGAAAAGGCGACGGCAGCGATCCACGAGGCCTGTGTGCGACGCTTCCGGCCGATCATGATGACGACGTTTTGCGCCCTGCTCGGCGCGCTGCCGATCGCGCTCGGCACCGGCGCCAGCTCGGAGCTGCGCCAGCCGCTCGGCATCGCCGTCGTCGGCGGCCTCGTCGTGTCGCAGCTGCTGACGCTGTTCATCACCCCTGTCATCTTCGTCGAGATGGACCGGTTCGGCCATTTCCTCGGCCGGCTGATGGGCCAGAAGAAGGTCGAGGAGCCGGTGCTGCAGGAGACAAGGGCGCTGGCTGCCGAGTAAGGCGTTCTGACGATACCGGGCCCTCCTGTCCGCTTCTTGCCCCCGAGCGGCGAAGAAGCGGACGCGGCAACGCGTCTCGATCTTCAATCCACTTGAATGTGTCACGCCCCTGTGGCATCAACCGCCCTCCTTGATCCGGGCGTCCTTACGCCCTTGCGGAGCGCTGCTCCGTCTCCAGCAACAATCGGCATGAAGAGGTGCGGGCATGGCTCAGGCGCTGGGTTTCGACTTCGGCACGACGAATACGGTTCTCGCCATGGCGGATGGCGGGGCAACGGGCTCGATGACTTTCACGAGTACGGCGGGCACGGCCGACAGCATGCGGACGGCACTCTCCTTCATGAAGGACGCCCAGCTTGGCGCCTCGGCGCTGAAGGTAGAGGCCGGCCATGCGGCGATCCGGCAGTTCATCGACAATCCCGGCGAGTGCCGTTTCCTGCAGTCGATCAAGACCTTTGCGGCAAGCGCACTGTTCCAGGGCACGCTGATCTTCGCCAAGCGGCACAATTTCGAGGACCTGATGGAGGTCTTCGTGCGGCGCATGCGCAACTATGCCGGCGACAGCTGGCCCTCGGATGTCAGCCGCATCGTCACCGGCCGTCCGGTGCATTTCGCCGGCGCCAGCCCCGATCCGGCGCTCGCGACCGAACGTTACAACGAAGCGCTGTCGCGCTTCGGCTTTCCCGAAATCCACTATGTCTACGAGCCGGTCGCCGCCGCCTTCTATTTCGCGCAAAACCTGAAACAGGATGCGACGGTGCTGGTTGCCGATTTCGGTGGCGGCACGACCGACTATTCGCTGATCCGCTTCGAAACCGTCGCCGGCAGGCTGACGGCAACGCCGATCGGCCATTCCGGCGTCGGCGTCGCCGGCGATCATTTCGACTATCGGATGATCGACAACATCGTTGCGCCACTGATCGGGAAGGGAAGCCATTTCAAGAGCTTCGACAAGATTCTCGAAGTGCCGTCCAACTACTATTCCAGCTTCGGCCGCTGGAACCAGCTGTCGATCTTCAAGACCACGCGGGAATTCGAGGATCTGAAGAAACTGGTGCGCACCAGCCTTGAGCCGGAAAAGCTCGAAATCTTCATCGACCTCATCGACCATGACGAAGGCTATCCGCTCTACCAGGCGGTGTCGGCGACGAAGATGGCGCTCTCGGCTGCCGACGAGGCGCCTTTCGAATTCGCGCCGCTTGGCCGCGGCGGACAGCGCAGCATTAAGCGCCGCGACTTCGAAAGCTGGATCGCCGAGGATCTCGCCCGCATCGAAGGCGCGCTCGACGAGGTGCTTGTCAAGACCGAGACGAAGACTGCTGACATCGACAAGGTGTTCCTGACCGGCGGCACCTCCTTCGTGCCGGCGGTGCGCCGCATCTTCACCGAACGCTTCGAGCGCGACCGGATCGAAAGCGGCGGTGAACTGCTGTCGATCGCCCATGGGCTGGCGCTGATCGGCGAACGCGACGACATCGCGCAATGGACTGTGCAATAAAGCGGGCAAGCGCGGCCAATGTGCCGCCCGCCCTTTCAATGCCACGATCTCTTCGCTAGATTTGCCGCATGATCTCCGCCAACGACCTTTCCCCCGCCGAGCTTGCAGCACTTCTGCATTTTCATGCGGATGCCGGTGTGGAATGGCTGCTGGAAGAAGAGGCGGTGGACCGCTTCGCCGAATTCGAGGCAATGAAGGCTGCGCGCCGTCCGCCCGCGCAAACGCAGCAGGAACCATCTCCCGCTGAGCAACGTCCGTCGCCTGGGCAGCGCCAGACATCGCCTCGTCCGATTGCAGCAGCACGTCCGGCCCCGGCCTCCGGGCCGCAGCCGGCGATCCCGGACGGCGAGGCCGTGCAGCAGGCGCGTTTCGTCGCCGAAGCCGCGCGGTCGCTCAGCGAGCTGAAGACCGCGATCGAAGCCTTCAACGGCTGCAATCTCAAGCACAGCGCCCGTTCGACCATCTCTGCCAGCGGCAAGGCCGAAAGCGGCATCATGGTCATCGGCTCGGCACCGAGCGCCGAAGACGATCGGGAGGGCACGCCGTTCTCGGGGAAATCCGGCCAGCTGTTCGACAAGATGCTGGCGGCGATCGGGCTTGACCGTTCCAGCGTCCTGCTGACGCAGGTCATTCCCTGGCGGCCGCCCGGCAACCGTCCGGCGTCGCCGGCCGAAATGGATATCTGCCGACCCTTCATCGAGCGGCAGATTGCGCTCGCCGAACCGCAGGCGATCCTGCTGCTCGGCAATTTCGCGGCGCGGTTCTTCTTCGGAGAAAACGATACAATCCACGGGCTGCGCGGCCGCTGGAGAGAAATTGCCGTCGCCGGGCGCGTCATCCCCGCCATCGCCAGCCTGCATCCTCAGGATCTGTTAACCGCACCGGTCAACAAGCGGCTGGCCTGGAACGACCTGCTGGTCTTTCAAGCTAAGCTTAATGCACTCTCCTTGCTTAGAAATTAGCCGAAGTTAAATAATTCATGAAGTGATCCATGCGTTTTTCGCATGGCTGCATCGCGTCACGATGCATTGCAGAATCGATGTTGCACTGCAATATAAAGGCGTGTCTTGGGAGGAATTACAGGAACCAAGGCCATGAACAAGCGATTTCGTCCTATCCATTGCGGGTTTGAAACCCTTCGCCTCGCCGGCGACCAGATTCGTTCCACGCACGGCTATAGCCGTTTTGGCTTTGCCGCGAACGAGCAGATGGTTGCCCGCGGCACCGGCATCAACGGCCGCACGGCGCGTCCGAACGCGATTTTTTCCGACTTCCAGCAATATTGAGCGGCAGGTGCTGCAGCCCCGTGCGTCTTTTCGGAGGCGCAAGGGCTCCGATTTAAAGAATCGTGCAGCTGCCTGCCCTTCATGTCAGAGTAAGCCACCATGTCGACGATCCTGCTATCGCTTCTGCGCAACATCGAAACCTTCGAACATATCCGCGTCGCGGTCTGCGCCGCGGGAATATGAGCGCGAGCTGTCGGTCAGGCCTGCCGATTCCGCCTCGGATCTTGGCGCGGGTGCAGCGGCGATCGTTCTCTGATCAGACTGCCATCTCTTCGATCCGGGCTTTCGCCCATTCGAAGGCTTCGTCGACATAGGCGAACTTGACGGCCTGCCAGGCGCAATATTCTTCGACAAAATCCCGCGATATCCAGAGCCGCGTCTTGCGCGGCTCGTCATGCCAGCCGACGCAGCCGCGCTGCGCCGCCTTTGCCAAGAGCCTCTGCAGGTGCGTGCGCGACATCATGAAATCGGCGGCGAGCGCGCGGGTTTCGACGCGGCCGACGACAAACCTGTCGGACTCGGTGTTCTCGATATCCATTCGGCTGATGAAGTTGTCGACGACGAGGCCGCCGGCTTCCGTCCAGAGAAACTGTGCCACCTGCTCCGGCGGCTCCCGCCAGGCGGCATCTTCCAGGCAATGGCGGGCAATGCGCGGCTGAACGAGCTTCATCAATGCTGGATTTGCCTGGAAAAAGGTCGCCCTTTCGCCGCCATCGAGCAGGTCGAGAGCGGCCAGATTGGCGTGGATCCAGCCAAACATCGCCTGGTGGCTGACATTGGCCGGTTCGAAATGTCGTGGCCGGCGCCGCTCGTCACCAGGCGTGTGGGTGATGAAGCGGTAGGTATAGAGTTCTTCGATGAAGGCGAGCACGGTGTTACGGCTCGCCACCTTGTGTGCGGTGATGCGACCGGTCAGCCGAACGGCGGTGAAACCCGACGTCGGGTCGCGCGGATCATATTCCAGGTGAAGCGCATAGGCGGTCTGAGTCAGGAGCCAGCGCTGATGGGAGGCGAGCAGTCGCGCCAAACGCGGACCGGCGTCGAACATGCCGCGCGTCTGCCCAGCCAGAAAGCGGATGCTCATCAAAAAGGAGCAGTTCCCCGCCAATTGCTCCGCCGTGAACGCCATTATGCTTTTCTCCATCTCCGCTCGCAGGCCAGCGTTCGGAGCAGTAATATCGAAGCCGCAAACCGGCTCATTCAGACATGCATAGCATTGAATAAATGATAGTTTCTCATGTTCAACAACCACATTCCGCAGGTCGACGCCATCCCAAGAATTCGCCATTCTTTTCGCTCACCGGAAGCAAGCCGCGCACGACGGCAATCTCTGCGTTAAATAGGCCGGTCGGAACCTCAGGCTTGCGGCGTCGTCGCCTTGCGCGCCTCTCGCTGTTCGATGCCCAGCTGATGCTCGCGATAAATGATGAAGATACCGGCAGCAACGACGATGACGGTACCGATCAGCATGGTGACGGTCGGCACATCGCCGAACACGAAGTAGCCGACGATACCGCCGAGCAGGATCGAGGTATATTCGAACGGCGCGATGGTGGAGACATCGGCATGGCGGTAGCTTTCCGTCAGCAGAATCTGGGCAACGCCACCGCAAAAGCCGGCAGCGACCAGATAAAGCGCCGACGACCATGGCAGGACGAGCCAGCCGAAAGGAAGGGAAGCCAGCGAGAAGACCGACGCGGTGAGCGAAAAATACAAAACGATCGTCGCAGTCTTCTCCTCCTCGACGAGACGACGCACCTGGATCATCGCCATGCCGCCGAGAACGGCCGAGAGCAGCACGCAAAGCGCGCCGAGGGCCTGTTCGGCTTGCATGCCGCCGTCGCGCAACAGCGTCAGTTTCGGCCAGGAGACGATAGCGACACCGACGATGCCGACGAGGACGGCGCTCCAGCGATAGATGCGCACGGTCTCGCCGAGAAAAACCGCAGCGAAGATAACGGCGACGAGCGGCAAGGCGTAGCCGAGCGCGATCGCCTCCGGCAGCGGCAGATGCAGCAGTCCGTAAAAACCGAAAGCCATCGACAGGATGCCGATCGTGCCGCGCTTCAGGTGGCCGACCGGGTTGGCGGTGTGGAAGGCGGCGCGCAGCTGGCCGATATAGGCGAGATAGGCCATGATCGGGAAGAGCGCGAAGAAGGACCTGCAGAAGGTGACCTGGCCCGGCGGGATATCCGGGCCGGCCAGCTTGATGAAGGTCTGCATGGCCAGGAAGACCACGACCGACGAGACTTTCAGCGCAATGCCTCTCATCGGGTTTCTGAGAACCGAGTGCATGATCCTGGCTCTGATGCTGACTTAACAGGACGGGGAGACGCGTCCGACTCGGGGACGCGGCGAGTGACGTCTGTCATCGTAGCTAAAGAAAATCGAGATGGGCGAAAATTTATCGCTTTTCGCATCCAATCCGACCGGTCAGGCGGGAGAGCGGCGCTTGCGGCGCTCGATCCGATATAGCGCCTTTCGGCCGACAGCCACGTCTATCCGCTTATATTTTGCCTGCGAACTTCGCGTTTGCCAGCAGTTTGCTTTAACTTTAGTTCAGACTTTAATGTAATCATGCCCGGCAATTTAGGCAGAGTGCGCCCGCCTCTGTATCCGCGGTTGTCAAATAACGGTCTTCAGGAAACACCATGCGAACAGATACCGGCCAGGTCATTCATCTGGCAGATTACCGTCCCACCGACTTCGTGCTGGAACGCGTGGACCTGACATTCGAACTTGATCCGACGGAGACGAAGGTCGAAGCGCGTCTCATCTTTCATCGGCGTCCGGGCGCCGACATTGCCGCGCCGATCGTGCTTGACGGCGACGAGCTGACGCTGGCGGGGCTGCTGTTCGACCAGGTGGAGCTTGACCCTTCACGTTATGACGCGACGCCGGAAAGCCTGACGGTGCGCGACCTGCCGGAGAGCGCTCCTTTCGAGCTGACGATCACCACGATCATCAATCCTGAAGCCAATACCCAGCTGATGGGCCTTTACCGCACCGGCGACATCTACTGCACGCAGTGCGAGGCGGAGGGCTTCCGCCGCATCACCTATTTCCCCGACCGGCCCGACGTGCTTGCTCCGTTCACGGTCAACATCATCGCCGAGAAGGACGCCAACCCGCTGCTGCTGTCGAACGGCAACTTCCTCGGCGGCGCCGGCTACGGCCCCGGCAAGCATTTCGCCGCCTGGTTCGATCCGCATCCGAAGCCAAGCTATCTCTTTGCGCTGGTCGCCGGCGATCTCGGCGTCGTCGAAGATACCTTCACCACCATGTCCGGCCGCGAAGTGGTGCTGAAGATCTATGTCGAACACGGCAAGGAGCCCCGCGCAGCCTATGCTATGGATGCGCTGAAGCGCTCGATGAAGTGGGACGAAGAGCGGTTCGGGCGCGAATATGATCTCGACATCTTCATGATCGTCGCCGTCTCCGACTTCAACATGGGGGCGATGGAGAACAAGGGGCTCAACGTCTTCAACGACAGATATGTCCTTGCCGATCCCGAGACCGCGACCGATGCCGACTACGCCAATATCGAAGCGGTCATAGCGCATGAATATTTCCACAATTGGACCGGCAACCGCATCACCTGCCGCGACTGGTTCCAGCTGTGCCTCAAGGAAGGCCTGACGGTCTATCGCGACCAGGAATTTTCCTCCGATCAGCGCTCGCGCCCGGTCAAGCGCATCGCCGATGTGCGCCACCTGAAATCCGAGCAGTTTCCGGAGGATGGCGGCCCTCTGGCCCATCCGGTGCGGCCGACGACATATCGCGAGATCAACAATTTCTACACGCGGACTGTCTACGAAAAGGGCAGCGAAGTCACGCGGATGATCGCGACGCTCATCGGCAAAGACGACTTCAATAAGGGCATGGACCTCTATTTCGACCGCCATGACGGCCAGGCCGTGACGATCGAGGATTTCGTCAAATGTTTCGAGGATGCGAGCGGGCGCGACCTCACGCAATTCTCGCTCTGGTACCATCAGGCCGGCACGCCGCTCGTCACCGCATCGGGCGGCTATGATCCGGCTGCCGGCACCTTCACCCTGTCGCTCGAGCAGATGGTCCCGGCAACACCCGGCCAGTCGAGCAAGGAACCGATGCATATTCCGCTCAGCCTCGCACTCTTCGGCGAAAACGGCGGCAAGATCGAGCCGAGCTCGGTCAGCGGAGCGGAATATTCCGGCGAGGTGCTGCACCTCACCGACCGCGCACAGACGGCGATATTCCACGGCATCGGCTCGCGCCCGGTCGTCTCGATCAACCGCAGCTTCTCGGCGCCGATCAACCTGCATTTCGATCAGAGCCCGGCCGATCTTGCCCGCCTCGCCCGTTATGAGACGGATCACTTCGCCCGCTGGCAGGCGCTGACCGATCTGGC
Source organism: Rhizobium sp. CBN3 (assembly GCF_030518245.1). Taxonomy (NCBI): domain Bacteria; kingdom Pseudomonadati; phylum Pseudomonadota; class Alphaproteobacteria; order Hyphomicrobiales; family Rhizobiaceae; genus Rhizobium; species Rhizobium sp. CBN3. The sequence goes on from NZ_JAULSE010000003.1 coordinate 386,362, forward strand.
GCTGCCGAACCTTCTCAAAGCTGCCCGCGATGCGCGTGAGGGCAAGCCTGTCGCCTGCGAGGCGACCTTCGTCGAGACGCTGATTGCGGCTGCCGCCGACGAGAGCCTCGAGCCCGCCTTCCGCGCCCAGGCGCTGGCTCTGCCGAGCGAATCCGATATTGCCCGCGAACTCGGCGGCAATAACGATCCCGACGCCATCCATGCCGGCCGGCAGGCGATCCTGAAACAGATCGCCGATGCCGGAAAGAGCATCTTTGCCGACCTCTACGCTGCAATGACGAGATCAGGCAATTTCAGCCCGGATGCCAAAAGCGCCGGCCTGCGCGCGCTGCGCAATAGCGCCCTCACCTACCTCTCCTATGCCGAGCAGACACCGGTTCGCGCCAAGGCCGCCTTCGACGCGGCCAACAATATGACCGATCTCAGCCATGCGCTGACGCTTCTCGCTCATCATTTTCCCGAGAGTGCCGAGACGGGTCAGGCGCTTGCCGCCTTCCGCGACCGCTTCGCAGAAAACGCGCTCGTCATCGACAAATGGTTCTCCATTCAGGCCGGCATTCCAGGCGCCAAGACCCTGGAACGGGTGCGCGCCCTGATGGAGAATTCGCTCTTCAGGCGGACCAATCCGAACAGAATGCGGGCGCTGGTCGGCACTTTTGCCTTTGCCAATCCGACGGGCTTCGGCCGTGCCGACGGCGAAGGCTATCATTTCCTCGCGGGCGAAATTCTCGAAATCGACGAGCGCAACCCCCAGCTTGCCGCCCGCATTCTGACCTCGATGCGCTCCTGGCGCTCGCTGGAGCCGACGCGCGCCAATCACGCCCGCGCCGCATTGAGCAGGATCGAACAGGCGCCCAACCTTTCCACTGACGTCCGCGATATCGTCGAGCGCACGCTTAAAGGGTGATTTGCCGAACCGGCCGCCGCGCAGGACGTGACGGCCGGCCGGACCGCTGATTCGAATAGCGCAAAAAATACAGAAATTTAGATAGTTAACGGATTTTTACCTTTGCCTCTGGACAAGGCGAATCACCCGTGATTCTCTATGTCAGGTTCGAGCGAGCGGCGCGCGAATCACACGAGGGACAAGGCGAAGAGATGATGAACGTGCGGCGGGCAACCGTGGCCGGAGGACGGCTGCGTGTCGATTTTGACGGGCTGAAAGCCTGGCGAAACAGCCTTTCCGGTCATGCGACATCGGAACCGCTCCTTCGTCATCTGCCGAAGGCGGAGCTCGTCTTGAAGCGCACCATTCCGGCGCTGATCATTGCCTTCCTCTCCGTCGTCGCCGCCTCGCATTTCTTCGGCATGATGAATGAATATGCCCGGCTGGAGGCTTCCGCCCGCCATGCCACAGCGCTCTCGGCGGCGACTGCCTCGGCCGTGTTTGCCGATGCGGCCCAGATCTTCGACAGCGGCGATATCGGCCAGGCGCAGACGCGCCTCACCAAGTACCTGCCGCAGGACCGGCTGGACAGTGGCGCTTTCGTGCTGCTGGTGCAGGCCAGCGGCAAGGTTTTCGCCGCAACGACCGCCGGGCTTTCGCATGTCGGCAGCAATGTCGGCGATTTTTTCCCGGAGGTTTCGGCGATCCGGCGTTTCGGCGATCGGGCCGGCGTCATCGAGACCACGATCGGCGGCGTGCCGCACTATGCCGAGATCACTTTGATGGGCAATGCCGGGGGCTATATCGTTGCCGCCACCTCGCTTGAGGAGATCAGCCAGGTCTGGCGCGAGGAACTGGCGCTCAACGTCACGCTGTTTGCGGGCATATCGTCGATCCTGCTCGTCATCCTCTACGCCTATTACACCCAGGTGAAACGCGCCCGCGACGCCGACGATATCTTCCTGGAATCGAACCTGCGCGTCGAGACGGCGCTGTCGCGCGGCCGCTGCGGCCTCTGGGATTTCGACTTCGAGAACCGCGAATTCTTCTGGTCGCGCTCGATGTACGACATGCTCGGCCTGCCGGGTTCGGACAAGACGCTGGGCTTCGGCGAAGCCGCGCGGCTGATGCATCCGGATGATGGCGGTCTCTACGAGATCGCACGCGCCATCGCCAACGGCCATTCCGGCCAGGTCGACCAGATCTTCCGCATGCGCCATGCCGGCGGCCACTATGTCTGGATGCGCGCCCGCGCCCAGGTGATCCGCAGCAATTCCGGCCGCATGCACCTGATCGGCATCGCCATGGATGTCACCGAACAACACCGGCTCGCCCAGCGCTATGCCGAAGCCGACCAGCGGCTCGCCGACGCCATCGAATGCACCTCGGAAGCCTTCGTGCTCTGGGACAAGAACGACCGGCTCGTCATGTGTAACACGCATTTCCAGGAAGCCTACGGCCTGCCGGACAGCGTGCTGGTGCCCGGCACCGAACGCTCGATCGTCAATGCCGCCGCCGCCCGCCCGGTCATCGAGCGGCGGGTCGCCGATGCCGACGGCTCGGGGCGCACGACGGAGGTGCAGCTTGCCGACGAGCGCTGGCTACAGATCAATGAACGGCGCACGCGCGACGGCGGCCGCGTTTCGGTGGGTACCGATATCACGCTGATGAAACGGCATCAGGAGCGGCTGCGGGAATCCGAACGCCGGCTGATGGCGACGATCGGCGATCTCTCCGCCTCGCGCCAGACGCTGGAGCTCCAGAAGGCCGAGCTCTCGACGGCCAACGCCAATTATCAGGCGGAGAAGGAACGCGCCGAGGCCGCCAACAAGGCGAAGTCGGAATTCCTCGCCAACATGTCGCATGAGCTGCGCACCCCGCTCAACGCCATCCTCGGCTTCTCCGAGATTCTGCAGAACCAGATGTTCGGGCCGCTCGGCTCGCTGAAATACGACGAATATGCCCGCGATATCCATGACAGCGGCAAACATCTGCTCAACGTCATCAGTGACATTCTCGACATGTCGAAGATCGAGGCCGGCCACCTGAAGCTGCACCGCGAGCGCATCGACCTCGTGCCGCTGATCGAGGAAAGCCTGCGTTTCACCGCCATTCCGGCGGCCGAAAAGAACATCGTCATCGAACAGCGCATCTCGTCGGGCCTGACGCTGACGGCCGACCGCCGGGCGATGAAACAGGTGCTGCTCAACCTGCTCTCCAATGCGGTGAAATTCACCGACGATGGCGGCCGCATCGCCTTGCGCACGCGCCGCGTCGACGGCGCCGTCGTCGTCACCATCGCCGATACAGGCATCGGCATCCCGCGCTCGGCGCTGTCGAAGATCGGTCAGCCCTTCGAGCAGGTGCAGAGCCAGTACGCCAAGAGCAAGGGCGGCTCCGGCCTCGGACTTGCCATCTCCCGCTCACTGACTTCGCTGCATGGTGGGCGCATGAAGATCCGCTCACGCGAAGCAGTCGGGACAGTGATCTCGCTGCGTATTCCGGATGATGTCTAAGCTTTCACGGTATTGACGAATATCTTTCTCACTGCTTTCGAAAGCCGCTTCACCTCTCCCTCAAGTGTTCTGATGTCAGGGCAGTCGCCGGCACGGCAGACGAGCTCGATGAGGCCAGCAGGCGCGTCGTTCGGGTCGAAGTCGCTCTCGATGCAGAGCCGGATCAGCTGTGAAAGACTGGTGTAGAGCGCGAAGGCTTCGAGGCATGTGTCGAGGTCAGCTGCCGACATCAGCCGGTCGCCGAGCAGCTTAAGAGCCTCGCCGGTGCTCTTGCCGTTCAAGGCAATGCCGACGCCCCTGGTTGGCGCGATCAACGCCAGATATTGGGCAATGAATTCGAGATCGATGACGCCGCCGGGGATCTGCTTCAAGTCCCATGGGCCGGAGGGCGGCTTTTCCTTGTCGATCAGTTCGCGCATCTCGGCGACGTCATGCGCCACCTTGGCGATGTCGCGATCTGAAGTCAGCACCTCGCGGATGATATGTTCCGCCTCGGCGATCAGGCTTTCATCGCCCGAAATCAGCCGGGCGCGGCTGAGCGCCATATGCTCCCAGGTCCAGGCCTCCTCGCGCTGGTACTTGCCGAAGGCATTGATGCGGGTGGCGACCGGGCCCTTGTTGCCGGACGGGCGCAGCCGCATGTCGACCTCATAAAGCACGCCCTCGGCGGTCGGCGCCGACAACGCGGCGATCAGTCGCTGGGTAATGCGGGTGAAATAACGCGTCGCATCGAGCGGCTTCGGCCCATCGGATTCCGACGCCGCGTCGTCATAATCATAGAGCAGGATCAGATCGATGTCGGAACCTGCCGTCAGCTCGAAGCTGCCGAGCTTGCCCATGCCTGATATGGCGATGCGGCCGCCGGGATAATCGCCATGTGCGGCCCGCATCTCGCTCGTCACGGCATCGAGTGCGGCTGCGATGATGAGGTCGGCGAGATGGGTGAAGGCGCGAGCGGCCATTGCCCCATTGATTGCGCCGGTGAGCAGGCGGATGCCGATCAGGAAGCGCTGTTCGGCGGCGAAGATGCGCAGCCGGTCGAGCACCTCCTCATAATGGCGCGCCTGGACGAGCGAGCCCTTCAGGCGTTCGCCGAGATAGTCGCGCGTCGGCAGCTCGGCCATCAGGCCGGGGTCGAGCATGCCGTCGAAGACATGCGGCCTGGCGGCGATCACCTCGGCCAAGCGGGGTGCTGAGGACATGATGTTGACGATCAGCGACAGGAGCGCCGGATTGCTGCCGAGCAGTGAGAAGAGCTGGATGCCGGCGGGAAGGCCCGAGATGAAGCTGTCGAAGCGCAGCAGCGCCTCATCGGCGCGCTTGCTTTCGCCGAAGACGCGCAGCAGCTCGGGCGTCAGCTCCGTCAGCCTTTCGCGCGCCTCCACCGATTGCGTCGCGCGATAGCGACCATAATGCCAGGTGCGGATGACCCGGGAAATGTCGGATGGCCTGGTGAAACCAAGCTTCTTCAGCGTCTCCAGCGTGTCCGGGTCGTCGCCCTGGCCGGTGAAGACGAGGTTTCCGGTTTCGGTCGAAAGCCTGGTCTCCTGTTCGAAAAGGCGAGCATAACGACGCTCCACCGTCTTCAGCACGCCGACCAGCCTTTCGGAGAAGGTCGGCATGTCGGAAAAGCCCATCATGAATGCGATGCGCTTCAGGTCGGCATCGGTCTCCGGCAGAAGGTGAGTCTGCTCGTCGCGGACCATCTGGATGCGATGCTCGACGTCACGCAGGAACCAATAGGCCTCCGTCAACTCGTCGCGTGTCTGCTCATCGATCCATTTCGCCTTGGTGAGTTCGCCGAGCGTCTCCTCCGTCGCCCGGCCGCGCAGCGCCGGCATGCGGCCGCCGGCGATCAGCTGCTGCGTCTGGACAAAGAATTCGATCTCGCGGATTCCGCCGCGGCCGAGCTTGACATTATGGCCCTTGACCGCGATCGCACCATGGCCCTTGTGAGCGTGGATCTGCCGCTTGATCGAATGGATATCGGCGATTGCCGCGTAATCGAGATATTTGCGGAAGACGAAAGGACCGAGCCCGCGCAGGAACTCGCCGCCGGCCGCAAGGTCTCCGGCCACGGCGCGCGCCTTGATGAAGGCCGCCCGTTCCCAGTTCTGGCCCCTGCCCTCGTAATAGATCATCGCCGCGTCGACGGAGATCGCCAGCGGCGTCGAGCCGGGATCCGGGCGCAATCTGAGATCGGTGCGGAAGACGTAACCGTCCGCGGTACGCTCCTGCAGGATGCGCACCAGCCGGCGCATCATCCTGGGAAAGATCTCGATCGCATCACCCGGGTCGGGCACGATTCCGGCTTCTTCGTCGAAGAAGACGACGAGATCGATATCGGAGGAATAGTTGAGTTCGGACGCGCCGAGCTTGCCCATGCCGAGCACGATCAGGCCCGAGCCCTCGCTTGGCTGCGCCGGATCGCGCAGCCTGAGCTTGCCGCCCTCATGCGCCGAAAGCAGCAGATGGTCGATCGCGGCCGCGACCGACGCTTCGGCAAGCCTGCTGAGAAAGGCCGTCGTCGCTCGTCCGTCGAAGATGCGCGAGAGATCGGCAACGGCAACGAGGAAAGCAGCCTTGCGCTTGATGATGCGCAGCCTGCTCATCACCACAGATTCCGCGGGTGCGGCGCCCTCGCTGTCCGGCCGCCAGCAGCCCCGCGCCTCGGCGATCAGCGCCTCGATCTGCGGCTCCAACGGTTCACTGATGGCGCCGGCGAGGATGGCGGGATCGAGATTGACAATTTCACGCAGGTAGGGCGACAGCGACAGCACGGCGGCGATGAAATCGCGCAGCCGCCCTTCCGTCTTCAGCATCGCCGCAACCGACGGTTCGCTTTTGCCCGCCTCCTGAAGATCGGTCAGCGCCAGCTTCAGCTCGGTCTGGCTCAACGGACGCAGCAGCCCTTCGGCGACATCCTTCAGGCCATGCGTCGATTTCGTCAGCATGCGCTCTCCCTGGCTCGGCAAAAGAAGTGGCGATCACCGGAATCGCGGTCACTGCCTTCGTTCCGAGTTTAACTTAGGGTCCTGGCGGAAAACCGCCAATACGCGATTCAGCCTATCGTAATTCGGGACTTCAGGCAGCCTTGGTCGGGAAGATCATGCTGACGGTCAGTCCGCGCTGTTCGGGCTTTTCGGGATTGGTGTCGGAGAGCTCCAGCCGGCCGTTATGCAGCTCCATCACTGCTTCCACCAGCGAAAGTCCAAGCCCTGTGCCTGGCTTCGAACGGCTCTCGTCGAGGCGAACGAAGCGCTTCACCACATCGTCGCGCCGGTCGGCCGGAATGCCAGGCCCGTGGTCGGCCACCGACAGGCAGATGCCGTCCGGATGGCGGGCAAGCTTGAGCGACACTTCGCCCGCCCCTGCCGTATCGGAGGAATATTTGATCGCATTGTCGAGCAGATTGAAGATCGCCTGGCCGATCAACTCGCGATTGCCCTGCACCTCGATGCCCGGCTCGACGCTGGCGCTGAGGCCGAGACCGGCCTCCTCCGCCGCCGGTTCGTAAAGCTCGGCGCTGTCGGAAACGATGGCCGAAAGCTCGACCGGCGACATCTCCGCCGCGACCGACCCGGCCTCCACGCGGGAGATCATCAGCAGGGCGTTGAAGGTGCGGATCAGCTGATCCGATTCGCTAATAATGCCTTCGAGGGCGACGCGACGCGTATCGCCATCCGTCATATCAAGCGCATCGGCGGCCTTGTTGCGCAGCCGTGTCAGCGGGGTCTTGAGATCATGGGCGATGTTGTCGGAAACCTGCCGCAAGCCTTCATTCAGCTTCTCTATGCGTTCGAGCATGGTGTTCAGCGACATAGACAGCCGGTCGAATTCGTCGCCCGATCCGCCGACCGGCAGACGCTGCGACAGATCGCCTGCCATGATCTTCTTGCTCGCATCCGACATGCGGTCGATCCGTTTCAGTGCGTTGCGGCCGATGCCGAACCAGATGATGATCGCGCCGAGCCCCATGATCGCCAAAGCCACCATCAACGCCTGGCGTACTAGCAGGCGGAAACGCTCGGGATCGCCGAGGTCTCGGCCGACCAGAATTCTTAAGCCGTTGTCGAGCACGAAAATGTTGGCGATCGCCTTGTGCCGGCGCTCGACGCCGCCACCGTCTGTATAACGCTGATAAGCGAAGGGAGCCGAGGTCCAGCCGACCTCCTCGAAGACACCCGGCTGCACCGAGGCGACGTTGCCGGCGAGGATATCCCCCGAGGGACCGGCGATGATATAGAGATTGGCCCCGGGCTGGCGGGCACGCCGCTCCATCGTGCGCAGCAGGAGGTTCATGCCGCCGGTGTCATAGGCGCGCTGCACCTGCTCCACCTCCTGCCGGACGGCGTCGCGAATCTGGCCTGTCAGCAGCCGTTCCGACATCGCCGTCACATAAAAGACGAGCGTCGCGGCGCAGATGGCGAATAGCAGAATGTAGAGTGCCGAGAGGCGGACTGCAGTGGACTTGAAGAGAACCCTGAAGCGGCTCATCCCTCATCCTTGATCATATACCCCGCACCCCGGATGGTTTTGAGGAGCGGCTGGCTGAAGTCCTTCTCGATCTTCGAGCGCAGGCGCGAGACATGGACGTCGATGACGTTGGTCTGCGGGTCGAAGTGATAGTCCCAGACATTTTCGAGCAGCATCGTGCGGGTGACCACCTGGCCGGCATTCTTCATCAGATATTCGAGCAGGCGGAACTCGCGCGGCTGTAGCGGGATTTCCTTGCCGCCGCGTCGGACCTCGTGGGAGAGCCGGTCGAGTTCCAGGTCGCCGACGCGATAGACGACGTCCTGTTCCGGCGTGCCCTTGCGGCGGCCGAGCACTTCGACGCGCGCCAGCAACTCACTGAAGGCATAGGGCTTCGGCAGGTAATCGTCGCCGCCGGCACGAAGGCCGGTGACACGGTCATCGACCTGGCCGAGCGCCGAAAGGATGAGGACCGGCGTATGGATGCCCTTGCGGCGCAATTCGCTGATGACCGAAAGTCCGTCCCGGCGCGGCAGCATGCGGTCGATGACGATAACGTCGTAGGTGTTCTCCGATCCCATGAACAAGCCGGCCTCGCCGTCGCTGGCGTGATCGGCGACGATGCCCGCCTCGCGAAAGGCTTTCGTGAGGTAGGCCGCGGCTTCGAGATCATCTTCGATGATGAGAATCTTCATGCGGCCGACATTACCCACCGGCTGCGTTTCGGCAAGGCTCAAAGCATCTTGCTGCGGGGCGGCGCTCATCGCGATCATCCTTGAAAGGTCAGAAGAAACGAGCCGCGCGGACCTTGGTCCGCACGGCTCCGATTTTCTTTGCGGATCAGCCCTGGCCGTTGATCGGAAGCGCGACGAAACGGCTTCCTTCGCTGGACTGGATCTGGAACAGGGCGCGGGTGCGGCCGTCCTTCTTGGCCTGGTTCAGCACCTTAACGACATCGGCGGCGGTGGAGACCTCCTGATTGTTGACCGAGGTGATCTTTTCGCCTTCCTTGATGCCCTTGTCGGCGGCATCGGAGTCGGGATCGATGCCGGTGATCGCCAGGCCCTTGCCGTCATCGGATGGGCCGACGGTCAGACCGAGATCGGCAAGCGCCTTCTCGGAAGCCGGTGCCTCAGGCTGCTGCGGCTGATTGTTGTTGTCATCGGCATTGGCATCCTTCTGATCGGCCGGCAGCGTGCCGAGTTCGACCGTGAGCGACTGGGCCTTGCCGGCGCGCCAGACCGAAAGCTCGGCCTTGCTGCCCGGCTGCATCGCACCGATGCGGCGGCTGAGCTCACGGGCATCCTTGATGGTTTCGCCATTCAGTGCCGTGACGACGTCACCGGCCTTCATGCCGGCTTTGTCACCCGGCGAGCCGGGCTGCGGGGCGACAACGAGAGCGCCGCTCGGCTCCGAAAGGCCGATGGACTCGGCGATATCCTTGGTCACCGGCTGGATCTGGACGCCCAACCAGCCGCGGGATACCTGGCCATCCTTCATCAGGTCGGCGACGACATCCTTGGCAGTCGAGGCCGGAATGGCGAAGGCGATACCGACGCTGCCGCCCGACGGCGAGAAGATCGCGGTATTGATGCCGACGACTTCGCCATTGAGGTTGAAAGTCGGACCGCCGGAGTTGCCGCGGTTCACGGCCGCATCCACCTGCAGGTAATCGTCATAGGGACCGGAACCGATATCGCGGCCGCGGGCCGAGATGATGCCGGCGGTGACGGTGCCGCCGAGACCGAAGGGGTTGCCGACGGCGACGACCCAGTCGCCGACCCGGACATTGTTGTCGTCGGCCCAGTTGACATAGGTGAACTTCTTGCCCTTGCCGTCGACCTTCAGCACGGCGAGGTCGGTGCGCGGATCCTTGCCGATCAGCTTGGCGTCGAGTTCGGTGCCGTCATTCATGACGGCGACGAAGGCCTGGCCGTCGGAAACAACATGGTTGTTGGTGACGATGTAGCCATCCTCGGAGATGAAGAACCCGGAGCCTTGCGCGACCGGACGCAGACGGCCCTTGCCGCCCGGACCGTTCGGCCCGCCCGGACCACCGGGGCCGTTCTGGCCGAAGCGGCGCTGGTGGCCCTGCTGGTCGTTCGGATCCTGGCCAAACTGACGGAAGAATCGCTTCAGCGGGTGATCATCGGGCAGATCGTCGAAGCCGCGGCCATTGAAATCGAAGGAGAAGCCGTCATTGTTGTCGGCAACGGGATTGACGCGGTTTTCGACGCGAACGGAAACGACGGCGGGCGAAACGGCATCGACGACATTGGCGAAGCTCGGGACGGCGGGGGCCTGAACCTTGACCGCTTCAGCGTAAGACCGGGTAATTTCGAGCGGAACGCCGGTTGCGAGCACAGCGGCTGCGATACCAGCGACGGTAGAAGCCTTGAGCACAGTGGCGAGGGACGGACGTCCGTTGAAATTCTTCAGCATTGGAGCACCTTCTCTTGTTCTTAGATCTTCAGACCGGCGACGCCGGATCAGTCGATGACTTAAGATATAGGACGCCGCACCTTACTGCGAACTGTCCGGCCAATGAAAAGTTGGTAATGTTTGTGATCTCTGCTTGCGCGAGCCCGAGCCATCGCGACGAACGATCGCTATTCAGACGTTACTTATCCAGAAGCTCGCTCAACCGCGCCTGCTCTTCCGGCGTCAGCTTGCTTCCGGTCGGCAGGCCTGTCCTCTTGCGCGCAAAAACGAGCAGCGACACGCCGCCGGCAAGGACCAGCAGCACCGGGGCGCCCCAGAGCAATACCGTCCTCACGCTGAGCCGAGGCTTCAGAAGCACGAATTCGCCGTAGCGCGAGACGATATAGTTGAGCACCGCCTCATCGCTGTCGCCGTTGCTGATGCGCTCGCGCACAAGCATGCGGAGATCCTTGGCGAGCTCGGCATTGGAATCGTCGATCGACTGATTCTGGCAGACCATGCAGCGCAGTTCGGCCGACAGGGCGCGGGCGCGGGCCTCCAGCACCGGATCGGCCAGCACCTCATCGGGATTGACGGCGAAGGCCTGGACTGGCGCGAAGAGGAGGAAGAGAATGACGAGAAGCCTGGAGAGAAGCGGCATCCCTCTTCTCCCCTCGGGGAGAAGGTGCCCGACAGGGCGGATGAGGGGGCGATCCCTCGCAGCAATAACGACCTTTCGCTTGCGCTCAAAATCCTCGCGGCTCTGGCGCTCGGCCCCCTCATCTGCCCTTCGGGCATCTTCTCCCCGACGGGGAGAAGCGGAAAAAAGGTGCGAGCGCATCATTCCGCCGCCTTCATCACAGGCGCTGCCGGCTTTGCCTTGGCCTTTCTCCGCGGTGCGCCGACGCGCAGACGCCGGTCGGAGAGCGAGACGAGGCCGCCGGCGGCCATGATCAAGGCGCCGCCCCAGATGCAGAGGATGAATGGCTTCCACCAGATGCGCACGACAATGCCGCCGTCCTTGGTGGCGTCGCCCAATGAGACATAGAGCTGGCTGAGGCCGAAGGTCAGGATACCCGCCTCCGTCGTCGGCATCTGCCGGGCGGTATAGAGCCGCTTGGCCGACCAGGTATCGGCAATGGTGACACCGGCGCGGCGGATGGTGAAGTGGCCGCGCTCCTCGGTATAGTTCGGTCCCCTGCCCGACCGCATGCCGTCGAACTCAAGGCTGTAGCCGCCGGCTTCGACCGTAGCGCCCGGCTTCATCTCGACGACATGTTCGCTCTGGAAGGTGGTGACGGCGACGATGCCGAGCACGCTGACGCCGAGCCCGGCATGGGCGAGCGCCGTGCCGAAGGCCGAGCGCGGCAGGCCCGACAGGCGGCGCCAGGCGATGGCGCCCGCCACCTTGCCGATGCCGGCCCGATACCAGAGATCGGCAATGGCGCCGAAGATCAGGAACAGCCCGGCCGCCAGCCCGAGCACCGAGAGCACCGGCCCGCCATGTTGGAGATAGAAGAAGACCAGAGCGGCGGCGAAGGCGAGGCCGGCTACGGCATAGAGCCGCTGCAGGGCGCCGAGCAGATCGCCGCGCTTCCAGGAAAGCAGCGGCCCGAACGGCACAATGACGAGCAGCGGCGCCATCAGCAGGCCGAAGGTCAGGTTGAAGAAGGGCGGCCCGACCGAGATCTTGTCGCCGGTCAGCGTCTCCAGCAGCAGCGGATAGAGCGTGCCGGTCAAGACCGTGCCGCAGGCGACCGTCAGGATCAGATTGTTGAGGACGAGAGCGCCTTCTCGCGAGATCGGCGCAAACAGCCCGCCGGCCGCAAGCTTCGGCGCCCGCAGGGCAAACAGCGACAGCGCCCCGCCGATGAAAATCAAGAGGATCGACAGGATAAAGACGCCGCGGGTGGGATCGCTGGCGAAGGCATGCACCGAGGTCAGCACGCCGGAGCGCACCAGGAAGGTGCCCATCAGCGACAGCGAGAAGGTCAGAATGGCGAGCAGCACCGTCCAGATCTTCAGCGCCTCGCGCTTTTCCATGACGAGCGCCGAATGTAAGAGCGCCGTGCCGGCAAGCCACGGCATGAAGGAGGCGTTCTCCACCGGATCCCAGAACCACCAGCCGCCCCAGCCGAGCTCGTAATAGGCCCAGTAGGAGCCCATGGCGATGCCAAGCGTCAGACAGGTCCAGGCAGCCAGCGTCCAGGGTCTGACCCAGCGGGCCCAGGCGGCGTCGATCCGGCCTTCCAGGAGAGCCGCCACGGCAAAGGAGAAGCAGACGGAAAAGCCGACATAGCCGAGATAGAGCAGCGGCGGGTGGATGGCGAGGCCAATATCCTGCAGCACCGGATTGAGATCGCGGCCCTCGGCCGGGGCCGGATCGAGCCGCAGGAAGGGATTGGAGGTCAACAGGATGAACAGGGTGAAGGCGAGCGAAATCCAGGCCTGGACGGCCAGCACATTGGCCTTCAGCGTCTCCGGCAGGTTGGCGCCGAAGATCGCGACCAGGGCGCTGAACAGCGCCAGGATCAACAGCCAGAGCATCATCGATCCCTCGTGATTGCCCCAGACGCCGGAATATTTGTAGATCAGCGGCACCAGAGAGTGCGAATTCTCCCAAACGTTCTCGACCGAGAAGTCGGAGACGACATGGGCATAGGTCAGGACGGCGAAGGCAAAGGCGACGAGGGCAAACATGACAAGCGAACCGACGCTCGCCACATCCATCATCGCCGGATCATGGCGGCGGGCGCCGATCAGCGGCACGATCGAGACGATCAGCGCCGTCGCCAGCGCCAGCACCAAAGTGTAATGGCCGATCTCGATGATCATGGCGTCGCTTTGGCCTCCTGCCCCTTGCCTGCTCGCCCTTGGCCTTCCTGCCACAGCCCCTGCTGTTTCAGCTTGTCGGCCACCTCCTTCGGCATATAGGTCTCGTCATGCTTGGCCAGCACGGTGTCGGCGGTAAAGATGTTCGTTCCGGCGGCAAACATGCCCTCGGTGACCACCCCCTGGCCCTCGCGGAACAGATCGGGCAGGATGCCGGTATATCTGACCTTCACCGCATTGGCGCTGCCGTCGGTGACGGAAAACTCCACCGTCGAGCCGGCGCCGCGTACGACGCTGCCCGCCCCGACCAGGCCGCCGAGCCGGATGCGGGTCTCCGGCGCCACCGGCGTCTTGGCAAGATCGGCCGGCATGTAGAAATAGGCCACCGATTGGCTGAAGGCGAACATCACCAACAACACCGCCGCCAGGATGAAACTCATCCCGCCGGCGATCACCGCAAGGCGCTTCTGCTTGCGCGTCATTGCGTCATTCCCTCCGTGGCTATGCCAAGCTCCCTGGCAAGCGCCAGCAATTGCCGGCCCCGCTCGCCGGACGGCGGAAAGGCGGCCAGCCCGCGCTTCAGGGCGTCGGCTGCGCGATTCTTATCGTTCAATACGGCGTAAGAGCGGACGAGCCGCATCCATCCCTCGAAATTATTGGGATCCTCGCTGAGCTTGGCATCGAGGCTTTCAACCATGCCGCGGATCATCTGCTGACGGTCGCCGACGTTCATGTTTTCAGCAGCCGCCACATCTTCCGACGTCGGTCCGCCGGGCGCCGCCGGCGGGGCGACCGCGCCGCCGTTCTTGGCGATATGTTCATTGACCAGCGGCAGCCAGGGCGCATCGGCCGGCGATTGCTGCGCCAGCGCCTCGAAGGCCCGGCGCGCCTCGTCGGCTCGTCCCGCCTGCTCCATGCTGAGCGCGATGTAGAAGCGGGCACGCGGATTGTCGGGCGCCAGCGTCAGCGACTGCTCCAGCGCCTGGCGCGCTTCCTCCGTCACGACGCCGTCGGAGACCGCCATCAACGTCTCGGCAAGACCGTCGAGCCGGATCGGGCTCGGGCCGAGAAGCCGTATCGCGTTGCGGTAGGCGACCTCAGCATCGGCCACCCGCATCGTGCGGAAATAGATCGGCGCCAATACGTCCCAGCCCTTGCCGTCGTCGGGATTCTGAGCCAGATGCCGTTCGGCCTTGGCGATCAGCACCGCCACATCGTCGCCGGGATTTTCCAGCCGCGCTTCCAGCGGCTGCGACGGCAGATCCGGCCTGCCCGTGGTCAAATAAAGACAGAGCCCGAGCGCCGGCAGGATCAACAGGACGAAGACTTCGGTGAGACGATGATGCCGTGCGGGTTTGTCTATCGTCTCCGGCTCGCCGGCAGAGACGGCGATCAGCCGCCGGCCGATTTCGGCCCTGGCGTAATCAGCCTCCTCAGGCGTGATCAGCCCGCCAGCAAGGTCTCGGTCGAGTTCGCGCAACTGGTCGCGATAGACTGCCGCCTCGCCGGCGCGACTGTTCTGCGCCGCCTTCGCACCACGCAGAAGGGGGTAGAGCAGGATGACGGCGACGGCTGCCGTCAGAACGGCAACGAGAATCCAGAACAGCATATCGGCCCAAATACGTGAAGCGCACGCCTATTCCAACTGCCAAAGCCGGAATGACGAAGATTTGAGGCTATTCGCCGCAATTCAGGCTGAAAACGCTCAGCCGAGCGGCGACCAGCTGCCATCCTCGTTGCGGCAGGCCGCACCCCGCGCCACGGTTTCCTTGCCGTCGACGGTCAGCGTATGGGTATATTGCCGGCAATTCTGCGAGCCGACCTGATACGGCGCGGCCGCCACGACCTTGCCTGTGACGTCCTTGCCGCTCCAGACTACCGGCTGGCCGACCGCCGCCCCTTCCAGCGCCCGATACTCCGCCTCGAGCGCCCGCTGCTTGTCGCTATCGCTCAAGCTCACGCTGCTGCGGCCGACGATGCCGCCCTGCAGCGCGGTGATAAAGGCGGCCGACGCGGAGGGTTTGCTCGAAAAAATGCCGCGCGAAACAGCGCCCTTCGTCGTCGTGCAGCTGGTGAGCGCGACGGCGAGAAGAAGGATGGAAACCATCATGCCTTGCGAGCGTAGAATCATTGCGTCGAACCACGATCAGAGGTCAAATTCAGCCGATCGAAGTGCAGCGTCCCCGTGTCAGCATTGTGGCAAAACATGCTATACATTTGCCACTATCCTTGTGACATCAAGCAGTTGGTCATGCAACATCCTTTGTGACGCCGGGCAGGATAAGCTTCGCCTTCAACCCGCCCCATTCGCCGCGGGACAGTTCGAGCCTTCCCTGGTATTCGTTGGAAATCTCGGTGACGATCGAAAGGCCCAAGCCGGTTCCAGGCTTGCTTTCGTCGAGCCTGCGGCCACGCTTCAGCGCTTCGCGGATCTGGTCGGGCTCAAGGCCGGGCCCGTCATCCTCGACGGCAAGCTCCACCCAGCGCCGGCGGACGCTTGCCTCCGCTCCTTTCACGTCCTCGCCGGCTTCGACGGCCGAAAGCCGCACTCTGCTCTTGGCGAAACGCGCCGCATTTTCCAGGAGGTTGCCGACGGTTTCCTCGAGATCCTGCTGTTCCATGGCGACGGCAAGATGCGGCGGCGAGACGACGAGATCGAATTCGGTATCGACGTTCAGCCGGCGCATGACGCGCACCAGCCGCTCCAGCGCCGGTTCGGCATCGGTGCGGGCGAGCACGGATTCGCGCTGGGCGGCGATGCGGGCCCGGTTGAGATAGGATTGCACCTGCCCCTGCATCGATTCCGCCTGACTGCGCACCAGTTCGCCATGGGATTTCTCGAGCACCCGCGCCTCGTTCAGGAGAACGGCGATCGGCGTCTTCAACGAATGGGCGAGATTGCCGACCTGCATGCGCGCCCGCTCGACGATGCGGCGGTTGCTGTCGATCAGCGCGTTCACCTCGTTGGCGAGCGGCAGGATCTCCCGCGGGAAGTCGCCCTTTAACTGCTCGCTCTCGCCGGCGCGAATGCGCTCCAATGCGGCACGCGCCTTGTCGAGGGGCTTCAGGCCGTAGAGAATCGCCAGCGCATTGACGATCAGGCTGCCGACGCCGAAACCGGCGAGCGCCAGATAGAGGCTGTGGGAAAAGGTGCGGACATCATCTTCGACGACGTCTACATTGCCGGTGACGCGGAAGCGCGCCGCGCGCCCGTCGGTGTCGAGCACCACTTCGGTCTCGGCCACCTGCACGCGGTTCCCGGAGGCATCCGTCACCTGGTAGTAGCGCTCGTAATTCTTGTCGAAAGGCGCCTCGACGACGGAGGGTACCGGAATGAGCGCCGAGCCGAGCGAGGGCGAGACCAACGGCGCAGTCGTATAGGTGCCGAGCGGCTCCACCACCCAATACCAGCCGGTCTTCGGCTGAGCGAACCGCAGATCACCGAGCTGCGGGCTGCCGCTCAACGCCCCCTGATCGCCGATCGTCACGGAATTGATGACGTTATAGAGCTGCGCCCGCAGCAGATCCTGGAAACCGCGTTCGGCGCTCTTGCGGTAGAGCGTCGAGATCAGCAGGCCGATCACCACCAGGGCCACCGTCGACCAGACCGTGGTCAGCAGCAACACGCGTGCGGTGAGCGACTTAATTCGCATGTTTCGGCGCTTGAATGCGATAGCCGAGACCGCGCACCGTTTCGATCAAGTCGACGCCCATTTTCTTGCGCAGACGGCCGACGAAGACCTCGATCGTGTTGGAATCGCGGTCGAAATCCTGATCGTACATGTGCTCGACGAGCTCGGTGCGCGAGACGACCTCGCCCATGTGATGCATGAGATAGGCGAGCAGGCGATATTCGTGCGAGGTCAGCTTCAGCGTCGTGCCGTTGACCGTCGCCTTCGAGGATTTGGTGTCGAGCCGCACCGGCCCGCAGACGATCTCGGAGGAGGCATGGCCGGCCGCGCGACGGATCAACGCCCGAATGCGCGCCAGAACTTCCTCGACGTGAAAGGGCTTGGTGACATAGTCGTCGGCGCCGGCATCAATGCCGGCGACCTTGTCGCTCCAGCGGTCGCGCGCCGTCAGGATCAAAACCGGCATGCCGCGGCCGGCGCCGCGCCATTTTTCCAGCACGGTGACGCCGTCCATCTCCGGCAGGCCGATATCGAGGATGATGGCGTCATAGGGTTCGGTGTCGCCGAGGAAATGGCCCTCTTCGCCATCGAACGCCTGGTCGACGACATAACCCGCCTCCTTCAGCGTGTCGGTCAGCTGCCGGTTCAGGTTGACGTCGTCTTCGATTACCAGGATGCGCATCGGTCCGCCTTCGTCCGCTTCAAATCGATCGTGTTTGAATAGACCGATTCCGCTTACATCGGAACCTTTACCGTTACCTTGCGTGGACGCTGGCCATTGCCCGACACGAGAACGGTAATGATGCAGCTATCGCCCACCGGTTGCACGGACAGGAGCTGCCCGCCCGTCTGCTCGACGACCTGGGCGGCGGCGGCGCTGCAATCGCCGGCCACACGCAGGACGAGGGCGCCTGCGCCATCCGGTGAGGGCGCCGATGCCACCAGTCCGGCGGCCACTACTGCGACGCTCAGAGGAAAGGCCATGTCTTACGCTTTCAAGGTAATTCCAACTTGCTGCGAATATGTACTCAAGCGACCTGAATGGCAAATGAATGCGCTGTAATACAGGGCATTTAGCACCGTTCTCGCCTGTTCGGCACAGTCGATTCCTGCCGACGGAAGCCGCCCTCGCAGCAGCCGGAGGCGGCGCTTTCCCCGCTCCGCAAATGCCGTTCCCCAGGCGGGATCAATGCCTTTTTCATCGCGCTGCGAGCAGGTCGGCGGTGATTGGCGATTCGGCCACAGCGTTTCGATGAAAGCGGCGGCATGGCGGCCGATATCGTCAGCTTCCGTGCGCAGCAGGTCGTCCTGAAATTGTACCGGCCTATCTTTTTTCCCGCCGGAGAAAAAGCGCCGGGCCGCAGTCCGAATCGACGGCACCTGCTTTCACCGGTCGATCGAAACTGTTATGTCTTTGCCGCTTCCATTTCAGGCCGTTCCAGCACCGATGCTCATTTCCTACCGCTTCCGCTCGGCGCAGACGGTCACCGTCCTCGCCGTCACCCAGCTGATCGGCTGGGGCACGACCTTCGACATGCTCGGGGTCATGGGCCGCATCGTGGCGCCCGATCTCGGCATTGCGAACGAGGTGGCGTTTGCCGGCCTGACGATCATGATGATGGTCAGCGCCGTCGTCGGTCCGATGACCGGCGGCTGGCTTGCCCGTTATGGCGCTGCCCGGGTGCTTGCGGCGGCTTCTCTGACCTTTGCGCTCGGTCTCTCGCTGCTTGCTGCCGCAAACGGCGTCATTCTCTATGCCGCCGCCTGGGTGGTGATCGGCATCGGCGGCGCGCTCGGCCTGTCCGCGCCAGCCTATACTGCCGTCGTCGAACGCGAAGGGATAAACGGCAAGCGCGTCATCGCCATCCTGATGCTGTTCACCGGGCTCTCGAGCGCCGTCTTCTGGCCGATCCTCAGCCTGCTCAACGATGCCTTCGGGTGGCGCCTGACTTTCCTCATCTGCGCCGCGCTGCAATTCTTCATATGCCTGCCGCTGCATCTTTTCGCCCTGCCCAGGCCGATCGCGGCCCTGCTCGACGGCGGCGCGGCCGACATCGCCCCGGTGCCGCTGTCGAAGGCGGCGCAGCGCAAGGCCTTTCTGCTGATCGCCACCTCGACGACCATCACCACCTTCATCACCTTCGGCATCTCGCCATCGCTGCTCGAGATCTTCCGTCAGTCCGGCGCCTCGCCGGCTTTCGCGCTGCAGCTCGGCTCGGCCCGCGGCATTCTCGGGATCTCGGCACGGTTCCTGGACATGCTGCTCGGCCGGCGCGGCAATCCCATCGTCAGCGCTGCTATGGGCACCGGCCTGATGCTGACGAGCTTCCTGATGATGCTGATCGTCGGTCCTTCGACGCCGCTGCTCGTCAGCTTCATCCTGCTCTACGGCTTCGGCGCCGGCGTCATGACCGTCGCCCGCGCGCTTCTGCCGCTCGCCCTGTTTTCGCCGCGCGAATTCGGCCTGCAGTCGGCCCGATTGTCGCTGCCGCAAAACCTTGCCAATGCCGTCGCCCCCGTCGTCTTCACCGCCATTCTCGATCGAGCCGGCACCGGCCCGGCGCTCTTTGCCGCAGCCGTGCTCGCGGCATTGTCGCTAACCTTTGTGATGATGCTGATGACGCTGGTGCGCGGCGCACAGGCATCACAGCCGAGCACCGCCACCTCGTGAGATATGGATCCAGGCCGTTCTCCGGCTCATGATCAACAGGCGCATTTGGCGAATCTTTTGAATCGCTTGCGGCGGCTTTTTCGAAACTCGCGTTCAGGGGCTCAGAAGTTCATTCAACTGGGCGGCTCGAATCCGGAAGATCGCTTAGCGGCCGCGTCACCGCCGTGCGGCTGTCGTAATCGGCGGCGATGCGCTTTTCCCGGAGCGGGCGCACGCGCTCGATCGAACGCTGGTACTCGGGGTGCGCCTTATAAGCAGCGAGAGCCGCCTCATCGTCGAATTCGCCATAGACCACGAAATCAATCTCGGTGCCGAGCTGATCGGTCTTCACATTGGTGCCGATTTCAAGCAGCCGCGCGTATGGAATGGCGGTCAGGATCGAAAGACCCGCCCTCACCTCCTCCAAATGTTCCTCCTGCACGGTGAAGAAGACGATATGGCGGATCACGCGGAAGCTCCTGTCAGATTCCAGAGGGGTTGGCCCGCGCGATAACACGCGCGCCGCGAGCCTTCAACCGCGCGGCCTGCCCTGCGCGGCATCCGGACGCAGCGCCGCATGGAAGGTCATGGCGTAACCCGCGAGCTTCTCGGCCCGGTCGGTACCGTTGACGATGCGGCGTGCATTGACCCAATCCTCGGTCGTCGCATTCAGATGATCGGCAAGTTTGTGACCGGTAAAGCTGCCCTGCAGCATGCCTTCGATCAGGATCGTCACCGCCGCATCCATTTCCATCGCCCGATCGGGATCGGCAACCAGATCGATGCCCGTCAGCACGCTCATCGCCTCATAATTCCGTTTATGGGTGAGCTGCACCAGGCCGCGCCCGAGCCAGCATCGGCCATCCTCGTCCGGCCGCCAGTAGGGCGTCTTCACCCAAGAGAGCCGGCCTGCGGCAAAGGCTGCCTCGAGGATCTCGACCGCGCGCACATCGCTTTCAGCCAGCGTCTCGCGCACCGGCTGCATCGTATAGGCGGTCTCATGAAAGGCGGTAGCGAGGATATAGGCGAGCCACCGGCGGTCGGCCTCAGCGAACCGCTTTTCCCAGGCATCGACAATCGCCGTCATACCCACCACCTGAGGCTGAGTCAGCTCTCCTTTGAAGAGCTCTTGCCGCACCGCATCAAAAAAGAATACCCGGTCCATGTGGACAACCATTCCGCGCTTCCCCTGAACCTTGTGGTTAAAACCGCCTTAATCGATTAAAATAAACTTAATCGTTTGAAGTGTCTAAGCCCCTGATTTACACGCCTTTTGTCTTGTGCAATGCATTTTTCACGCCCTGAAGCCTTACCACCACAAGAGGAGACTTCCGATGCAGACGCCGGCCAACACTCAGACCACCATTCCCCAGCATGTCGTCGACCAGATGGAAAATGAGTGGCGCCAGATTCGCCTTGAGCGCGAGAATACCCGCCCGGCACCGGCAGCCTCAACACCAGCGCTGAGAGATACAGGCAAAGCGGTGCAGATGTAAGGCTTGCCCTCATCGCGTCGCAGCCTCAAGCCGGTTCGCCAGCGTTTTCAGCGACCGGGTGAAGACCGTTCCATCTCTGAGCGCGCGCGACAGCACCAGCGCGCCTTGAATGCCGCAGACGCCTTCCTCAGCAAGCGTCTGCGCCTCCGTCTCAGCACAGCCAGCCCGCATCAGCGCCGAACGCAACGCCTCGATCCAGCGGATGAAATAATCGGCGATCTCAGACGAAAACCGCTCGCGAGTGTCGTCGAGCGCGAAGGCGCCGACAAGGCAGATGCGGCCGCCGGCGCGAAAGTAGTCATTGACATTGACCCACATCGCCGCAATCGCCTGACGGGCGTCATCATTCCTCAGCGGCCGATAGATCGCCTGTTCGAACCAGGCATCGATATCGGCGAGCACTGCGCCGGCCATCTCCTCCTTGCCGCCAGGGAAGAAGTGATAAAGGCTGCCCTTGCCGATGCCGGTGCGTTCGGTGATGCGGCTGAGCGTAGCGCCCTCATAGCCGAGCTCGCGGAAGGTTTCGGCGAACACCGGTACGATGTCGGCGCGTTCATAGACGGTCTTCACCGGCCCAAGTTCATCCTATTCTAGAGGCCGAGCTCGGTCAGGCCGGGATGGTCGTCCGGCCGCCGACCGAGCGGCCAGTGGTATTTGCGCTCCGTTTCCCGGATCGGCAGATCGTTGATGCAGGCAAAACGGCGCTGCATCAAGCCGGTCGCGTCGAATTCCCAATTCTCATTGCCGTAGGAGCGGAACCAGTTGCCGCTGTCATCGTGCCATTCATAGGCAAAGCGCACGGCGATGCGATTATCGGTAAAGGCCCAGATTTCCTTGATCAGCCGGTAATCCAGTTCCTTGGCCCATTTGCGGGTAAGGAAAGCGACAATCTCGACGCGGCCGGTGATGAATTCGGCGCGGTTGCGCCAGCGGCTGTCCGGCGTATAGACGAGCGAGACGCGCTCGGGATCACGGCTGTTCCAGCCGTCCTCGGCAAGACGGACTTTGCTGGTGGCGGTCTCAAGGGTGAAAGGCGGAACGAGGCTGGACATGATCTTCTCCTGTACCGATCCGTCTCTGCTGTACCGATCGGTATATCAATCTGCAAGCGGCCTGATGAGGCGTCTTCTCAGCGGTCGAGATTGCGGCTCCAGCGCAACGGCAGTGCGTCCGGGCGAAACACGATGTGTTCAGGCGTAAAACGCCACAGCCTTTCGGCCCTTTCAAAGCTGGCGATCTCAGGTGAAGACAGCGATATTTCAGCTCTTCCGGTCATCTGCAGCATGTCGCCGGTTTCGAAATCGACGAAGACCAGTCCGGCCTTCGGATTGACGAGAAGATTACCGAGCGTGTTGAAGAACCGGTTGCCGGGAAAATCGGGGATGGTCAGCACGCCGTCGGCGCCGAGCCGCACGAAACCGGCATTTCCGCCGCGATGAGACACATCGACCTGCCGCTCGCCATTATCACGATCGACATGGGAGGCGACGAAAAACGTATCGGCGTTCTCGACCATGCGCCTCGCCCGGTCGTCGAGGTTGACGGAGTGAACCGGCCGCATCGCGGCGGGTTTATCGGGATCGCGGACAAAGGCGGCCGCGCGCGGCTGGATATATTGCGGGCAGTTGCCGAAGCTCTGGCCGACCCGCAGGCGGAAAGCCTCGGCATCCGTCCTGCGGATGACGCCGTTCAGCCGATTGCGCCTGCGGGTCTCGAGCTGGATGCCGAGCAGCGCGATCGCGTCTCCATCTTCCATGCCGGCATCGGCAGGATCGTCCGGATCGCGCCGCAGATCGACGTCGAGAGCCTCCGGCACCGGCGAGGACATGAACCCCGGGCGCCCCGCGCGCATCGTCGCCCAGACATCGCCCCTGGCGTCGACTGCGCCGAGCACGACGAAAGGCAGCATCGGGAAGAAGGCGCGGTGCTGTTCGGGCATGGCCTTGCGGATGAAATTGCGCCCCGGCCCGTCCATGCGTTCGACGACGCCGATACTGCGCTGCATGGCAAGTTCGCCCTCATGCCAGGGCGATGCGGTATCCTGACCTGTCTCGTTCAGCATCATGGGCTCCTAGTGGGATCATCGGCAGGCCGGGACGACAATCCGCCCCGGCGGCTCATCATGCGGCAAGGCCGATCTTCGTCTTGCGAAAGCCGACGAAACCCGGCAGCGCCTCAACGCGCGCAAGCCATGCGCGAACACTCGGATAGACCGAGGTATCGACATTGCCCTCGGGCGCGTTGGCGACGTAGCTGTAAAGCGCGATGTCGGCGATCGTCGGCCGGTCACCGAGCAGAAAACTATGGCCGCCGAGCTCCGCCTCGAGCAGTGCGAGGATGCGGTGCGCCCGCGCAATCACCTCCTCCGTGCGGAAATCGGCGCCGAAGACGGTGATCAGGCGGGCCGCGCACGGTCCGTAGGCAATCTCGCCCGCTGCGACCGACAGCCATTTCTGGATCCGCGCCGCCGCAACCGTCTCCTCCGGCAGCCAATCGGTGCGGCCGTATTTGCGGGAGAGATAGACGAGGATGGCGGAGGAATCGGCAATGACCGTGCCATCATCATCGAGAACCGGCACCTGGCCGAACGGATTGAGCTTGAGGAAATCCGGCGCCTTGTGGGCGCCTGCCGCCAAGTCGACCTCGACCAATTCATAGGGCACACCAAGCAGCGACAGGAAAAGATGGGCGCGATGTGAATGGCCGGATAGCGGGTGATGGTAGAGTTTCATGACGGCTCCTCTGGGAACGAAGGCGATTGGCGATGGCTGCTCGGAACCATCGGCAGTGAATCTACGGTCTTCCACTCAGATGCAGTAGAGTGCTAATCTGAAAGACAGATTTCCAATTTATGGAAGGATAGGATGGACCGCCTCGAAGCCATGACCGTGCTTCTCACCGTCGTCGAACAAGGCAGCCTGTCGGCCGCCTCGCGGCATCTGCACTCGCCGCTTGCCACCGTCAGCCGCAAGGTTTCGGAACTCGAAGCACATCTGGGCGCCCGGCTCCTGCAAAGGACCAACCGGAAGATCGCGCTGACGGAGGCCGGCCGCTCCTTTGTCGAGGCGGCGCGGGAAATTCTCGACCGCGTGGAAGAGGCGGAACGGACGGCGGCCGGCGAATACAGCGCGCCGCAGGGCGAGCTGACGATGACGGCGCCGATCGTCTTCGGGCGGCTGCATGTCCTGCCTGTCGTGGTGGACTTCCTGAAGGCCTATCCCGATATCAATCTGCGGCTGATGCTCGGCGACGGGCTGGCGAACCTCGTCGAGGATCATATCGACCTGGCGCTCAGGATCGGCAACCTGGCCGACAGCAACCTGATCGCCACAAGGCTCGGCGCGATCCGCCGCACGGTCTATGCAAGCCCGGATTATATCGCCCGGCACGGCGCAAGCCGCCACCCCAGCGATCTTTCCGCGCAGGATTGCATCACCTTCGAAGGCATGGCCTCGACGCAAAGCTGGACATTCGTCGAGGGCAAACGCGACCTTGTCGTGCCGATCCGATCACGGCTTGCGGTCAACACCGCCGAGGCGGCCGTGGATGCCGCCGTCGCCGGTCTCGGCATCACCCGCGTGCTCTCCTACCAGGCCGCGCGCGCCGAGAAGGCAGGCCTGCTGGTGCCGCTGCTTGCCGCTTTCGAACCGCAGCCGGCGCCGGTGCATCTCGTCTATCCCTCGCAGGGGCTGGTGCCGCTGAAACTGCGCGCCCTTATAGATTTCGCAACGCCGCGCCTGCGCGCAACGCTGAAATAGCGTCAGGCAAGCCTGCCTTCTTCCGCCTTGTAGAAGTACTGACTGGCGACCAGCCAGCCCTTCAGCGGCCGGAGCGGCGGAATGCAGGTAGCGAGCATGAAGGGACCGGTGACCAGAAGCTGTACCCAGATCGGCGCCGAGAACGCCACCTCCAGCCAGACGCCGAGCAGCACGCTCGGAATGCAGGCGAAGCAGATCACGAAGAAGGCCGGGCCGTCAGCCGGATCGGCGAAGGAATAATCGAGGCCGCAAGCCTCGCATTGCGGCTGCAGCGTCAGGAAGCCTTTGAACATATGGCCTTGGCCGCAGCGCGGGCAGCGTCCCCTGATGCCGGTCTGCATCGGGGGAAGCGGGGGATATTCGGTGTCCATGATTGACCTTGTCCTATCTCGCGGCTCAGTCAATGCCGCACAATGTATGCATTCAATATAAATACATTGTATGGGAGGCGCCAATCAATCTGTCAGATTGCCGCACAAGGCCGCCGGCCAAGGGCCGGTCCCAGCTTGCCGCTAACCCGTTCGATGGGCGGCTCCGCCTGCCAGACTCAGATGCGATACGGACGGGTCAGAAGAACGAACCTGCCATTTCCGGCGGACCTTCAAGCGCATGGGCCATAAACTCCAATGCGCCCTGCAACTTCGCCCGTTCGATCGGGCCTCCGAGGCAGACCCGCACAGCCTCGGGCGCGGCGCCTTCGACCGTGAAGGCATCGCTTGCCACCACGCCAATGCCGGAGGAATGCATATGGCTGCCGAAGGTGGAACGGGTCCAGCCCTTGGCCAAAGGCAGCCAGATATTGAAGCTGATCGAATCGGCGCGGTAGCTGCCGGCCGGCAGGACGGCGGCGACCATCTGCTGGCGGGCGCCCGCCTCTGCGCGGATGAAGCGGAGGATCGCATCGGCCGTGCCGTCCTCGATCCAGCGGGTGGCGAGCGCCATATTCAACGGCGAGGCCATGACAGTGTTGGCGCGCATGGCGCTGACGAAGGGCCACACTGCCCTGGTGTCTGGAGCCACGACATAAGCAAGGCGCAGGCCAGCGCCGAGGCATTTCGCCAGGCCGGCGATGTGCCAGGTCAGCTCGGGCGCCGTTGCTGCAAGCGGCGCAGGCCCTTCCTGCGGAATGAAGCCGTAGGCATCATCCTCGACGATCGGCAGATGATATTTGCGGGCGACGGCTGCGATTTCCTCGCGGCGACCGGCGGGAACCGTCAGGGTCGTCGGGTTCTGCAGCGTCGGATTGAGGTAGAGCGCCTTCGGGTTCAACCGCTCGCAGGCCGCGGCCAAAGCATCCGGCCGGATTCCATCCCCGTCCATCGGCAGGCCGGCAAGATTGAGCCGCAACTGGGCTGCGATCGAGCGCATCCCGGGATAGGTGATGATTTCCGAAAGTACGGTCTCGCCGGGCTTGGCCAGCAGGCCGAAGATCGCCAGGAGAGCCGGATGGGCGCCCGGCGTGACGAAGAACCGCTCCTGCGAGGGCGTCAGACCGCGGCGGCCGAGCCAGGCGGCGGCGGCTTCCTTGTCTACTACTGAGCCGCCGAAGCCTTGATAACGCAAAAGCGGGATCAGACTCGCGGCTACCGCCGACATGCCTTCACGCATGCGGGCGATCAACTCCAGATCGTCCGGTTCCGGCGGTAGGTTCATCGAGAAGTCGACAACCGACGCACGGCGGGGATCGGGCGCGTAATCGGCGCCTAAGTCCTGGTGCTGCCTGACGGCAGCGCCGGTGACGAAAGTGCCTCGACCGACATGGGAATCAACGAGGCCGCGCTTCTGCGCCTCGACATATCCTCTCGCCACCGTGGTGAAATCGACGTTCAGCCGTTTGGCAAGTTCGCGCTGCGGCGGCAGCCGGTCACCTGCTACCAAGTGACCGCTGCGCAGATCCGTTTCGATCAGATCGGCGATCGCCATGTAGCGCGGGCTGCTGCTGCGGCTGAGATCGGGATGCCAGTCCTTCATGTCGTGATCCGTGCACGTCTGATTCCTGGATTGACTGTATATTGTTGCGCAGCGCCCTACCACCCCCGCATATTCCGGTATTCCTCCACGCCAGGAGAGGCGGTGGCGGAAATTCCCGCCGCTCCAACCTTGCCGCCGCCCCTTCATCTCCTTACCTATGGAAGGAGAAGTGCCGGCTTTCGGCGTTGCGCGGCGGCGCCCATCGGGATGAAAGCATGAATATCGATCCTATCTTGCGGTCAGTCGTGGCCGTCCGTTCCACCATTCCGGAAGATGCCTTCACGGCGGAGACGCTGGGCACCGTCCGCGAGGGCAGCGGCGTGGTCATTCGCGACAATGGGCTGGTGCTGACCATCGGTTATCTCATTACCGAGGCCGAGGAAGTCTGGCTGACGACCCTGGACGGCCGGGTGGTTCCCGCCCATCCGCTTGCCTATGACCAGGAGAGCGGTTTCGGACTGGTGCAGGCGCTCGGCGCCCTGAACGCACCGGCGGTGGATTTCGGCGATGCGGCCGCGGCCAAGCCCGGCGATCCCGTCGTCCTTGCCGACGGCATTGGCGAATATGTCCAGGCAAACATCGTGGCCCGGCAGGAATTCGCAGGTTATTGGGAATATCTGCTGGATGAGGCGATTTTCACCGCGCCGGCTCATCCCGCATGGGGCGGCGCGGCGCTGATCGGCGCGGACGGCAAGCTTCTCGGCATCGGTTCGCTTCGTCTGCAGATGAGCCAGGACGGCGAGGTGGCCGATATCAACATGATCGTTCCGATCGATCTTTTGCCGCCTATTCTGGACGATCTCTTGAACCGAGGCCAGGTCAACAAGCCGCCGCGGCCCTGGCTCGGCGCATTCTCCGCCGAAAGCAGTGGCGGCGTGGTGGTGATGAGCGTCGCCGAAGGCGGCCCGGCCGCCGAGGCCGGCCTGCGTCAGGGCGATATCATTTCGGAAATCCGCGACGAAGAGGTCGATGGCCTAGCCGATTTCTACCGCAAGCTCTGGAGCAGCGGCCCAGCCGGCGCCGAGATTCCGATGCGGATTCTGCGCAACGGCCGGGAGGCCTGGCTGCGGATCAAATCCGCCGACCGCAACAGCTTCCTGAAAAAGCCGCAGCTGCAGTAGGTCGCGCCCCGGCTGGCCTCGCAAGAGGGGCCGGTCATCCGGCGCGCCTGTTCGAAGCATGTTCTCTCGTTGACTTGGAGCGGCCGTTGAAAGATGCTGCCGGCCAGCCTGGGATGAACGGAGTTTGAGGTCCATGTTCGATCATATCTCCATCGGCGTCAAAGATCTCGAAAGAGCCCGCCGCTTCTATGACGCGGCGCTGGCGCCGCTCGGATATGAACGCCTGTCGAATTCCGACGGCATGATCGGCTACGGTTCCGAACAGGTCGGCCTCTGGGTGATGCAGGTTGCGCGCCCCGTTGTCGCCGACATGCAGTCCGGGCTGCATTTCTGCTTCGTCGCGCCGGACGAGGCTGCGGTCGACGCGTTCTATGCGGCTGCGATCGCCTCCGGCGGCACGGACAACGGCGAACCAGGCATCCGGCCGGATTACGGCCGCTTCTATTATGCCGCCTTCGTCATCGATCCGGACGGCTACCGCCTCGAGGCCTATTTCCACAAAGGCGAAATATAACGGCCGTCGGGGCCGCAGCACTTGAGGGGCCGAGGACACCCTCGCCCGTCAGCCAGCCTGTCGGGCGGCGCAATGATCATCATGCCCAGCATCTCGGAGGTGCGAGCTGTGCCTGCGCCAGAGCCTCTGTCAGCCGCGAAAATCCCGTTGCGTTGCTCCGGCGAAAGGCGCATTGTTTCAGCTTCGGCAGCCATCGCACGGGCGCTGCCGACTGAGGGTTTCATAACCCCCGCCCCGACGAAAGGAGGACGTCGATGTCTTCCACTTCCGATAAGCCCTATCTGACGTCATCCGATCTCGACATGCTTCAGGGTGTGCTCGACGCCGCCGGCTATACAACAAAAATCCCGGTCGAGGACGAACAGGCCTGCAACGCCGCAGCCATGCTGCTGATCAAGCTGTTCCAGGAGGGCGTCACCTCGCCGGTCATGCTCTTACGGGCGCTCGAATACCATTTCGGCAAACCGAAGAAGCAACCGAAACCGGTCACCCCCGTCTGCAACCGCTATGCGATCCAGGGATTGCCGCGCGAACGCCGAACCAAGCCGCCGGTCAAATTCTGCAGGCGGGTAACGCGCGGCCAACAGCTTTCAATTCCAGTCCAACGGGAGATCCATCCATGGCAAAAGGACAGCTGAGAAGCAATCGCGAGGCCCGCAAGCCTAAGAAGGACAAGCTGGCGACGAAGCCGGAAACCAGCTTCGCCGGACAGATGAAGACGGCGGCCCAAACCGCGCCTCAGGGCAGCGGCGCGACCAAGGGCGGCGGTCAGCCTCACCGGTAGCCGGTTACATCAGCCGGTTTGCCCGGCTCCTGCACTTCCACCAGATAGCGCCAGCAATCCGGCCGCGAACCGTCGATGTCGTCGAAACCATAGGCCTTGGCCAACCCGCCGCTCGACAGCGACTGGCCGTTCCAGCGGGCGCGGTCGGGATCGGCTGACAGCGCCGTGACCGCACGGCCGATGAAGCGCGGAGTTTCGGAAATGGCGAAATGCGGCTGCACCATGGTCGCGTCGCGCCAATTCTCCTCGCCCACACCATAGGCCTCCAGCATCATTTCGGAGCGCAGCCAGCCAGGCGTGATCGAAACGGCGGTGGCGCCGTATTTGGCCAAGTCTTGCGCATGCGCCCAGGCCATGCGGGTGACGCCCGTCTTGACGAGGTCGTAGAAGGGCGAGAGCCGGTAATGCATGGCATTGTATTCTGCCGTGCCGTCGGTTACCTCCACCAGCAGCCCGCCCGGCCGCTCGATCATCAGCGCCAGCGCGTAATGGGCGGTGATCAAATGCGTCTCAATGCCGAGCCGCAGCATGCGCAGGCCCTTGTGCAGCGAATGCTCCCAGACCGCCTTGTCCCATTCAAACAGCTTTTCGCAGCCCCAGATGTCATTGACGAGGATGTCGAGCCGGCCGACTTCCGTCCGGATGCGCGCGACGAGCGCCTCGACCTCATGCGGAACGAGATGATCCACCTGCACGGCAATGCCCTTGCCGCCAGCCGACGTCACCAGCTCGGCCGTCTCCTCGATCGTCTCCGGCCGCATATATTCGGATTGCCCGGCGCGTGTTGTGCGACCCGTCACATAGACGATGGCGCCGGCAGCGCCGAGTTCCACCGCAATGCCTCGGCCGGCGCCACGCGTCGCGCCCGCCACCAAGGCCACTTTCCCCCGCAAATCCGCTGTCACGTTTCCATCCTCCACGCTAGAACCGAGAGCCGGCGGACTGCCACCGGCCCTAGTTGAATATAAACGAATGTTCGTTCATATTAAAAGTGAACGCAAGAGGAAATTCATGCCGCGCCGCCGCACCCTTTCCGACGAACAACTTCTCGCCATGGTGCTGGCCCTGATCCATGCCGAAGGGCCGGATGCAGCAACGTTTGCGGCGGTGGCGAAGGCGAGCGGCCTTTCCGGTTCAACACTGGTTCAGCGTTTCGCGACAAAGGCGGCGATGTTGCGCGCCGCGCTACTGTACGCCTGGGACCGGCTGGATGCGGAAACAGAGCGGCTTGCCGTCAGCGTGGCGAAAACGCCGGAGGGCGCCGTCGCGCTGCTCGTCGGCCTGTCGCAGGATTACGGCGACGATGCCGCCGCCTATGGCGAAGGATTGCTGGTCCTGCGCGAGGATTTTCGCGATCCGGTGCTGCGCGCCCGAGGTGCGGCCTGGGGAACGACGCTGACGGCGGCGATCGCACAATGTTTCGGCTCGGCGAAGGCGCCGGAAACGATCGCCCGACTGATGCTGTCACAATGGCAGGGATCGCTCACCTGGTGGGGCTTTGGCGCAGGCGGCCCGGTGGACGCCTATGTGGAGACGGAATTGCGGCGCTTCCTGTCAGCAGTGGAATTATGACCGCCGCTCACGCTTCTTCTTCATCCTTTTCCGCGCCCACGGTCAGCGGCCAGTCAACGACGTAATCCTCGAGATCGTCGACATCGATCTCGTTTTCATTGATCGTGCGGCCGCGGGCGGAAATGCCGGCGGCGTGGACGGTCTCGGGATCGCCGGAGACAAGCGGATGCCACCAGTAGAGATCGCGGCCCTCATTAATCAGCCGGTAGCCGCAGGTCGGCGGCAGCCAGGCGATCTCAGGCACGTTCTCCCTGGTCAGTTGCACGCAGTCCGGCACGAAATCCCAGCGGTTCTCATAGCTGGAGCAGCGGCAGCTGTGGCCGTCCAGCAGTTTGCAGCTGACCGAGGTGAAATAGATATCGCCGCTATCCCATTCCTCGAGCTTGTTGAGACAGCAGAGGCCGCAGCCGTCGCAGAGGCTTTCCCATTCGGCGGAGGTCATTTCGGCAAGCGTCTTCTTCTTCCAGAAGGGCAGATCGTTCATCGTCCGTTTCTTGCAACAGCGGCCCGCAAAATCACGTGACCGCCACTCTATCTCTCTTGTTATCCGCGGCAAAATCAATCAATTCTTCAGCATGCTCCTGGTATCGGAGAGCTTTCGGGCGATCGGGCCTCGCGCTTCGTCGCTTCCGGCGACCGGACATGAGGCAAGCGCGATCAGGCGGGAATACAGGACGTGCAGGATCCGGACAACCCTGAAAAAGGGCCTGAAAAGGAAGCAGACAAGCGAACCGGTGACACGGTGGGCAGGCGGACGACCAGGAGCCGCCACATTCTGCTGCGCATCGATTCGTGGATCGATTCGACCGTCTGGAATGCCGGCTTCCGCGCCGCAGAGATCTGGGAAGACACCACCATCTTCTTCCGCCGCTTCCGCGTGCGCGGCTGGAAACGCATCGTCTTCGAGCTCGCCGGCGAAGGGCTGACCCTCGGGGCGGCCGGCGCGGTGCTGATGCTGGTGCTTGCCCAGCCGGCCTTCGAGGCGACCAAGGAGGACTGGCGCAATCGCGGCGATTTCGCCGTCACTTTCACCGACCGCTACGGCAACGTCATCGGCCATCGCGGCGTCATCCACCAGAATTCCGTACCGATCGACGAGCTGCCGGATTCCCTGATCAAATCCGTCCTTGCCACCGAAGACCGGCGCTTCTTCGACCATTTCGGCATCGACGTGGTCGGCCTCTTCCGCGCGATGGTGACCAACGCCCAGGCCGGCGAAGTCGTGCAGGGCGGCTCGACGCTGACCCAGCAGCTGGCCAAGAACCTCTTCCTTTCCAACGAGCGATCGCTCGACCGCAAGATCACCGAAGCGTTCCTGGCCCTGTGGCTCGAGGCAAACCTTTCCAAGAAGGAAATCCTCTCCACCTATCTCGATCGCGCCTATATGGGCGGCGGCACCTTTGGCGCTGCTGCGGCGGCGCAGTTCTATTTCGGCAAGAATATCACCGATGTGAACCTTGCCGAGTCGGCGATGCTGGCCGGCCTGTTCAAGGCGCCGGCCAAATATGCGCCGCACGTGAACCTGCCGGCGGCGCGTGCGCGCGCCAACGAAGTGCTGACCAACCTCGTGCAGAGCGGTCTGATGACCGAAGGTCAGGTGATCGCCGCCAGACGCAATCCGGCGACCGTCGTCGATCGCAACGAGGTGGAATCGCCGGATTTCTTCCTCGACTGGGCTTTCGACGAAGTGCAGCGGCTTTCGCCGCGCTTCCACCAGCACTCGCTGATCGTGCGCACGACGATCGACATGGGCATCCAGAAGGCGGCCGAAGATGCGGTCGAGACGTCGCTGCGCGAATATGGCGAGGCTTATCACGCCAAGCAAGGCGCCATGGTGATGATCGAGAACGGCGGCGCCGTACGCGCCATGGTCGGCGGGCGGGATTACGGTGAGAGCCAGTTCAACCGCGCCACCAAGGCGCTGCGTCAGCCCGGCTCCTCCTTCAAGGTCTATACCTACGCGCTGGCGATGGAGAGCGGAATGACGCCGCAGACGACGATCGTCGACGCGCCGATTTCCTGGGGCAATTGGAGCCCGCATAATTACGCCAACCGCTATGTCGGCCGCATCACGCTCGAGACGGCGATCGCCCAGTCGATCAATACCGTGCCGGTGC
This sequence comes from Rhizobium sp. CBN3, assembly GCF_030518245.1. Classification (NCBI taxonomy): domain Bacteria; kingdom Pseudomonadati; phylum Pseudomonadota; class Alphaproteobacteria; order Hyphomicrobiales; family Rhizobiaceae; genus Rhizobium; species Rhizobium sp. CBN3. The sequence continues at coordinate 419,108 of NZ_JAULSE010000003.1, forward strand.
GGCTTGCCAAGGAAAAGCTCGGCATCCAGCCGATCCGGGCGATGGCGAAAAACCTCGGCGTCGAAACGCCGATCCGCGACGACGTCACAATCCCGATCGGGACATCGGAGGTGACGGTGCTGGATCAGGCGACAGCCTATGCCACCTTCCCGGCCGGCGGTTATCAATCGCGCCGCCACGGCATTACCCAGATCCTCGATTACGAAGGCGATGTGCTCTACGACTTTGATCGTGACGAGCCGGCGCCGAAACGCGTGCTGTCCGAGCAGGCCGATGCCTACATGAACCAGATGCTGTCGCGGGTCCCCTATGTCGGCACGGCACGAAAGGCGGCACTCGACAACGGCATCCTGACAGCCGGCAAAACCGGCACGACCCAAGCCTATCGCGATGCCTGGTTCGTCGGCTTCACCGGCAATTACACCTGCGCCGTCTGGTTCGGCAATGACGACTATACCTCGACCAACAACATGACGGGCGGCTCACTGCCTGCGATGACCTTCAAGCGCGCCATGGACTACGCCCATCAGGGTGTGACGTTGCGCCCCATCCCCGGCGTCGAAAACCCCCCGCCCTCGGAAAAGGATCTCGCCAAGACCGCGGCCGCCAAGCCGCAGGACGGATTGCCGCAGCTCATCCGGCCGCGCATGCTCTCGGTGCAATCGACAAACATTCTCAAGAAGCTCGGAGAGAAGTTGAAGGCCGCCGCGCCGCCGACGCCGCAGAAGGTGGCGAGTGCGGATTAGGAGCTGCGTGGAAGTGTCGCTTTTCTCTGTCTCCGCGAGCATGCAGACGAGACCAGCAGCCTCTGACAGATCGGCGTTCATTCGCCACCCGGCATTCCACCCTGCCAGAATCAGTGTTAACCCTGTCATCCCGGTTTCCAAGGTCATGACGTGTTTCGATTCCCCCTTTTCATCCTGATCACGCTGATCGTCGCCTTTGGCGGCGGGATCATGATTTCGCTTTATGCGCTGGATGCGACACAGGGTTTCGGCGCGATCAAGCTCGGCGCCTGGGAGGCTTTTCCGGCGCTGCAAACAGTCGATGCCGACCCTTACGCCAAGTCGCATCGGGCACGCGCCGGCAAGCTGCTCTACGGCAGCGCCGAGGGCCTGACCTTCACGGCGAGCGTTGACGACGAAGGCGCACGGCTGAATGCCGGCTGCCGCTACCGCCTCAGCGGACAGACGCCACCCGCCCGGCTCTGGACGCTCTTTACCGCCGACAATGGCGGCAATCCGGCGCCGGTGAAGACCGGGCTTCCGGCGGCGCTTAATTCCTGGACGGTGCTGCGCCAGCCCGACAGCAGCTTTTCGATCGAGATCTCCGCCGTCGCTCGGCCGGGCAACTGGCTGGCCTTGCCGCAGGCCGGCACCTTCCGGCTGGTGCTGACGCTGTTCGATACGCCGACCGCCGGCAGCTCCGGTGTAATCGATCTCGCCATGCCGAAACTCACCAAGACCGGGTGCGGCAATGGTTAGGATCTTCTTCGCCGTCCTGACCGGGCTTTTCGGTGCGGCGCTGCTGCATCTCGTCATCATCCTGTCCCTGCCGCATTTCACCGGCAGGGATGCGGCGACTCGTGTGGCGGCAGAGGGCGATCTCAACAATTTCTATCTGCTCAGCGAGCAGTACGACGAGGCTGGGCTTGCCAATGGCGACCCCTTCCTGCGGACCGCCGTCTGCTCCTTCGACGTAGAGGATGCGCCGGTGCATTTCACCGCCAAGGGCAATGTGCCCTTCTGGTCAATCGCCATCTACGACAGCGCCTCCAACGAGGTGTTCAGCATGAACGACCGGACCTCGGTCGGCGGCGCGCTCGACGTCCTGGCGGGCGGCCCGATCCAGTTGACGGACTTGCGCAAGAACCTGCCGAAGGAACTGGATCAAGCGATCCTGGTGGAAATGGCGCGGCCGGACGGTTATGCCGTGCTACGGACGCTGGCACCGCAGGCAAGCTTCGACGAAGCAGCGCGCAACTTCCTGACGGAAGCGGGCTGCGAGCAATTCACCCCCGGTAATTAAGCGGGATGTCTGTTCTCAATTTCGGCATCACGCTCCGGGGTTGAGGAAGCGCTTACTTCTTCCTGGCGCGCGACGCGGGCGCCGGACCATGTCTAGGCTTCTCGGCGAGCCGCTCGTAGCGGACCCCGGTGAACCAGAGGATCTTGGCTTCGCGCGGTTCCTTGTCCGGGCGACGCGGCGCCCGCGGCCGCCGATCCGCCAATGCGACTACTATTGCCATTCTCGTCTCCATGCACTGCCCGAGACGGATGAACTTGCGACGGATTTCACCCTGCCCGCCAATCTGCGGGCCGGCGCGTCCTGCGGTGCCGGCATGGCCGAACCGAGGGCATTCGCGCCTTTCCCACGGCACCTGACTGAAATACCGTGATGCGGAGTTTCGACGATCCAAACACTCAAATCGCGTCGTTCCTGTCCGAATTGAGACACATGACAGTTAACAGTTTACTAATATTCGGTGGATGCCAAATACAGTTTCCGTAACTTCCTCTTCAACGCTTGAAGAGTCGATTTAGTTTCATGCCCCCGCTGAAAGATCAGAAGGCGGCCGGTAATATAAAATTAGAAACAATTCATATGGTTGACGCTATCTGCCAGCCGCAGGCGGTGCCGGTGTTGCAAATATGCGGCACAAAAATATTCGTTGCGGCACATCCGGATCGGCTTTGGTTTGTCCCGCATTGGCCACGCGTTTCGGGAGAGGGACCGATCGCAGTTCCCGCCACGCTCGAAATGGCTGTAGCGGCCCGATTTTCATCTTTCTCGTTGCGGCATGTTCGAATCGCGAGAACGATCCGAAGGGAGGAACGAGCTGTTTCACCCGCCGCACCGGCCGCGGGAACTGCCGCAGCGCCCTTTCAAAACCGATCGCCTTTGCCTCGCCGGTTAACAATTCGCCGCACGTTCCGCAGGCATATTTCTGTATCATTTTAATAAAATCTTCAGCATCCATTAACCGTACCGCTGTAGGATTTGTTCATATCCGTGTGGTCCGAGAGGCGTCTCCGCCAGCGCTATCGGCCCGTGGTTTCCCTTGGTTCTGCGTTTTCAGGGTGTGCTTGTGCGTGACCGGTTTCGAGACCTGGAGGGCCCATTGGCCGTCAGGAAAAAGGACGTGGTGTTAATGGCGACGGTGAGCAGTTTCGAGAGCCTATCTCGTCCGACACGATCCGAGCTGCGCCAATTCGCCGAACTTTTCACACCGCTGTTCCAAGCTTCCTCCGAGGAGGCCAAGCGCCAGGCGGTCGCGGCCCTTTCCCAATGCGAGACCATGCCGGCAGCCGTGGCGCTGTTCATCGGCAATCAGCCGATCGAGATCGCCGCGCCTTTCCTTATCGCCTCGAAGGCCATTGCCGACGACACGCTGATCACCATCGCGCGCATGCAGGGTGCGGCGCATGTCAAGGCGATCGTCAGCCGCGATTCGCTCTCGCCGAAGGTCATCGACGCGCTGGTGGCGTTGCGCCAGACCCAGCCGCGCGCCGCGGCCGCTTCGGCGCCGATCACGGAACCGGTGACCGTCCCGCTTTCGCCGGTTCAGGTGGAGAGCAACGAGGCCGAAGCGCTGGAGGAGCAGCGCGTCGCCAATGAAGAAGCCTTGCGCGGACGCATCCTCGATCTCGCCAGCCATCTCGGCCGCGATGATAAACACAGGCTCGGCCTGCGCACCCTCACCGACGTTCAGGAGGCGCTGCTGGTGCGCTTCGCCCGGTCGCACGAGGCGACGCATTTCGCCACCGCACTTGCCGATGCGCTTTCCGCCAGCCGCTGGCTTGCCGAACGCATCATGCTCGACCTCTCCGGCCAGCAGCTCGCCACGACGCTGACGAGCCTCGGCATGGGCTTTCTCGACGCCGTCTTCGTGCTGGAACGCTTCTATCCGCATCTTGCCGAACAACAGCACAATGTGACGCGCGGCTGGATGGTGCTCGATGCGCTCGATCCGGAAGAATGCCACGAAAGGGTGGAGGCCTGGCGGCGCGCCGATCGTTACACCTACAAGGCCGAGGCACCCGATTCGGACACATCTCGGGGAACAGAAACCCACCGCTTCATCCGTCAGGCGCTGGTGCAGCGCGATATGCGCGCGCTGGGGCGGCGGTCGCGTTGAGTTGAAGAAGACCTGACCCTCAGCGATCCCCCGCCAAGGGGATCATGTCCCCCAATTCCTCCGCCTCCAGCTCGACGATCCAGAGATCTGGGTCGAAGCGGCGTTCGCGATCCAGTATCGCCCGCACCGCTTCCGGCTCGCTTCGCGCGAGACGGACTTCGAACAACCGGTCTCGGATCTCGTCTTCGCCGAAGGCGGTCTGCGGCGCCGGCGCATAGAGGGTCTCCAGGCCGTCGCGGAAGTGCTGGCGGATGAAGATCGCGCCCGCCTCCTCCGCGCCCTTCTTCTCCACAGCCGCGAAATCACCACTCGCGAAGACGCGGCGCAGAAGGGAAGATACGAAGATGTCGGCGCGTAATCTCATCGGCGCGGTATAGAGCCTTTCCGAGTTAGATTGAAGCATTCTGTTGGCTCAAACGGAGTCGTATGGTCGACCGGCGGGCGCGTGTCGTAGCCGCGCTCTACGGCCAAGCCGGCCGGTCGATCAGCCGGCCCGTTTCAGCCAACCCTCCCGCAGATTTGCCTGGCAAATCTGCAAGACTTCAGAATCGCCGGACGCACTTATCGCTTCGCCACGGCGAAGCGGTGCGGGCCGGTGGGCCGGGCATCTCTAGAGCGTTTCACGTTTTGACGGAAGCGTAGCCTGCGTTTGAGAAGTAGTTGGCGCATTCGTCGGGCTTGATGGTGTCGGCGAGGTGGCCCAGATGGCGCCAGGTGTCCTCGACGGTTCGCTTTTGGGCCTGGCGCATCCAGTGCTTGATCTTGGCGAAGGCCTGCTCGATCGGATTAAGGTCGGGAGAATATTTCGGCAGAAACCACAGTCTGGCGCCAGCCGCCCTGATGGCGTGGCGGACGGCCTTGGCTTTGTGGGAGCCGAGATTGTCGAGGATAACAATGTCGCCGGGTTTGAGGGTTGGGATCAACTGCTGGCGGACATAAGCGTCGAAGCACTCGCCATTGATGGGACCGTCGAAGACGCAGGGCGCAGTGAGCCGATCGCAGCGCAAGGCGCCGAGGAAAGTGAGCGTGCGCCAGCGGCCATGCGGAGCAAAGCCGCGCAGTCTCTTGCCCCTCGGGCCCCAGCCGCGCAACGGCGCCATGTTGGTGCGGATCCAAGTCTCATCGATAAAGACGAGCCGCTTCGGATCAAAGCGGCCTTGCCAGGCTTTCCAGCGGGCTCTGCGGCGGGTAATGTCGGCGCGGCCCTGCTCAAGGGCGAACAGCGTTTTTTTAAAGCTCAGGCCCTCGCGGCGCATGAACTGCCAGATGGCATTGTGGGAGACGCTCACGCCGCGGGCGGCCAACTCATCCTTCAGCCGATGCAGCGTCAGGTGGGATGTTTGCTCGATCCGTTCGACGATGAAGGCACGATGCGGCTCCAACACCCGCCGACGATGGCCGCCCATCTTGCCCGGCGAGACGCTGCCGGTTGCCCGATGGCGTTGCGACCACTTCACCACAGAGGAAACGGCAATGTCGAACCGCTCCGCCACCACCCGGCAACTCTGACCGGCCGAAACTGCCGCAACAACACGCTCACGAAGATCATTCGAATAAGGTCGCGTCATCGATGCTGGCCTCCATTCCAGCATCCAGGATGAATCACAATTCTGCTGATTTGATGTTGTGGAACGGCTCTGCTCCCACCCTATCCTGAATCCCGGTGCCGAGCGTGTGGTTCGGCGGAGAACATGGAGCCTTCTCATGACTTTGATCAAAACCATCGGCCTCGACACGGCCAAACAGGTCTTTCAGTTGCATGGAGTGGACAACGACGGAAACGCCGTCCTTCGCAGGCAGCTTCGACGTTCAGAGGTTTTGAAGTTCTTCAGCAAAGTCCCGTCCTGCGTTGTTGGTTTAGAGGCGTGCGGCGGCGCTCATTATTGGGCACGAGAGATCAAGGCTCTCGGACATGAAGTTCGATTGATCCCACCTGCGTATGTGAAGCCTTATGTCAAAAGAGGAAAGAATGACCCGGCAGATGCTGAGGCGATATGCGAAGCTGTAGGCCGACCGTCGATGCGTTTCGTACCGCACAAGACCGTCGGCCAACAAGCCACGGCTATGCTCTTGAAGGCACGGGACTTGTTGGTTCGGCAGCGCACCCAAACGATCAACGCTCTGCGCGGTCATCTTACCGAACTGGGCATTACCGTATCCAGAGGTGTGGGCAAGGTCGACGACCTCGCCGCAATCGTCCGTGATGAGGATGATGCCCGCTTGCCGCCCTTAGCCCGCATCGCCCTGTTGCCACTGACCCATCAGATAGAGGCATACACGTCAGAGATCGTTAAATTGGAGAAGTACATGGTCCGCGAAACTCGACAGGATGCGACATTGAGGCGGCTGACCTCAATTCCAGGTGTGGGGCCAATCACTGCCAGCTCTATTGCGGCATTTGTACCCGATCCAGGGGCCTTCAAGTCTGGTCGTCATTTTGCGGCTTGGATAGGCCTGACCCCGAAATCAAACTCCACAGGTGGGAAGACCAGATTGGGAAGAATCTCAAAAATGGGAAACCCGGTCCTACGATCTCTGTTGGTTGTGGGGGCGTCCGCCGTCATACAGCACGCACGTCGAGGCGCAAAGGCATCAGCATGGCTCACGGAGTTGATCAAGCGCAGGCCATATAAGGTCGCGGTCATTGCGCTAGCCAACAAGATGGCGCGCATTATTTGGGCTCTCCAAGTAAGAGGAGGGCATTTCCAAAACACCGCGAGCAAAACAATGACAGCCTAGAGACCGCTTGTCCTCGCTGACAAGCTGAAGCCCAAGGTGCAACATCAATGATGACCCCGAGGAAAGACATCCGGGTTGGATCAAGACCGTGATTCCCAACGTGCTTCGAGCTCGCTGATTTGTTTAGGTCACTCCAGCCGCGAACGTCATCAAGGCCAGTAGCCCAATGCTGCGCTAAAAGGCCGGACATATGGGCGCACCAGCCCTCGGAATATCAACGATTGAACACCTTGACCGCAGAGCCGTTCCACATATGGGAATCCCGCAACGATTCCGATAAGCAAGGAATTGCTCTAGCCAGGATCAAAGGCGATCGGCTCGGACGTACCTTGGGGTATGCCCGTCGCCAATCGCCTTTGCCCTGACGAAAACCTGCGCCGGCAGAATGCTTCAATCTAGCTCGGAAAGGCTCTAAGACCGGCGCCAGCGCCGGCAATCCGCAGTCGAGCCTTGACGAATGCGTCAGACCTTGATCGCCAGCCGCAAGCCACCCCAATGGCGGCCCCTGACGGTGATCGGCGCGGAGATATCCTTCATCATCACGAAATTGCCGCCGCCCATGTCGCGGCGATAGGTCTGGACGAGGAAAGGTGCGGTGCTGCGGCCGGCGGCAAGGCCGACGCGATCGGCGAAGACGCGGCGATTGCGGCAATTGGCGGTGTTCCAGACGACGTCGCCTGGCCGCTGTGGCTGCGAAAACTTCCGGTTATGGGTCGGCAGATAACCGTTTTCGTCGACCGCCGCGCAGAAAGCGACGCGCTCGTCCAGGGCGACGACGGCCTCCTGGATCGGCGGCAGCAGACGGTCGGTGAGCTCGGTGAAGGCGGCCATCACCTGAACCGGATCGGTGTCAGGCAGCGGCCGGTAGCGCCGGTCGAAGAGGGCATCGAAACCGATCTGACCCTCGGCGACGGCGCGTTCGAAAGCGCCTGATATCTGCCTTGCCACCGATTTTGCTTCCTCGATCCAGCGGCTGTCGGCGGTCTTGACGCCGGCGCTCGCCGTCAGCTGGATCAGCGTTTCCGAGAGGCCGACGACGCTGTCGACGCGTTTTGCCGCCTGCTGCAGCCTGACATTCGAATCGGCGACCTCGGCGGACATCTCGCCGAGCTTCTGGACGAAGCCGGCGCATTGCTGGTCGACCGCCTCGGTGGTGTTGGCCATGACGGTCGAACTGTCGAGAATGCGGGTGATGACATGTTCCATACTTTCGAAGGCGCCGCGCATCGCCTCCGACTTGTCGCGCACGCCGGCGGCGCTGTCGCGGGCATTGCCGCCGACCGCCGACAGCCGGTCGATCTTCACCCGCAGCTCATCCAGCGTGTCCTGAATGGAGCCGGTCGCCTTCGACGTCTGCAGCGAAAGTGCGCGCACTTCGGCGGCAACCACGGCGAAACCCTTTCCTGCCTCGCCGGCGCGCGCCGCCTCGATCGCGGCGTTCAGCGCCAGAAGGTTGGTCTGGCGGGCTATGGTGCTGATCTCCTCGGCAATCTTGTCGACATCCGCAAGCGATTTCGAGAAGCCGGCGATTTCGGCGCCGATGACGTTGGAAGCCTGAACCATATGGCCGATCTCGGCAACGGAGCCGGACAAGCGGTCGGCCGATTCCTTGAGCATCTGGCGGGCTTCGGCCGCCGTGCGGTCGGTCTCGCGCAGCGACAGGGCGACCGAGCGATTGGTCTCGGCAATCGAAAGTGCGGTGCTGGTGACATGATCGAAGGCGGAGGTGTGGCGCGCCGACATCGCCGCCATGTCCTGGATGGCGCCGGCAATATCGACGAGATCGATGCCAAGGGTGGAGGCTTCTTCAGCAAGGCGCTGCAGGATGTGGCGCAATGCCTCGCGATCCGGGCTTTCCGCTTTAGCCGCCGGTTCTCCGGCCAGATCGTCTATCGCCTTCAGCGCATGCATGACCGACATTCCCCCGCCGCAATGGGCAAAGCTTCGGACAACATGGTTAACAAGTTGCAAACGGCGCTAGGGTCTTGGACTTAGGTTGTAATCTACGGCGCGAACGCCTTAGATCGCACCGATTTCCTTCAACTTCTTCAGCACCGCTTCGTTCGGTTCGCCGTTTTCGGGGAGGTTATAGTGCTTCTGGAAATGGCGGATCGCGGCGCGGGTCTGCTCGCCCGCCACACCGTCGACGCCGACATTGGCATAAGCCATGTTGGAAAGGCCCTTCTGGATTTTCAGCACCAGGTCGACGGTGGCGAGCTCGCTCGATGGAAGCTGCTTTGCGGCTGACGGAGCCGTCTTGACGGTCTTTTCGGCGCTGCGGATCGCGGCAGCCACCGGGTCTTCCGCCGCCGCCTTCGAGGTGACATCCTCAGGCGGTTTTTCCACAGGCACAGTCGAGGGGCCGGCAGCGTCGGTTCTCAGCGCGGCCAGCACCTCCGGCGTCGCTTCCCCAGTCTGGGCCATGCCGACGGTCTCCTGGAAAAACAGGATGGCGGCGCTGGTGCGGGGACCGATGATGCCGTCGGCGGTGCCGTTATAGAGGCCGCGACGCACCAGCTGCTGCTGGATGTCCATGACGAGCTGGCTCGGCTGCTGAGCGGCTGCGGCCGGCGCCGGCGTCCCGCTGGTGGTGGCGGCATCCTCCGGCCGTTCGATCCGGAAGGTGGTGACCTCAGCCGGCTGTTCGTCGGTTGGACGGCGCGCACCGAGCACATTGGGAGACTGCGGGTCGCGGGTGCGGAAAATCGGGTGCGGATGCAGGCCAGGCTGATACCAGAGCGCGTTGGCCGCAACGAAGGAGAAGATGACGAAGAAGGCGATCGTGCCGCCGGCGACCGACGGATTACGGCCGATGACGCCGCCGAGCGCGGACGCCCCCTGCAGCCCTAGACCACCCAGCGCGGAGGCTCCCTGCAGGCCGAGCCCCCCGAGAGCGGCCGCACCGGACACGACAAGGCCCGGCTGCTGCCGTCGCTTCTTTCCCTTAGGCGATTTTCGCTTGCGCGCGGCCATCGAAAAGCCCCTCTTCCAATTCTGCTCCGGTGCCGACCGCGTCCTTCAGCCGCGGCGGAAATTCGACGGTCGCGCCATGGCCGGCATTTTCGGCGCGCCGGGCGCCCGAGCCATCCACCGCGATCTCAACGGTGATGATCGTACCTTCGCCCGGCTGGCTGGCAATGGCAAAATTGCCGCCATGCAGCGCCACTAACCCCTTGACCAACGAGAGGCCGAGACCGCTGCCCTCGAAGCGGCGGGTGTAATCGTTCTGAATCTGGACGAAAGGTTGGCCGAGCATCGCCAGCTTATCGGCGGCAATGCCGATGCCGGTATCGCTGACCGTAAGCTTCAGAATGCCGTCACGCGCCGCCGCATCGACCGAGACGACGCCGCCGGCTTCGGTGAATTTCACGGCATTGCCGACGAGATTGATGAGGATCTGCTGGATGGCGCGCTGATCGGCGACGATCTCGCCAAGCCCGCGCTGAATCCGGCTCGTCAGCGTGACGCCCTTGGTCTTTGCTTGCAAAGCCAGCATCGATTCGCAGGATCTGACGGAGCTTGAGATATCGAAGGCATCGAGAATCAGCTCGTAGCGCCCCGCTTCGATCTTGCTCATGTCGAGCATGGTATTGACGACGGAGAGCAGATGCGCGCCGGATTCGCGGACGAGTCCGACATATTCACGCTGGCGGTCGTTTTCGAACTTCCCGAAATATTCGCCGATCAGAATATCGGAGAAGCCGAGGATGGCATTCAGCGGCGTGCGCAGTTCGTGGCTGACCGCGGCGAGGAAGCGCGACTTGGCATCATTTGCCGACTCGGCCTCGGCCGCACGGTTCTGGGCTTCGGCCCGCAGCTGCTGCTCGACGGAGACATCGCGCAGCTGGGCGATGACGGCGGCAAGCTCGCCATCGGCATCACGGCGCGCCGTCATGTCCATTCTCAAATAGGTGAACTGGCGCTGATCGCGCGAGACCGAAGGCCGGTCGAGGCGCAGATCGACGCTTGCGGCATCTTCGCCGCGCCTGAGCTCATCGAGCGCCTGCAAGAACAGGATACGGTCTGAGACATGCACCTGCTCCAGGAAGCCCCTGCCCTTCGGATCGCGCATCCAGGCAAGGAAATCGCGCCGGTCGCGGCCGCCGATGGTGGCGACGCTGCCGTGCGGATCCAGGAAGAAGACGAGGCCGGGGGTGACGGCGAGGAAGAAATCCTCGGCCGACTGTGCGGCAATGCCGGCGGACGAGCCCTGGCGGGCCAGCGCGATGCTGCCGACGGCGGAAAAGAGAAAGGCGGCGCAGACCATGGCGACGCCGGCCGGCAGCGCGACGGCCGGACTGGTGACCGCCGAAAGACCGACAGGCGCGGCGACGAGAGCGGCCGAGGAGAGCAGCACGAGGCGGCGCAGAATCGCAAGCTCGCGCTGGCGCACGGCTTCGCCGCCGCCCGTCCGGGAAAGCCAGCTTGTCGCCGCCCGGTCTACGAGGGTCGTCACCCAGCCGCCAATGTCACTCAATACTCGCACGCAATACCCGCCCAAAGAGGCTGTCTGTCGATCCGGACAATAGGCCGCCGCGACTTAAGGAAAGGATAAGGCAAAGGCGCTGTTCACAGCCAGAAAGAGCAGAAATTCCCATTTTGGAGCATCCGAGAGCTCCTTTGCTTTTTGTGGTTAATGGCCAGTAAGCGACGGATTCCCTTCATATTTCAGCATCGCGTTAACTCCTGTGGCAAGGCGAACCGGCAAAAGCCCTGCAATTGCAAGCAGGTGCCGCCCTGATACTTAACGACAATCGCTCGCATTCGACTTAAATGCGGCTCAAATGCACTTCGCTAAAATTTGAATTAAATTTGCCGCAAATGCGCACGAGTTTCGAAAAGCGGCATTCGCAACTTGCCGATATGGTGAAAGCACACCGGACAACCGGCCTGATTCGGCGATAGAACCGGACGGGAAAACAGGATGGGCAACGACAATGTGGTTTCTGATCAAAGGATCCTTCTGGTTTGGCCTTGTGCTCGTGCTTCTTTCCGTCTTCAGCACGGAGGGATCCGACAAGCTCGCCGGCGGCCCGCAATTGCAGCTCTCCGATGCATTCACGGCGGCGAGCGGCGCCTATGACTATCTCACTGGCATGTGCTCGGAAAAGCCGGAGGTCTGTGCCAAAGGCGCCGAGACCCTGACGGCGCTCGGCTACCGGGCCCGTGAGGGCGCCCGCGTCGCTTACGAACTTCTCGACAGCCAATTCACGGACGAACCGCCGACGACCGCAAGCCCCGCCGAACCCGCAAACCGGGTGGCAGCCGCCGCACCCTCCCTCGCCTCTCCTTCCGTTCAGGAAAAGGCACGCGAGGCAAAGGCTGCGCTCAACCAGCCGATGCCTTACCGTCCGCCGGTCGACGATGAAGCCGCGACCGTAGTAACCGGCGCGATCCCGCTGCCGACGCCGAAGCCGGCGATCTGACGAAATTGCGCGAGCAATCGGCCCGGCGCGCATGAGCAACATTCGGAGGCGAGACCGCTTCTCAATTGAATTCTAAAGCGCGGTGCGATCTTTGAGATTCGCCTGCCGCGCTTTAGGTCCTTTACCGCATGTCTTTCACGCAAAACCGCTGCATACTTTTGCGCGACATGCTTTAGAGCTTGCATCGGTGGTCCGCATGACGCGGAAATGCCCCATGCCTGACGTGCCTGCCCTGTTTAATTCAGCAGATTGCTGCGCCGTGAGGATGCCCATCCCTCACGGCGTTTCTTTTGAGAGCATGTCGCACAATAATGTGCGCTGGTTTTCGATAACGACGTGCGTAAAATAAAAGCTGGAGCGCGGCATCGGCAAGACGACGCGCTTTAGCGGTTCAAATCTGTCGGTCTATCACCTATATGCAGTCCTAGAGCATGTCCGGACGCAAAATTGCCGTGTCGTTTTGCCAGCATGCCAAAAGGTGAAAGGCTTTTTATGGCATCCCTCGACCAGATCATCGATGACTTCGCCTTCCTGGACGATTGGGAAGACCGCTACCGCTATGTCATCGAACTGGGCAAGGCGCTGCCCGAGCTCGCCGAGGAAAAACGCACCTCGGAGAACAAGGTGATGGGTTGCGCCAGCCAGGTGTGGCTGGTGACGCATACGTCGGGCGATCCGGAAAACCCAATCTTGAGTTTCGAAGGCGATTCCGACGCGCATATCGTGCGCGGCCTCGTCGCCATCGTACTTGCCACCTATTCCGGCAAGCCGGCTTCCGAGATCGCTGCTCTCGATGCCTTCGAGATCTTCTCGAAGATCGGCTTGGTGGAGAACCTGTCGTCGCAGCGCTCGAACGGGCTGCGCTCGATGGTGAAGCGAATCCGGGAAGAGGCGAAAGTCCGCGCCGCGGCCTGAACGCGATCGATTCGGTCGGCGGGCGCGGCCGATTGCGCATTTGCGGAAACGGCCAATCGACTATATTAACACTTTCTTATAGTATAGGAATACATTCTACGCCGCCCTCCCAAGCGTAAGAGGGGCTTCCTGATAATATCCCGTCTCCCCCGTGCATGACTTGCGATAGCGGCAGAATTGTCAGGGAGATTATTATCCTCGTTCAGAACAGGATGAACTCTGGGCCGTTCGGACCAAAGTCTGAATCCTGCTTTCATTTAACAGGCCGGGACAGCCAACGCCCCGGAAACGCTTCCGGTTTTCGGCATCATGTTTGCGGTACAGACAGAAAAGCCGGGCGCAAGACCCGGCTTTTGTCGTTGACTGCTTCGAAAAGCTCAGCCGCGGCCGCGCTTGCGGCGCTGACCCAAGCCCATCTCCTTTGCCAGGCGCGAACGCGCTTCGGCATAGGCGGGCGCTACCATCGGGTAGTCGGTCGGCAGGTCCCATTTCTCACGGTATTCTTCCGGCGAGAGACTGTGATGCGTCATGAGGTGACGCTTGAGGGACTTGAAGTTGCCGCCGCATTCCAGGCACGTAATCTGCTCGTCCTGTACGGACTTGCGGACAGAGACTGCAGGCTTCTGCTTTTCGACGACGGCCGCAGCGGGCTGCGGTACGGACGTGTTGCTCAGTGCCGAATGCACGTCGGAAATCAGATTCGCCAGGTCGCTGACCGGGACAACGTGGTTGCTGACATAAGCCGCGACGATGTCGGCCGTCAGTTCCACAAGCAGCTCCGGCCCATTGCCGGTCGCCATATCCGTCATATTTTTTCTCCTGTTAGCATGCTCAAACGATCTTTGACTGTCACACCAAAGACCCGCCTCGTAGAAGCGAACAGCAAAAGCACAGGAAGCAATCTTCTGTTTCGAAAAACGTGAAATCCACCCCTAGATTCCGAAGTCCGAGACCTGTTCTTATACTGTCTGACCGAAAACCACTACCGTCTTGCTCCAGGCGATGGCCCCAGTTAGACATTGAAAAATCAAAACTGAGGGACTTGGAAGCAGTACGATTGTAATTCACAATCAGAATTCTACTTGCATTTTCAAATACCATCGTTTGGCCGAAAGGCCAATTATTATTTGTCGTTTTTCTTGAGAAAAAATGGCTGATGAAGAATTATAGGACTTTAGGCCAAGCTTTACTCACAGCTTCCTGTGCATAAGTTCGGCATAAAACAGGTTAAGACGCCAATAGCATGGGCTCAGGGAGTTGCCGTGATCAGGCCAGCGAGCGGGAGAGACGCGTTAGCAGCCGGACGACCGAGCCGTGCAGGACGAAGAGCAAAAGCGTCAGCGGCCAGAGCAGGCAGGCGAGAAGTCCGGCGAGACGATGGAACGTCAAACCGGCATGATTGGCCCAGCCCTCCAGCAGCGTGACCGCCATAGCGGTCACGGCCACGAGGCCGTAGAGCAGGACGATTGCGGCTTCAAACACCAATGGCTCCTCAATGCACGTAACATTAACCCTAACAGAAAACCCTTAATAGATGTAAAAGCAGACGTCTTCCCTGATAGCTGCATGCCGCGATTCCCGAGGCCCGGCGCCGGAGGCTTGATGAAACAAAGACGGCGCACCACATTTCTCGCGAACCGGAACCGCCCCTCGGCGAAAGGAGCACGTCATGTCCGAAACTGCAACCACCGCCAAGATCCATAAATCAGACGCCGAATGGAAAGAGCAGCTCACGCCCGAGCAATACCGCATTACCCGCCAGCATGGGACCGAACGCGCCTTCACCGGCCCCTACTGGGATTCCTTCGAGACGGGGCTCTACCGCTGCGTCGGCTGCAACGCGCCGCTTTTCCGCTCCGACACGAAGTTCGACGCCGGCTGCGGCTGGCCGAGCTATTTCGAAGCGGTCTCTCCGGACGCTGTGACCGAGCATCGCGACACGAGCTACGGCATGGTGCGCACAGAAATCCGCTGCGGCACCTGCGACGCCCATCTCGGCCACGTCTTTCCCGATGGCCCGCCGCCGACCGGCCTGCGCTACTGCATCAATGGCCATGCCATGGTGTTCGAGCCCGAATAGGCGCTGAACCAATGATCGGCTATCCGCCGCCCTCGCGCAGAGGGCCGCGCACTCATCAATGGCGATCACCGCGTCGCTCTCGTCAACCAGTCTGATCGGCCGCCAATCCGCTCCTTCAGGGGCGGCTGGCGGAGAGATAGGCGAACGGGCCCGGACGTCCGAGCCCGTTCGCACTCAGTCATGCGGTCGACAACGGATGGTTATGACTGAACCAGATGCTGCCCGCTGCGAGGGCAGCGACGACCAGGCCGACAATCACATGCGCCCACATGGCCGCTGTCACGGCTGAAAAGCCGAGGAGCCACGGAGCGATCACAGCCCATAGCCCGAGGACCAGGTTGCACCATTCCTCGGCCTCATAGAAAGCGTAGAGAGCGGCAACGGCGATCAGGGTAATGGCCGCGCCAACGATCCACGCATTCCAGGCGGCATAGGTCTCAGCGGCGAAACCGAACAGCCAGGGCGAGATGAAAAGGCCAAGACCGGCAACGATATTGACGATATCGAAAGCCGTCCGGTTGTTGGAAGACAGAGACTTCAGCATCGATCATTTCTCCTTCTTAGTTGGGTGCATCATCAATGGCCGCCTCCTGCGGGCAGAAGACGGTTGCGGCGGCAGCGTTTGAACCACCATCGCCGCAAAGCTCGGTCATCGTGTAGTGGGAAGCCAGAAATGAGATGCGGGCGACGCTGTTCCCTTGGAACTGCGGAACTGTGAAAGGAAGGCGGCTGCGCCGATTGTCGTTCGAGGCGCAGAAGCGGGAGATCGGTGCTGTGTTTTCGCGTGTACGTCCGATAATCTTCATCGTTTATCCTTCCCAACCTGGTGAAGGATGAGCGGCGGCCGCCGGGTGGCGGCCGCCGCGCTCGTCAGCTTCTGATGGCGATGCGCTTGACCTGTGACTGCGCCTTTTCGGTCTTAGGCAGAGTGACGGTCAGAATGCCGTTCTTGAAGGTGGCCTCGACCTGGTCTTCCTTGACCTCGGTGCCGAGCGGGATGCGTCGTTCGAAGCGGCCAAAGTAGCGCTCCGAAAACTGCTTCTCCTTGTCTTCCGTTTCCGAACGCTTCTCACCCTTCAGCGTGAGCACGCCGTCATTGAGAAAGACCTCGATGTCCTTTTCTTCAAGACCGGGTACTTCGGCCGTCACCTTGATTTGCTTGTCGGTGTCCGAAATCTCGACGCTCGGCCAGCCTGCACCGAAGCCGCCGGCGCCGCGATGTGACGGCAGGCCGGGGCCGAAGCCGCGAAAAACATCGTCGAACAGCCGGTTGACCTCGCGGTGGAGCGACAGGAAAGGATCGCGGTCGTCGTCGCGAAGGAGACTCGGCATCTGACTGCCGTTGTTGCGACCCCAGGGAATCAAATCACGAACACTCATGGCTTTACTCCTTTCTGGTGGTTCTTCGGCTACCTGAAGGCTTAGGCCGCCTGTGTCCCGCCCTCTATCTGCTTGGTCTCGGCCTTCGGCATCGCGTGACCAGTTCCGATCTCGATCTGGCGCGGCTTCATCTCTTCAGGAATTTCGTGCTTGAGATCGATGGTCAGCAGACCGTTGACCAGACCGGCGTCGACAACCTTGACATGATCGGCCAGCTCGAATCGGCGCTGGAACGAGCGTCCGGCAATTCCGCGATGCAGGTATTGAACATCTTCGCTGTCTGCCCTCTGCCCCGATACCATGAGCATGTTCTGCTCTTGCGTGATTGCCAGCTCGTCCTGCGAGAAGCCCGCCACTGCCATGGCAATGCGGTAGTCGTTCTCACCAGCCTTGACGATATCGTAGGGCGGCCAGTTATCGATTGTCTCGGCGCGGCCTGCAGCCTCAAGCGCGTTCAACATCCGCTCGAAGCCGATGCTCGACCGGAACAGGGGAGAGAAATCGAGGTTTGTCCTCATAGCCATATCCTCCTTGCAAGCAACATGGACACAAGGAGACGCCAAGAGCGACCGGCGTCTCCTGGACTTTGTGTCGATCCCTGTTGGGCGATCAACAATGCTAATATAATTCAGGGTCTTACGGTTTCAAGAGTATCGAATTTCTCGACGAGAAAAATTGACCTTTTCGAAGGCGCCACCATATGGTTTGGAGCTTGAGCAAGGAGCAATGGTTATGACAATGACTTCACACGACGTCGTCGCCGTCCTTGGACCTGCCGACAAAACGCTTGTGGCCGAGATCATCGCGACAGGTGCAAGCCAAGCCGAGCTTGCCGAGGCGTTTGCATGGGCCAATAACGACGAGGCCCTAGTGGGTGAGGGCCGGCATCTGCCGACCGGCAGGGTTGCTGCACTTGTTGACCTGCTGAGGTCGGACGAAGAGGAACCGGATTAGAAAAGGCGGTTGACCCGCCTTCCCTGCACCGTCCTTCATCAGGCCGTGGTGAGCACGCTGACATTGCCCTGTCGATTGATGACATCGACCACGACCTGGTGTCTCGACCGGCGGATGGCCACGTCAACCGAGCCATTGCCGATCAGCAGGCGCCGCAAGATCACCTCATCGAGGAAAGAAGGAAGCCGCGGCACGCTGAAGCTGATCTGCAAACTATTCGGATCGAAGTCGAGGCCGAGGCAGGATTGCAGCAGCGACAAAGGGGCGGCTGCCGCCCATGCTTGCGGCGAGCAGGCAACCGGATAGGAGGTCGGTCCGCGTGCGCGTTGACGCGGCAGGCCGCAGAGGAGTTCGGGAAGCCGCCGCAGGTCGATATAGGTCGCAGCGGCAAACAGCCCCTCGAAGATTCGCGCGGCTTCGGCGCGATAGCCATAGCGGGCAAGACCACTGGCGATCATGGCATTGTCATGTGGCCAGATCGATCCATTGTGGTAGCTCATAGGATTGTAACGTGCTTCGGTCGAGGGAATGGTCCGGATGCCCCAGCCACAGAAGGACGAAGCATTCATAAGGGTGCGGGTCACCTGTGCGACCCGTTCAGGATAAGCAATACCGGTGAACAGAGCATGGCCCGCATTGGAGGATCGGACCCGGCAAGGCCGTTTATCCCCGTCGAGAGCCAACACGTAGGTGCCGAGTTCCTCATCGAAGAAGCTCAAGTCGAAGGCGCGGCGCAGTCCCTCCGCGCGCGCGAGAAAGCTCGCCGCGCGTTCCGGCTTGCCCCTCCACCGGAAGATTTCGGCAGCACTTTGCCAAGCGCCGTAGACATAGGCCTGGACTTCGGCGATCGCGATCGGGCCTCGGGCCAAGGTGCCGTCGGCATGGAAAACCGAGTCGTTGCTATCCTTCCACGCCTGATTGATCAGTCCTTCCTCGGTCAGCCGCCCGTATTCGACGAAGCCGTCGCCATCGCGATCCCCATATTCGTCGATCCAGGTCAATGCCGCTTCGACATGAGGCAGGATACGGTCGATGGTCGCAAGATCACCGGTTCGTTTGAGATAGTCTCCGGCCAGCATCACGAAGAGCGGCGTCGAGTCAATGCTGCCGTAGTAACGCCGGAATGGAACTTCGCCGAGTTCGGCCATTTCGCCGCAACGCACTTCGTGCAGGATCTTGCCCGGCTCGGCATCCGAAGCAGGATCGACGTTCGTCGCCTGATTGGCTGCGAGATGACCGAGAACCCCGCGGGCGATCTCCGGATCGAGCCAAAGTGTCTGAAGCGCCGTGATCAGCGCGTCACGGCCGAAAACGGTGCTGAACCAGGGAATGCCGGCATAAGGATAGGGACCTTCCGGCTTGTCGGTGATCAGCATGTAGAGGTCGGAGGCGCTGCGTCGCGCGACTTCGTTGAAGATCTCGTTGGAGGTTGTGACCGACGCCGCGCGCGAGGAGGAGGCGCGCAACGCACGGCGGGCATCCCGCAAGGTAAGGAAGAAGGAAAGGCGGCTCAGCCGATCGGCGGAAGTATGGTCGCAGCCGATCTGGATGAAGAGCGATTTGGTCTCGTGCGGCTCCAGATGAAGGTCGTAAGTGACGAGATCGCTACGAATCTCGGCCGGTTGAGGCATGAAGGAAAGGCGCGTCGACCGCTTGCGATCGTCCAGGCCAATATAGGAAAGCAGGATCCAATCCTGTTCCACGACGGCGGGAAGATGGCGCCCTCGCCTTGCCCTTGCGGTGCCGCGGACTTCGAAAAGATCGGCGAAATCGGCCCCGAAAGAGATTTGAATGCGAACATGTTGCCGCCGCTCGTCATAATTTCTCACGGCCAGCCGTTCATAACAGCAGGCATTCCAGAGAAAGCGCGATCTGCGCAGATGAATCACGTCATGACCCAGAACCAGCCTTCCCTTGTCATCGAACTGATCAGGATTGGTGAGATCGCAGGTCAGCGTCGCGTTGTCATCCCGCAGCGTCGACGACAGAAGCATCGGCCGCTGTTCGTTGATCGTCAGGTAAAGATGCGAGAGGTGACGAGTGTCCCGGTGGAAAAGGCCCTCCGGGCTGCCGGGACCGGAAAGAGCATCGCCATTATGGTCGAAGACGGCGAAAGTATCGCCGTGCTTCAATGTACGCGGCCGGCGCTCCTGCAGCGATGCGGCGGCCGGAATGAAGAACTGAGCGACCGGCGTCGCCAGGCCTGACGATGCTGAGGCGGGATTGCTCTCCGCAGTCACGTTTGACATGTCTCCTCCTTGCCTCAGGCGACAGCCTGCAGGTCGAGCGCTTGACCATTCGACCGGCGGATCGGCGCGGCTTTGGTGCGAACGCCAGGCAGTCTGCGATAGATGTCGAGATAATCGCACGCCATTCGCCGTGCGGTGAAGCGCTTTTCAAACGCGGCCCGCACCTTG
Source organism: Rhizobium sp. CBN3 (assembly GCF_030518245.1). NCBI lineage: Bacteria > Pseudomonadati > Pseudomonadota > Alphaproteobacteria > Hyphomicrobiales > Rhizobiaceae > Rhizobium > Rhizobium sp. CBN3. The sequence goes on from NZ_JAULSE010000003.1 coordinate 439,157, forward strand.
CGCCGATCGAGGCGGAGTGCCCATTCGACGTTTTCGGCCGCCTCGGTGACGCTGTCGACCAGGATGCCGGAGATGCCGTTGTCAATGACCTCGGGAACCGAGCCACAGCCGAAAGCGATGACCGGCGTACCGCAGGCCATGGCCTCGATCATCACCAGCCCGAAGGGCTCCGGCCAGTCGATCGGGAAGAGCAGAGCGCCTGCATTTCCCAGGAAGTCAGCTTTCTCACGTTCATCGATCTCGCCGATGAATTCTACATGTGAATGGCTCCTGACCATAGGCTCGATGACGGTCTCCCAATAGGCCTTGTCGGCATTATCGATCTTGGCGGCGATCTTCAGAGGCATTCCGACCTTTGCCGCGATCTGGATGGCGCGGTCGGGGCGCTTTTCCGGGGAAACACGACCAAGGAAGGCCAGGTAATTACCCCTAGGGTTCTCCGTAAAGGGAAGAAGATCGGCCGGCAGACCATGATAGACCGTTCCGCGCCAGTCGACCGGTGGCATCGGAAGGCGCTGATCATTAGAGATCGACACCAGTGGGATCTCGGGGAACGCCGCGTAGAACGGCTTGAGATCCGGCAAGTCGAGTCGCCCGTGCAGCGTGGTCACCGTTCGATCGGCAAAATCGCGGATCAGCGGGAAATGCAGCAGGTCGATGTGGAAATGCAGCACGTCGAACTCATGCGCTCGCCGACGGATCTCCTCAAGCATCACGACCTGATGCGGCAGATGGTCCCTGACCGCCGGATTGAGCCGTAAGGCGACGTCCGCACACGACACGAGTGTCGCCCGGGTGACGGAATCGCCGCTGGCAAAGAGCGTGACCTCATGCCCCTGTGCCACGAGTTCTTCAGTCAGGTAGGAAACGATCCGCTCCGTCCCGCCGTAGAGCTTTGGCGGAACGCTTTCGGCGAGCGGCGCAATCTGAGCGATCTTCATCGGCAAACCTCCTCAGTTGAGCAAAGAGCCGTCGGCAAAAATCATGCCTGCGTCCTCGAGAGGCACACGGCAGGCCGGACGGAGAGTCATGTTTCGAACAGCGGTCGGCGCCGTCCTCCTTCCCAGTAGCTGCACAAGCCAAGGCCGGGAAACCGGCGGGTGCGTGGTTTTCGACGACGGGTCCTGTTGGAATTCAGGGAAGCGGACGTATCCTGCCTCGCGGATGGTCGATCGCCATTATCCAAAGCCTTCAGCGCTTCAAGGATCTCGTCACAGGATACAGCTCTTTCCGCCCCTGGGTAAAGGCGGAGGGCTGGTACGGATTCGACCGCGAAGATATCGGATGCCCATGAAGCGAGAATTGCCCGCTTCTCGTCGTCGTCGATCTCGGCAGCGGCAAGCACGTCACGCGGGTGACCAAAATGCTTCGCCGGATGAAGCAGATGCGCCGCGCTGATGGCCGCCACGGCATTCTGCTGTATGGAATTGCTGCTGTTTTCCTTTCTCATAGCTTGGCTCCATTGATGTCGACCGATGGAACTTGTTTCATTCGATAGTGCGTAGCACGGCCCGCCCCGTGGGCAGAGCGGGCCGAGCGATCGCTTAGAAGTCCATGCCGGCGCTGGTGGGCATGGCCGGAGCAGCTTCCTTCTTCGGCTTCTCGGCGATCATCGCCTCTGTCGTCACCAGCAGGCCGGCAACCGAAGCTGCGTCCTGCAATGCGGTGCGAACGACCTTGGCCGGATCGATGACGCCCTGCGCGTAGAGATCGCCATATTCGCCGGTCTGAGCGTTCCAGCCATAGGAGAATTCGCTCTTTTCCCGCAGCTTGCCGACGATGATTGAGCCTTCTGCGCCGGCGTTTTCGGCTATCTGGCGAACCGGGGCTTCGATCGCCCGGCGGACGATGTCGACGCCGACCCGCTGATCGTCATTGGCAGTCTTGATATTGTCTAGCGCTTTGACCGCGCGCAGCAGTGCCACGCCGCCGCCCGGCAGAATGCCTTCCTCGACTGCCGCGCGGGTGGCATGCAGCGCGTCATCGACGCGATCCTTCTTCTCCTTCACCTCGACTTCGGTCGAACCACCGACACGGATGACCGCAACACCGCCGGCGAGCTTGGCAAGACGTTCCTGCAGCTTCTCGCGGTCGTAGTCGGAGGTGGTCTCCTCGATTTGGGCGCGGATCTGAGCGGTGCGACCGTCGAGTTCCGTCTTCGAACCGGCACCGTCGATGATGGTGGTGTTTTCCTTTTCGATCGCCACCTTTTTCGCCCGCCCGAGCATGTTCAGCGTCACATTTTCGAGCTTGATGCCGAGATCTTCGGAGATGACGGTGCCGCCGGTCAGGATGGCGATGTCTTCCAGCATGGCCTTGCGGCGGTCGCCGAAGCCAGGCGCCTTGACGGCAGCAATCTTCAGGCCGCCGCGCAGCTTGTTGACGACGAGCGTTGCGAGCGCTTCGCCTTCGACGTCTTCAGCGATGATGAGGAGCGGCTTGCCGGACTGAACGACGGCTTCGAGAACCGGCAGCATTGACTGCAGGTTCGACAGCTTCTTCTCATGAATCAGGATATAGGGATCCTCCAGTTCGACCCTCATCTTGTCCTGATTGGTGACGAAATAGGGGCTGAGATAACCGCGGTCGAATTGCATGCCCTCAACGACTTCAAGTTCGGTTTCGGCGGTCTTGGCCTCTTCAACCGTGATGACGCCTTCGTTGCCAACCTTCTCCATTGCTTCGGCAAGGTAGCGGCCGATCTCGGAATCACCATTGGCGGAGATCGTACCGACCTGGGCAATTTCGGAATTGTTGGAAATCTTGCGGGCGTTAGTTTTCAGTTCAGCGACGACAGCGTCGACGGCAAGATCGATGCCGCGCTTCAGGTCCATCGGGTTCAGGCCGGAGGCGACCGCCTTGGCACCCTCCTTGACGATCGCCTGGGCGAGCACCGTCGCAGTCGTGGTGCCGTCGCCGGCGAGGTCATTCGTCTTCGATGCGACTTCGCGCAGCATCTGCGCACCCATGTTTTCGAACTTGTCTTCGAGTTCGACCTCCTTGGCGACGGAAACGCCGTCCTTGGTGATGCGCGGCGCGCCGAAGGACTTGTCGATCACGACGTTGCGGCCTTTGGGGCCAAGCGTCACCTTCACGGCATTGGCCAGGATATCGACCCCACGCAACATGCGTTCACGGGCATCGCTATGAAATTTCACTTCTTTCGCAGCCATTCTTTAACTCCTTCAATAGGCAGCTTTTATTGACTTACGCGCGGAGAACGCCTCAGGCGGCGATCTTTTTGGCCGCCTGGGCTTCGATAACGCCCATGACGTCGCTTTCTTTCATGATCAGCAGGTCCTCGCCGTTGATCTTGATCTCCGTGCCGGACCACTTGCCGAACAGGATGCGATCGCCGACTTTGACGTCGAGCGGCTGGATCTGGCCGGCATCGTTGCGTGCACCAGAACCGACGGCGATGACCTCGCCTTCCTGCGGCTTTTCCTTGGCGGTATCGGGAATGATGATGCCGCCCTTGGTCTTTTCCTCGGAATCGACGCGGCGGACGAGAATGCGATCATGAAGCGGTCGGAACGACATGTTTTCCTCCAATGGACAAACAATAGTGATGTTGTTCCCCTGGCCGGACCGGATGACCAGTCCGGGCGGGTGCAAACCTCTGTCGAGCATCTTGCGCGCAATGATCTGGTTTTGCGCTTTTTCGATTTCAAGAGGGCGCGGAGAAAAAATTAGCACTCCCCAAGAACGGCTGCTAACACACTGAGAAGGAACAATAAACGCGGCCGCTGCGTTGAGAAATTAGTTGATGGACGCAAAAATATGCGCCACCTTCTCGTTGTCGTGAAACGGAGATGAGGCATGCAATTTTCATCGGATCTGGAGCGTCAGCTCAGCGGTTACGGCCTTACCACTGCGCACATCCTCTACCGCATCCCCGACTTTGAATCCGTTCTCCAAACCTATGTCTGGCAGGATTACGATCTCGCCCCGGACTTTCCCGAAATGCATAAGTTCCTGGATTTCTGGCAGTCCACGCTCGACGGACCGCTGCATTCTGTCCGCTACACCCATCAGCGGCTGATCGGACCGAACGAATGGCGTCGCGTCATGGGCGAGTTCAAATTGCATTAGGTCGAAACCCGCATTTTTAATCCAGCGGGGCGTGGTTGCCACAGGCGCACGGTGTCGCCCGGGTAATCACTCGTGCTCGGCAGGGCATGGCCAGGTCGCCGGCGTCGAGAGGCCGGGCGGCAGCTTGGTCGAGGCATCGCCGCACGCTAGGTCGATCTGCGCCTGTTCGAGGCCGGCGGCAGCCGAGAGGTCAAGGCCTTCGATGCGGGTCAGGAACATGAAGGCGCGCTCGAACGTCGCCGGGCCTTCGAAGATGGCATTGGAGAGATCGGCGCGGGAGAGATTGGCGAAAGAGAATTTCACCCCCTTCAGCACCGCCTTGTCGAAATCGGCGCGGCCAAGTTCGGCCTTTTCGAAGCTCGCGCCGGAGAGCCGGGCGCCGGCAAAATTGGCGCGCTGCAGCTCGGCGCCGGCAAAGGAAGCACCTTCGGCGGCAATATTGGCGAAGCTGGCACGATAGGCCTCGACCTTGGCGAAGTTGGCCCCTTCGGCATGTGACCCCTCAAGCGAGGCGCGCACCAAGCTCGCCTTTTCCAAATTGGCGGATTTGAAATTCGAACCGCTGAGATCGGTCAGCGAGAAATCGGTGCTGAAGAGATTGGCGCCTTGGAGGTCACTGCCCTGCAGCATCAGGTTCTTCTTCGTGCATTCCTGCCAGTCGAGCTTCGGCGAGGCCGTGCTACCGCAATCGGCAGCACGCGAGGAAATCGGAGCAGCGGCGAGAAGAAGGAAGGCAAGGAGGCCGAGCGGCGATCTATGCATTGCCATTGAACTGTTGATCTCCATGACGCTTATCACGCCGCCTCTCGCGAAGCAGGCGGCCTCTCTTTTCTACACAGCTCAGAATACAATAAAAAGATAGCGACCGCTCCGGCAATGATTTGCCGGTTCACTCCGTGCGGCGAGCGCTCATCCTCCGTCGGCCTTGCCCGAGCAGGCAGGTCAATCGGCCCCGCCGGGCAGGCGAAGCTCCATGCAGGTGAGGTCCAGCCAACGGCCGAACTTGGTGCCGACCTCGGAAAATCTGCCGGCGATGCGGAAGCCGAGCTTCTCGTGCAACCGTATCGAGGCGGTGTTCTCGGCCTCGATGCCGGCGATCATCACATGGATATTGGCGGCCGCCGCACGCGCGATCAATTCGCGCATCAGGGCCTCGCCGATGCCGCCGCCGCGATGATCCTTGTCGACATAGACGGAATGTTCGACCGTGTGGCGATAGCCCTCGAAGGGGCGCCAGTCGCCATAGGAGGCATAGCCCGCCACCTTGCCCGACTTCTCGGCGACGATGACTGGAAAGCCGCGGTCCTTGCGCGCGCTCAGCCATTCCCGTCGATTTTCGAGATTGACGAGCGTTTCGTTCCAGATCGCCGTCGTGTGCTCGACGGCGTGATTGTAGATATCCCGGATGGCGGGAAGATCGGCTTCGGTGGCGTCGCGGAGAAGAACGGCGTCTGTCATGGTGGCCCGGTTCGGATTGACTGCGCGGGTTGGCATACGCTGCGGTTCAAAAGATGTAAACGGCCGATACAGCGGAGAAAGGCCTCCGGGACGGGCTCGGGCAGGCCGCAGCTCAGAACTCTGGCATCGGCAGGCTGAAGCAGGTGAAGACGGCGGAATAATGCACGGCCGCGGCGATGACGACGAAACCGTGCCAGATGGCGTTCTGGAAGCGCAGTTTCTCCCAGACATGGAAGATGACGCCGAGCGAGTAGAGGACGCCGCCGATGACGATCAGCAGCATCGAAGCGGAGGGAATGCGCGCGGCGACAGGCCCCGCCACCAGCACGCCGCTCCAGCCCATGGCGAGGTAAAGCAGGATGGCGAGACGGTCGTAGCGCCCTGGAAAGGCGCATTTTAGGACGATGCCGACGGCAGCGAACAGCCATATCGCCACCAGCATGAAGGAGAGCAGCGGATCGTCGGCGCCGCGTTCTAGGAACGGCGTATAGGTGGCGGCGATCAGGATGAAGATCGCCGAATGATCGAAGCGGCGCAGGAACCATTTGGTGCGCGAGACCGGCCAGATATTGTAGGAAAAAGAGACGGCAAGCGTCGCCACCAGTCCGACGCCATAGATCCAGGCGGCGGCGAGCGCGCCATTGGAGCTCCAGACTGTGGCGTAGAAGATCAGAACCGTGGCGCCGATCAGCGCCAGCACGAGACCGACGCCATGGACGATGCCGTCGGCGATCAGCTCATATCTATCGTAAGCCCAGCGAATGCCGTTGAACTCGGCCATGCACGCCAACCCGTTTCGTACCCGATCGCGATGGTCGCACCGAACGCGCGGGGGCGCAACTGCGGCGCAGCGCGCGGGCGGTAAATCTTCGTGACAGACCGCACCAAGCCTGCCCCTCGGCCGCGCGTAAGATCACTCGAAAATGGAGCGGCGCAGATTCAGATTTTCTGCCGCTCGACCAGCACGGAGCACTTGGCGTGCCGCACGACGCGGTCGGCCGTGGCGCCGATAAAGTAGTTCGAAAAGTCCGGAATATGCGAGGCGAGGATGATGAGGTCGGCGCCGTGGCTTTCGGCGGCCGCGATGATGGCCTTGGCCGGCGGGCCGTTGCGGATGTCGATCGTTGCTGCGACCCCGGTTGCGGCGACCAGCGCTTCCAGCTTGGCGCGCCCGTCCTTCATGGCGTCATCGAGCATATTGGCCGGCAGTTCGATCGCGACATAGGTCGGTACATCCTCGACGACGTTGAGCGCGACGATCTGGCCGCCCGCGTCGAGCAGCGAGGCGGCCTTGCGGAGAATGTTCTCTCCCCTGTCGAGGCTGCCGAGCGCGATCGCCACGATGATTTTTCTGTACATGGCTTCCCTCCATGACTGAGATGCATAAGCTTGCTCAGATGAAGATATGGGCGCATTGACTGCGATCAAGCCGGTGCAGGTCATCGTCAACATCTGCTCAACGCTTCATCCTCAAAAACAAGCCTTCTGTGAACAATCGAGATGGGCCATATAGAGATCTAGTACGGCGCCGAGGAGACCAGGCGCATGAACCGGCGACACTTCCTCGGATTTGTTACAGGCGGCATGGTTGCCGCCACCGCCGGTACGCCTTCAACTGCAGAGGCAGGAGATCCATTGATGACGACAGAAACATCCTATGCGCTGACGCGGCCTGCCTATATCGACCAGTCGCATCTCGTCGTTACCGACCTCGGCCTCGTTTCCGGCTTCTATCAGTCGATGCTCGGCCTGAAGGTCATCGAGAAGACGACGAGCGGCGAAGTACTGGGGGTCGGGGGGCATCCGCTGTTGACGCTGACGACGGCAAAGGACGCGGCAGTCGCGCCACGGAATGCCGCAGGCCTTTTCCACACAGCCTTCCTGATGCCCGACCGCACGGAACTGGCACGCTGGCTGCGGCACGCCGCCCACAACAACGTTGTACTCGACGGCGCCTCGGACCATCTCGTCAGCGAGGCGATCTATCTTTCCGACCCCGAGGGCAACGGCATCGAAATCTATGCCGACCGGCCGCACGAGCAATGGAAATTCCACCAGGACGGCATGGTCGAAATGGCCACGCAGCGCCTTGACCTGCAGGCACTCTATAACAGCGCATCGGAGGATCGCTGGGACGGCATGGCTGAGGGAACGGCGATCGGCCATCTGCACCTGCAGGTGGGCGATATCCCGCAGGCCGACGCCTTCTACCGGGACGTGCTCGGCCTCAAGCTGATGGCCCGTTATCCCGGCGCGAGCTTCTTTGCAACCGGCGGCTATCATCACCATCTTGCGGCCAACATCTGGAACAGCCGGGGTGCCACTGCTCGCGCCGACAATATGACCGGGCTGTCGGACTACCGGATCCGTTTAAACGACAAGGCGACGCTCGACGCGGCGGTCTCCAAGTTCGACGCGCTAGAGATCAACAGCGAGAAGCGCGACGGCGGCGTCTTCCTCAAGGATCCTTGGGGCATCGGCCTGACGCTTTCGGCCTGAACCTGCACTATTGGACCTTCTCGGTTCCTGAGGGCGTCGTCACCTGCGTCGGTCCGCCGCCGTTTCCGCTCGGCGTTGGCGACCGGTCTGTCGCTTCGGGCGGCCGTGCAGGGCCGGAGGCCGGGTCGTTGTTGAAGGCACCGGGACCGGAGGGCTGCGTGTTGATCGGATCCGGCTTGGTCGAAGCCGTCGCCGTCGGATCATTGTTGCTGGGATTGGGCCAGATCGCAACGCTCACGCCGGCAATGATGAGAACTGCCGCGCCCGCCATAAGAACGGTCCAAACCCACCAACGCCGCTGATCTGCGGCTTTCAGCCTACCCTCCTCCGCATAAGGGGGATTGGTCGAATAGGTCTCGGCGGTTTTCGTCTGATCGGGATCTGCAATCATGAGTACTCTCCTTCCGAAGTCGAACGCCAGCGACGGCGAGGTTGTTCCGGCGGCAGGATCAAATCGGCGCGCGGACCGATGAAAGGGCGGAAGCTTCAGCGCCCTTGCCCGCAGGCGGACCGATGTCTTTACGACAGCGCCATCGGCCGGCGGAACCGGAACTGCATCAGCGCGTTTTTGTGGCGAAGCAATCTGGCTTCGGGGACCTTACCGCATGGGCATCGCCAACGGCATCCGCAAACACGCAAAGAAGATCGCCATCGGCGAACGCCAAACCAGCGCCTGGGCTAAGTCGTTGCAAGAGACCGCGGAGGAACTGCCGTCCCCGCCGGTGCATCGGCTTGAGAAGGACGGGCTCGACATCAGCATGGCCTGGGCGATCATCGGCATCTTCGCCATCCTCGGCCTTGCCGCCGTCTATACGATGTCGCTGATCCTCATTCCGATCACTCTTGCCGTCGTCGTCGGCATGATCCTCGGCCTTGCCGCAGAAAATCTCAGCAAAATGGGTGTGCCGAGGCTTGCCAACGCTTTCCTTCTGTCAAGCAGCGTCGCTTTGGTCATCGTTCTGCTGGTCACTTCGCTTGCCGATCCGCTGACGACGCTTGCCAACGAAGCCCCGGCTTTCGTCGAGCGGACGATCAGCCGCATCATGCCTTACCTGGAGCGCATCGAATGGCTGCACATTACTCCGGCGACGTTCGAAAGCGGGCCGATGTCGATCGGCGCGCTGCTCGAAAATACCGGTAGCGTCCTGCATGTGGTGACAACAAGCCTCACGCCGGCGCTGATACAGGGGCTGATCTTCTTCGCTGCGCTGCTGCTCTTCCTCGCCAGCCGGGTCAATCTGCGCAAGACGATCATCATGACCTTCCGCACCCGCACGCAACGTCTGGCGGCAATCCGCGTCATCAATGCGGTCGAGCAGGTGCTCGGCTTCTATTTCGCCACAGCCTCGCTGATCTATGTCGGGCTTGGCGTCGTCATGACGATCATCGCCTATGCGAGCGGGTTGTCGTCACCTGCGCTCTGGGGCTTCTTCGCCTTCCTGTCGAGCTTCATTCCCTATCTCGGCATCACGCTGATGACGCTTTCCGTCGCCGTCGCCGGCATCATCACCTATGACGGCTTCTTCGTCGGCCTGGTGCCGGCGGCAGCCTTCTTCACCGTGCATCTCGTCATGGAGAACCTGATCTTCCCGGCGGTGATGGGACGGCGACTGGAAATCAATCCCTTTATCGTCTTCCTCGCCATCCTGTTCTGGACCTGGATGTGGGGCGCCGTCGGCGCCATGCTGGCGCTGCCGCTGTCGTTGATCGTCATGACCATCATCGAGGAATTGCTGATCGAGGAAAAACCGCAGCCGCAATTGCCGAAGTGATCAAGCGAGGAGACATAAGTGGCGTCCGATCTCGATCTCGACGAATCCGATCATGACCAGATGGTCAGCGGCCGTTCGCTCTGGGGGAAGAATGCCATACGTCCGCAATGGCGGCCGATGGCGCAGAGCTTTTCGACCGATGTCGCGGTGATCGGCGGCGGCATCACCGGCGCGCTGATCGCAGATCATCTGACGGCGCGCGGCTTTTCCGTTGCTATCATCGACCGGGAGGAGCCAGGCTTCGGCAGCACAGCCGCCAGCACCGCGATGCTGCAATGGGAAATCGACAGCACGCTCACGGATCTCGAGACCTATTACGGCTTCGAACGAGCGGCCGGTATCTATCGCCGCAGCGCCGCCGCCGTCGCCGGTCTTTCGAAGCTGATCGCAGCGAACGGAATCGCCTGCGGCTTCCGGCCGCGCAACACGCTTTATCTCGCCTGCAACCTCGAAGGCGCCCGCGACCTCAGGGAAGAGCGCCAGCTTCGCCGGCGGGCGGGGCTACCCGGCGTCTATCTCGAACATCCCGATCTCTTCACGCAATTCGAGCTCGATCGGGATGGGGCGATCTATTCGCCGGGTTCGGCGGAAGCCGATCCGCTGCTGCTCACCTGGGCGCTGATCGCGATGGCCGTCCGGCGCGGGGCGCAACTGGTCAGCGCTTCCGTGACCGCGCTGCACAGCGAGGGCGATTGCGTCACGGCGGAGACGGATGGCGCCCATGTCATCGAAGCGCGGCATGCCGTGCTGGCGACCGGCTATTCAATGCCGGGTTTCGACATGCCAAAGCTGCATCGGACGCGTTCGAGCTGGGCCTTCGCCACCGTGCCGCAGGATCCCGCCACCTTCTGGCGCGACCGGGCTTTGATCTGGGAGGACAATCATCCCTATCTCTACATGCGCACGACCGCGGACAATCGCATCGTCGCCGGCGGCGAGGACGACGGTACGACAGATGCCGCGGCGCGGGATCGAAAGCTGCCGGCCAAGATCAGCGCTGTCCAGGAGAAGATGAGGCGGTTATGGCCGAGAGCGGATACCCGCATCGCCCATGCCTGGGGCGGAACCTTCGGCGAAACGGCCGACGGCCTGCCGCTGATCGGCCCGGCGCCCGGGATGCCGCATGTCTTCGCCGCCCACGGTTATGGCGGCAACGGCATCACCTTCTCCTATCTTGCCGCCCAGATGATCGGGGCGATGATTGCGGGGATCTACCGCGACTGGTTCGAGGACTTTGCGCTCGACCGGGAAGGACCGGGGATACGGCGGTTTGGCGAGGATAGGCTGGGGACTGGGAGTGAACTGCGGTAGAGGCTTGGTACTGACTGTCGCGCCGTGCCAGCCCCCTCTGCCCTGCCGGGCATCTCCCCCACAGGTGGGGAGATCACAAGTGGCCCAAACTTCGCACCCGTCCACCGTTCAGCGGACTGCAACGCTAGTTGTTTGGGGAAGCCGTTGCGCCCAGCCAATCTCCCTCCTTGTGGGGGAGAGGCCCGGCAGGGCAGAGGGGCGTGCCACACGGCGCGCCTTCAGCCGTAGATCTAATCCGTCGTCTTATCGTCGCCGGTATCCTGGACGTCCTCCAGACGAACGAACTCGGTGCCTTTGGCCTTGAGATAGACCAGCGCCTTTGCCACTCCCTCGCCGGCCGCATGGGTGGGCTGATTGATGTGGGAGATGACGACGTCGCCGTCCTTGGCGGAGGCGATGCGTTTTTCGGTGACAACGGCGCCGAGCAGCGAGCCACCGTCGCCGTTTACCGAGTAGCCGGCGATGCGATAGCCCATGGCGCGAATCTCGCCGATGGCGGAAAGATCGTATTTGGCCGTGGAGCCGCGGAACCAGTGCGGTGCGGGAATGCCGGCCGCGATCATGGCGGCGGCGCCGCCTTCGACTTCCTGCCGCACCGCCTGCGGCGAGCCGGCCGAGGCGATGCCATAGACGAGCGTCGGCGTATCGACGGCCGGAATATGGTTCTCGCCATGGTTTTCGAGCTCGAAGAGATCCGGATTTTGCAGGAAGACGGCAAGGGCTTGCGGGTTGCGCTTCAGCCAGCGGGCGGTGACGAAGATCGTTGCCGGAATGCGCTCGCGCACGAGGGTCGAAAGGATGCGTTCGTCCGCCTGCCCCATGCAGGCGTCGAAGGTGAGCGCGACGCGGGCATGGCCCGGTATGTTGGAACGGGCGATATGCAGATGCGGCTCGACGAGCTTGACCGACGGCGCCTTGGCCGGACCAATTGCGATCGGGGCCGAAGCGATTGGTGGCGGCATTTCGTCCGCCAATGCAGCGGAGACGGAGGCGAGAAGCAAGGCCGATGTGAGCAGGATGCGGTTCATGTCATGGACTTTACGATTCGAGCGCCGCGACTCTAGCCGCTCGCCTTGCCAGACGCCATGTGGCCGGATGTCACCGCAGCCGCCGGCGGGAGACCGCATCAATCGTAGAGATAGTACTTGTCCCACTTCTCGCGCGGCACCTTCTCACCGATCTGGTAGTCGAGCTGGCGCACGTTGATATGCTGCGGGCCGGTGATGCAATTGTAGGAAAGATGATACCAGTCGCCCTTGCTGCGGAAGACCGCGCCCGGCGCCTGCAGCGAATTGTCGCCGGCGATCGGGTCCTTGAAGGTATAGGCGATCACCTTGTCGGGCTTGAAGCCGGTGCTGTCCTTGTTGATGCGGCTCATCGCTTCCGTGTCGCAGCTCTGTTCGAGGCGGGTGGAGGGATCGAGTTTTTCCAGCTGCTTCTTGATAGCCGGGTCGACGGCAAAGGCGGGGGCAGCCAAGCCGGCCAGGGATACAAACAGGAGCAGACGTTTCGGCATTGCGGAGGAAATCCCTTACTGTTGTACAGTCTTCATCCTGCCGCCGGCGGCTTGCCGGGGGCTGGGCACGTGCAAAATTCGCTCTGCGATAGCGGACCTCCTTAAACATTGTGGTGACATCAAGGCACGGCGGGCGGTGCCGTCTCCTCGACTGTGGACGGTCACCTGCACCCTTGGCGCTTGATCCGGCGGCTGCGCGCCTCTATCTCTTGCCAACCCGACATTCCCACCGGAGCCAATTCCTTGTCCGTTTTCAAGAGCCTGCCGACACCGCCCGCCGCACCGAAAAAGCCCCTCTCCGATACGCGTCATGGCATTACCCGCACGGATGACTACGCCTGGCTGCGCGCCGATAACTGGCAGGCGATGTTCAAGGATCCGTCGATCCTCGACCCCGAGATCCGCCGGCATCTCGAAGCCGAAAACGCCTATATGAACGCAGCGATGGAAGACACCAAGCCGCTGCAGAAAGCGCTGTTTTCTGAAATGCGCGGCCGCATCAAGGAAGACGACAGCTCGGTACCGATGAAGGATGGCGCCTATGCCTACGGCACTTTCTTTGTGACCGGAGGCGAACAGCCGCGCTATTTCCGCATTCCCCGCGACGGCGACGTCGCCGACGAGGCGATCCGCACCGTGCTGCTCGACGGCGACAAGGAGGCATCAGGCAAGGCCTATTTCCGGCTCGCCGGCCTCGACCATTCGAGCGACCACAGCCGCGGCATCTGGGGCTATGACGACAAGGGATCGGAGTTCTTCACGCTGAAGGTGCGCGATCTCGCGACCGGTGAAGATCTTGCGGACCGGATCGAGAATACCGGCGGCGGCGGCGTCTGGGCGCCCGACGGCAAGAGCTTTTTCTATTCGGCGCTCGACGAGAACCACAGGCCCTCGAAGGTGTTCCACCATATTGTCGGCCGGCCGCAGTCGGAAGACCGGCTGGTCTATGAGGAAGCCGATGCCGGCTTCTTCATGGGCGTCGGCGGCTCGCTGCTCGACGACTTCATCTATATCGACATTCACGACCACGAGACCAGCGAATACCGGCTGCTGTCGACCAAGGATCTGACGGCCGAGCCGAAGCTGGTGGCGGCGCGCGAGGAAGGCATCGAATATTCGCTGACCGAGGGCGGCGACGTCTTCTACATCCTGACCAACGACGGCGGCGCCAAGGATTTCAAGATCATGGAAGCGCCGGTCAACAATCCGGTCAAAGAGAACTGGCGCGGAGTCGTCGCCCACAAGCCAGGCACGTTGATCATCAGCCATATGGCCTATGCCCGCCATCTTCTGTGGCTGGAACGCAAAGACGGCCTGCCACAGATCATGATCCGCGACCGAGCGACCGGCGAGGAACATGCGATCGCCTTTGCCGAAGAAGCCTATTCACTGGGGCTTTCGGGCGCGGCGGAATACGATACGGATGTCATCCGCTTCTCCTATTCCTCGATGACGACGCCGTCGCAGCTCTACGACTACAATATGGTGACGCGCGAGCGCACATTGTTGAAGACGCAAGAGGTTCCCTCCGGCCACAATCCCGACGACTACGTCACCCGCCGCGTCTTCGCCCCGGCATGGGACGGGGAGACGGTGCCGGTCACGCTGCTCTATCGTAGGGATACGCCGCTCGACGGCTCAGCACCCTGCCTGCTTTACGGCTACGGCGCCTACGGCATCACCATTCCGGCCGGCTTCAACACCAACTGCCTGTCGCTCGCCGACCGCGGCTTCGTCTATGCCATCGCCCATATCCGTGGCGGCAAGGACAAGGGCTTTGCCTGGTACGAAGACGGCAAGATGGACAAGAAGACGAACACCTTCAAGGACTTCGTCGCCGCGGCCGACTATCTGAATCAACAGAAGTTCACCTCTTACGCGAAGATCATCGCCGAAGGCGGCTCGGCCGGCGGCATGCTGATGGGCGCGGTTGCCAACATGGCGCCGGAGAAGTTCGCCGGCATCATCGCGGCCGTTCCCTTCGTCGACGTGCTCAACACCATGCTTGACGACACCCTGCCGCTGACGCCGCCGGAATGGCCGGAATGGGGCAACCCGATCGACAGCAAGGAGGAATACGAGCAGATCGCCGCCTATTCGCCCTATGACAATGTCGATGCCAAGGCCTACCCGCCGATCCTGGCGCTCGGCGGCCTAACCGATCCGCGGGTCACCTATTGGGAACCGGCCAAATGGGTGGCGAAACTGCGCGACAAGACAACAGGCGAAGCGCCGATCCTGCTGAAGACCAATATGGACGCCGGCCATGGTGGGGCGTCGGGACGGTTCCAGCGGCTGGAGGAGATTGCGTTCGAGTATGCATTTGCGATCAAGGTGGCTGGGAAGATGTGAGGTGGCGGCGACGGCACAAGATCGAGCGAGAGAGAAATGCCAGTCTACATCGCCCTCCTCCGCGCGATAAACGTCGGCGGCACCGGCTCGCTGCCGATGGCTGAACTCAAGGTGATCTGCGAAGGCCTCGGCTTTACCGACGTGAAAACCTACATCCAGAGCGGCAATGTGCTTTTCCGCTCTGACGAGACTGAGAAGGCGGTCGCGGAAAAACTCGACGCCGCGCTCGGACAAAAGATGGGCAAGCGGCCGGGCGTGATGGTGCGCAGCCGGAAAGAGCTCGAGGCGATTGCCGCCAACGCGCCCTTTGTCGATGCCAAGCCGAATTTCCTGCTCGTCACCTTCCTGCCCGAAAAGGCGTCCGGCGATGCGCTCGATAAAATGGTGGCGCCCAATGGCGAGGAGGCGAAGCTCGCCGGCCGGGAGATCTACGTGTACTACCCCAACGGGTCCGGCCGCTCGAAGCTGAAGCTGCCTGCGCTTAAATCAGGCACCTCGCGCAATCTCAATACCGTGCGCAAGCTTGCGGAAATGGCCGCTGACATGGAGGACAAGATCTGAGAACAAGGATTAAGAACGGCTGCGTCGCGCAGAATTTGATTCAGGCGAAGCGCCTCAAGTGCTTGTTTTCATGGCGCCGCTTTTCTCAAGAAGCATCTTTGGCCCGCTTGGCCTTATAGCCGCTGATCTCCTCGCCAGCGGTCGGCGAAAAACGCAGGTTCCAGACGGTTGCTGTGATCGAGATGATGGTGACGACGATGAAGGCGGTGGAGAAATCGCCGAGATCAGGCGTTTCGCTGCCTGAGAAGGCCATGGAGCCGTGCAGCGCCAAGGCCCCGATGCAGATGCCGAGCGACAGCATCAGCTGCTGGAAAGTGGTGTAGAAGCTGGTGGCCGAGCTCATCCGCTCCTTTTCGATCTCGTCATAGGCAATGGTGTTGTAGGCGGTGAACTGGAAGGACAGGAAGAAGGCGCTGAGCACCAGGACGACGAAGATCAGCGGCATCGGCCAGTCCGGCCGAAAGGCGGCGCAGAGGGCATAACCGGCCGTGCCAAGGATGCCGTTGAGGACGAGGCTTCGGCGGAAGCCGAGCCGGCTGAAGACGAACCGCGCCATCGGCTTCATTGCGAGAGCGCCGAGCGCGGTTGATATGACGATCTGGCCGGCTGCGGCGGCCGACAGCCCGAAGCCGATCTGGAACAGCAGCGGCAGCAGGAAAGGCTGCGCGCCCTGGGTGATGCGGGTCAGCGAACCGGCGATGACTGATGTGCCGAAACTCGGCACCTTCATTAGCGAAAAATCCATGATCGGCGACGGATGCCTGCGGGCATGCCTCAAATAGGCAATGCCGAAGATGAGGCCGACTGATATCAGGAAGATCGAAAAGGCGCCCTCGCCCTCATGGCTCGACATTTCGAAGCCGAAGAGCAGCGAGCCGAGCGAAATGCCAGAGAGGATGAAGCCGATCGTATCGAAGGGGCCGGCCGCCTTGCCCTTGACCTCGTCGATATAGATCGAGACGAAGATCATGCCGATAATGCCGATCGGCACGTTGATGTAGAAGATCCAGCGCCAGTCGAGATAGGTGACGATGAAGCCGCCGAGCGGCGGACCGACGATCGGGCCGATCAACGCCGGCACCAGTAGCCAGGACATGGCGCTGACCATATCCTTGCGGGCGACGCTGCGCATCAGCACCAGACGGCCGACCGGCATCATCATGGCGCCACCCATTCCCTGCAGCAGTCGCGCCAGCACCAGGAAGGGCAGCGTCGGGGCCAGCGCGCAGAGGACGGAGCCGATGACGAAGACGGCGATCGCCGCCCTGAACACTGTGCGCGAACCGAAGCTGTCGGCCATCCGGCCGCTCGCCGGAATAAAGATCGCCAGGCTGAGGAGATAGGAGGTCAATGAGATCGACATGGCCGGCGCGCTCACAGCGAAATCGCGCGCCATGGTGGGCAGCGCGGTCGCCAGCACGGTCGCGTCGATATTTTCCATCAGCATCGCACTTGCGACGATCATCGCGATCACCCGAAAATTGGGCGCGGCGCGCCGAACCATCGGCGCCTGATAAATCTGATCCGACATCGTCCGGAATCACTCACGGTGGCGCGGCGGAGCAGAGGAAGCAGCAAGGCCGCGGGGATGACATGGCACAAGGCCAAGGGGAGATGATCTGCTATACGCCCGAGATCATGGCGGGGCTATGGCCTTTCTGGCAAAGCAGCTTTGACGAGAGGTAAAAGCAGATCACGATTCCTTGCATCGGCATGATCTGCGTGACGGCCGACCGACCGGGCGCGCAAGACCGGCTTGCGCGCGGGCCACCCCGGCCCTACCTATGAACAATGACCTCGACCCCGCAGAAAATCCGGTCCGGTGCGGCCTTTCCGTTCGACAACAGCTATGTCGGCTTGCCCGAGCGCTTCTTTGCGCCGCAAACGCCGACGCCGGTGGCCGAGCCATGGCTGATCAAGCTCAATGAGCCGCTGGCCGCCGAGCTCGGGCTCGACGTCGAGGCACTGCGCCGCGACGGCGCGGCGATCTTTTCCGGCAATCTCGTTCCCGAAGGGGCCGAACCGCTGGCGATGGCCTATGCCGGGCACCAATTCGGCGGTTTCTCGCCGCAGCTCGGCGACGGGCGAGCGATCCTACTCGGCGAGGTGGTCGACCGCAGCGGCAAGCGCTTCGACATCCAGCTGAAGGGCGCGGGGCCGACGCCTTTTTCACGCCGCGGTGACGGGCGGGCGGCGATCGGGCCGGTACTCAGAGAATATATCATCAGCGAGGCGATGTTCGCGCTCGGCATTCCCGCCACACGGGCGCTGGCGGCGGTGACGACGGGCGAACCGGTCTATCGCGAAGAGGTACTGCCGGGCGCGGTCTTCACCCGGGTCGCGGCAAGCCATATCAGGGTCGGCACCTTCCAGTATTTCGCCGCAAGGGGCGACACAGACGGCGTGCGGGCGCTCGCCGATTATGTAGTCGACCGTCACTATCCCGAACTGAAGGCTGCCGAAGAACCCCATCTCTCGCTGTTTTCGGCAATCGCGGAGCGCCAGGCGGCGCTGATCGCCCGCTGGCTGCATGTCGGCTTCATCCATGGCGTGATGAATACGGATAACATGACGATATCTGGCGAGACGATCGACTTCGGCCCTTGCGCCTTCATGGATGTCTATAACCCGGCGACCGTCTTCTCGTCGATCGACCAGCATGGCCGTTATGCCTATGCCAACCAGCCGGCCATCGGCCAGTGGAATCTTGCGCGGCTCGGCGAGACGCTGCTGCCGTTGATCGACGCCGAGCCGGACAAGGCGGTCGACAAGGCGAATGTGGTGATCCGGGCCTATGGCGAACGGTTCCAGGCGCATTGGCTGACCGGCATGCGGGCAAAGATCGGCCTTGCCGGGCAAGAGGATGGCGATCTCGACCTCGTCCAGGCGCTGCTGTCGCTAATGCAGGCGCAGGGCGCCGATTTCACCCTGACCTTCCGGCGGCTCTCCGACCTTGCCGGTGATGACGGCGCAGAGCCTGCCTTTGCCGATAGCTTCCGGGAGCCGGAGGCCTGTCGCCCTTGGCTCATGCAGTGGCGCGAGAGATTGTCGCGCGATCCGCAGACAGCGGCCGAACGCGCCAGCGCCATGCGCCGCGTCAACCCAGCCTTCATTCCTCGCAATCACCGGGTCGAACAGGCGATCAAGGCTGCGGTCGAGCACGGCGATTTCTCGCTATTCGAAGCGCTGCTCACCGTGCTGTCGAAGCCCTACGAAGATCAGCCGGATTTCGCCGCCTACATGGAACCGCCGAAGCCGGAGGAACGGGTGCTGCAGACTTTCTGCGGGACGTAAGCGGCTTCAATACAACCGTATCGTGACATCCGGCTGCGGCAAATGCGGCCGTTGAATAGCATCTCCCTCGCTCTATCTGCCTGACCGGCGGTCCTTTTCCGCTGATCCCCCACCCCGGTTAACCCAAGCGGGAGACAGCCTTATGGCGCTCGTCATCACCTCCATCCTCTTCATCATCATTGGCCTGGCGCTCGGCGGCGGCGGGCTCTGGCTCGTCACGCTCGGCGGCAGCATCTTCTATCTGTTTGCCGGCCTGATGTTCCTCATCACCGCCGGACTGCTGCTGATGCGCAAACCGGTGGCGCTCTGGGTCTATGCGGTGCTTGTCGTCGCCGCACTCGCCTGGGCGATCTGGGAGGTGGGATTCGACTGGTGGCAGCTGGGGCCGCGCGGCGGCGTCATCATCCTGCTCGGCCTCTGGCTGCTGACGCCCTGGATCCGCCGGCCGCTCGGCTTTCGCAGCCCGACCGGCATCGTCTACGGCGCCAATCCCTGGCCGCTCGCCGTGCCCGTCATTCTCGCCATCCTTGTTGCCGTCTATTCGATGACGACGGACCCGCACGATCTGGCCGGCGATCTGCCGAAGGATGCGGTCGCCGCCAATCCCGCCTTCGGCGGCAGCGTGCCGGACGGCGAATGGCACCAGTATGGCCGCACGCCCTTCGGCCAGCGCTACTCGCCGCTCGACCAGATCAATGCCGAGAATGTCTCCACCCTGAAGGAAGCGTGGCGATATCAGACCGGCGACGTCAAGCGGCCGGAGGATATCAGCGAAACGACCTATCAGGTGACACCGCTCAAGGTGAAGGACACGCTTTATCTCTGCACGCCGCATAACTGGGCGATCGCACTCGACGCCAAGACCGGCAAGGAGAAATGGAAATACGACGCCAATTCGGGCATGAATCCCAACCGGCAGCACCAGACCTGCCGCGGCGTCACCTATTATGCCGATCCTGATGTCGCCGCCGGCCAGCCCTGCGCCGAGCGCGTCTACCTGCCGACCTCAGACGCCCGGCTGATCGCGCTCGATGCGGCCGACGGCAAGATCTGCACCAGCTTTGCCGATCAGGGCGTGCTGCATCTGGAAACCGGCATGCGCTTCAATCCGGCCGGCTATTATTATTCCACCTCGCCGCCGGTAGCGGTGGCCGGCAAGATCATCGTCGGCGGCGCGGTGAACGACAATTATTCCACCGAGGAGCAATCCGGCGTCATCCGCGCCTTCGACATCAAGAGCGGCGCGCTGATCTGGAACTGGGATTCCGGCAATCCTGATGTAACGACGCCGATCGCCGACGGCCAGACCTATACGACCAATTCACCAAACAGCTGGTCGGTCTTCAGCGTCGACGAGGCGCTCGGCATGGTCTACATCCCGCTCGGCAACCAGGTGCCCGATCAGATCGGTATCGGCCGCAGCGACAATGTCGAGAAATTCTCTTCCTCGATCGTCGCGCTCGACATCGGCAGCGGCCAACTGCGTTGGGTGCGCCAGACGGTACATCACGACCTCTGGGACATGGATGTGCCGGCGCAGCCGGCGCTCATCGACCTGACGAAGCCTGACGGCAGCGTGGTTCCCGCCCTCGTCGGCCCGACCAAACAGGGCGATCTCTATGTGCTCGACCGGCGCAACGGCGAGCCGATCATCCCGGTCAAGGAAATCCCGGCGCCCGGCGGCGCGGTCACCGGCGATCATACGGCGCCGACGCAGCCGATCTCAGACCTCACCTTCTCGCCCGAGCCGCTCAAGGAAAAAGACATGTGGGGCGTGTCGCTGTTCGACCAGCTCCTCTGCCGCATCGACTTTCATCGCTATCGCTACGAGGGCCGCTACACGCCGCCGTCGCTTAAAGGGACGATCGTCTATCCCGGCAATTTCGGCACCTTCAACTGGGGCTCGGTGGCGGTCGATCCGGAGCGGCAGATCATGTTCGGCATGCCGACCTATCTCGCCTTCACCTCGCGCCTGGTGCCGGCCGCCGAGATTCCGCCGCGAGGACAGGACGAGAAAGGCAGCGAACAGGGGCTCAACCGCAATGACGGCGCTCCCTACGGCGTGTTCATGGGTCCCTTCCTCGGGCCGATGCAGATCCCCTGCCAGGCGCCGCCATGGGGCTATGTCGCCGGCGTCGACCTGCGCACCGGCAAGATCGCCTATATGCACAAGAACGGCACCGTGCACGACATGACGCCGCTGCCGCTGCCCTTCAAGGTCGGCGTACCGGGCATCGGCGGCCCGATGCTGACCAAGGGCGGCGTCGCCTTCCTCGGTGCTGCGGTCGACAATTACCTGCGCGCGTACGACGTAACGAACGGACGCGAGCTCTGGCGGGCGCGGCTTCCGGCCGGCGGCCAGGCGACGCCGATGACCTATACGACCGACGACAACAAGCAATATGTCGTCATGGTCGCCGGCGGCCACGGCTCGGTCGGCACGAAGCCCGGTGATTATGTCATAGCCTATACGCTGCCTTGATGGGAGGCAGCGCCTTGAGCCGCATTCACAACCGATTGAGCGGAAGGAAATCACTGACCTGGAGTGAGACCCCTCCCCAACCCCTCCCCACAAGGGGGAGGGACTACTCTGCGGCGCCGTCGCATTTCATTTCTGACGGTGCAGCATGTGGCCGCGTATGTTAGCGCCAGACTCCCGCTGCGGGTTGCCCCTCCCCCTTGTGGGGAGGGGTTGGGGAGGGGTTTTCCGGGCGATCGGACTTACTCCGGCAACCCCGCATACGAAGGGCCTCTATATAGCGGTTTCGGTCATCCGGTCGCCGGAACGGTGGGAGAATGTCGGCGAGATTCGAAAGCCGAAGGGCCGGATCCAGCAGGCGCAGGCGCGCAATCGTTTCCCCTGCTTCCGCGCTCCGCCCGGCCATGGCTTGGCCGGCCGCCATCACGCGCATAGCGCTCGGGTAGTTCGGCTGGTGGCGCAGGGATTTTGCCGCCCAGGCGGCGGCATCGTCGTAGTTACCTGCACAGAAGTGAGCCAGTCCGGTGTTGAACTGCCAGGCAAACAGGCGCGGATCCAAGGGGCTCAGGCGCATGGCCAGCGCAGCGTGTTCGATGGCCTTGTCCGGCTCGCCCAGGCAGGCTCTCACCCAGCTGCTGACGCCTAGGGCGGCGCCCAGGTTCGGGTTGAGTAAGAGAGCGCGATCGATACAAGCCGCGCTGTCATCGAGGTCGCCGCCGACATAACCGAGCACATAGCCACCGTAGGAGAGCGCGACTGCATCGTCCCAGCCGAGTTCCACGGCTCTTCTCGCCAATCGGGTCGCTTCGGCAATATCGCTGGCGGGGTTGAGCATCCAGCCATTGCTCTTTCGGGTCGCGTAGCATCGCGCCGCCCGGGCGTGGGCGATAGCAAAATCCGGATCGCGCTCGATTGCCTTCATGAATAGCCGCAGAGCCTCGTCGACGACTGATCTGTTGGTCACCGTCCGATCGAAGGCCGCCAGCCCGCGGAGATAATAGTCATAGGCGTCGAGGCTCTCGGTCGGCTTGCGTTTAGCCCGCTCGATCTCCGCCTCTTCCACTTTCGGCGTTATTGCGCCGACAATGCTGGATGCGACCTGATCCTGTAGATCGAACAGGTTCGCCAAGTTTCCGTCAAAACGGTCTGCCCAGAGATGCGCGCCGGTCGAGGTGTCGATGAGTTGTCCGGCGATACGAAGCCGGTCGCCCGCACGGCGCACGCTTCCCTCGACCACATAGTCCACGTCCAGCTCGCGCCCGACCCGCTTTATGTCGACGGCCTGCCCCTTGTAGGTGAAGCTCGAATTGCGGGCGATGACATAGAGGTGACGGAACTGCGCAAGAGCGATGGTGATATCCTCCACGATGCCGTCGGCAAAATATTCCTGCTCCACATCGCCGCTCAAATTCTGAAACGGCAACACCGCAAGGGATGGCCGATCATGATGTTTCGTCGGAGCGGAGAAGACCTGCAGCTGCGGCTCGACTGCGGCCGCGGCCCGCCGATCACCGGATCGCTGCCGCGGTTGCAGCGAGGCAGCCAGGGACGACGTCTCCGCTTCGGGTTCGACATCCAGATGCTTCTTCAGGAGAGCTCGGCAGGTCTCGAACTGGCGCAAGGCCATGTTCTCGTGGCCGCGGAGAGTGTGGATCCGCATCAACGCCCTGTGAGCACCCTCCGCCGTCGGGTCAGAGGCGAGAAGCCTCTCGGCAAGCGCTTCACAGGGCGGTTCTTCCGCGGAGCCTGGTTCCAAGAGGGCAAGGCTCAAACGTTCCACGAGCTGCAGCGCCTTGCGCTGATATGTGCTTCGGTACGGTGCGAACCACTCAGCCAATTCATCCGGAATGGACTCGCCTTCAAGCAGATCGCCGCGGTAGAGATCCGCTGCGGAGGCGAGATCTGCGCTCGCCCCCGTCCCCAGCTTCCGGTCGAAGAGCGAAATGTCGGCTTGATCGGGATCGACGAAAAGCGCCACCGTCTCCTGATCCCCTTCGATAGAGACGGTGCCGTCACTGCTCGCCGGAAACGACCGCCTGATGTCGACCAGCGCCTGCCGCAAACTATTGCGGGCCTGCTCATTACCTCGTCCCGGCCAGAAGGCTTCGGACAGCACCTCCCTGCGGCAGCCGCGGCGGCCTGCCAACGCCAGGGCAGCAAACAGCAGCGACGTCTTGCGCGTGGCGAAGCGGACTGGCCGGCCTTCTCCGGAGATGACCTCGAGACCGCCTAGCAACCTGATGCGCATAGAAAGCCCCCAGACTTTGAACCGCCGCTCGCAGAATAGCATTTGGGAAGACGGATTTAACACCGATTTAGCGGCGGCTTGTCGAAGTTTTCTTCCCGGTTCACGCTCAGCCGAACAGGCCGAAAACGCTCGTATGGCAGATTTCCACCCGCACATCACAAGTGGAGATCGGAAATGGCTCATACGGAAACACAGCCTATCGTCAGCGCGCCGACAAACCAGGTGGCTGGCCCCATGAACATCATCGCAAACCTGATCGCTGGCCTGCAGGCGTGGCGACGGGCGGTCGTGAGCCGGCAACGACTGGCCGAGCTGACACCCGATCAACTGAGAGACATCGGTCATCCGGAGACCAATCGGCCCGTGCTCGAAATCAAAGCGGGCCTGATCACGAACTTGATGTCGATGCGGTAATCAATTGCTTCTGAAGCGATTTAACACATCACACCATCTCGGTGATCATCCTGCCGACTTCGGCAAAGATCGGGTTGAGATCCTTCATCGGCGCCGTCGCTTCGGCGATATAGACGGCAGCGACGATCGGCCCACGGTCCGGCGGCCAGATAACGGCGATGTCGCCGAGGGAGCCGTTCGGGCCGGTGCCGGTCTTGTCGCCGACCTTCCAATCGGCAGGCAGGCCGGCCCGCAGCCTTTCCTTACCCGTCGTGCTCGCCACCAGCCAGGCGATCAGCTTGTCGCAAGAGGGCCCGGTCAACACCGAGCCGAGCGTCAGATTGCCGAGCGTATCGAGCATCGCATCCGGTGCCGTGGTGTCGCGCGGATCGTCCTTGCGACCCTCGTTCAGTGTCGGTTCGGTGCGGTCGAGACGCGTGGTGCCGTCGCCGATCGAGCGCAGCCAGTCGGTCAGTGCCGGCGGGCCGCCGAAACTTTCGAGCAGCAGGTTGCCGGCGGTGTTGTCGCTGACCGTTACCGCCGCCTCGCAGAGTTCGGCGATCGTCATGCCGTCGGCACCGGCGTGTTTTTCACTGAGCGGCGAATAGTCGACGAGCTTGTCCCTGCCGTAGGTCACCCGGCGCTCGAGGCTCTCCTGCCCCTTGTCGACGCGGGCAAGGACGAAGCCTGCCGCCAGCGCCTTGAAGGTGCTGCACATCGGAAAAGCTTCGCTGCCGCGATAGCCGAAGGAAATGCTCGTCTGGGTGTCGAGCACCGAGACGCCGAGGCGTCCGCCGGTGCGCTTTTCCAGCGCGGCCAGGCGATGCTCGATATTGTCGTCGCCCTCCCCCGCAGTTTCCTGTGCATTGGCCGCAAGCGCCAGCGTGGACAGGCCCAAAGCAGGCAGGCAGAGTGCCGAGCCGATCAGCATGCGGCGAGTAAGGCTGGGATCCATGAATTCCTCCGACGATTCGGAGAATAGAGCTAAGGACCGATTGCGGCGGCATCTCGTCCCCGCTGCAACTTGTTGTCGGCCGCTGCAACCTTGTTGTCAGCCGCTGCACCCTTGTTGAGTAGCGGCGATTTCGTCCTCCGCCCGCAGCAATCAGGCGGCGCGCGTGACCTCGACCGTCACATGCGACAATTCTTCCAGCGCCGAAAGCCTGTCCTTGTAAAAGGCCGGATCGCGCGGCTGCGAGGTGACGACCGCGACGATTGCTGCATGATGGCCGGGGCCGACCTGCCAGACATGCAGGTCGGTGATCCGATCCTCCTCTGTCTCGATCGCCTGGCGGATTTCGCCCGGCAGGATCTCGCCTTCGGGCATGACATCGAGAAGGACGCCGCCCGACGATTTCAGCAGGCTCCAGGACCAATTGGCGATGACCAGGCCGCCGACGATGCCCATGATGGGATCGAGCCAGAGCCAACCATAGAGGCTGCCGAGGGTCAACGCCGCGATGGCGAGCACTGACGTGAGCGCATCGGCCATGACATGCAGATAGGCGGCGCGGATATTATTGTCGCCGGCCTCTGCGTGATGGTGGGCATGGTCGCCGTGACCGCCATGGCCGTGGTGGTGTGCGTGGTGCCCATGCGCGTGATGGCCATGCGCGTGCGCATGATGAGCATGCGCGGCATGACCGCCGCCGGCCAGCAGCCAGGCGCTGGCGAGATTGACGGCAAGGCCGATGACCGCAACGGCGATTGCCTGGGCAAAGCCGATCGGCACCGGATTGGAGAGGCGCAGCAGGCTCTCCCAGGCCATCAGCAGGGCGATCAGGGCAAGGACAATGGCGCTGGCGAAGCCGGCGAGATCGCCGAGCTTGCCGGTGCCGAAGGTGAAGCGCGGATTGCGCGCCTGCCGGCGGGCAAAGAGATAGGCGAGCGCGGAAATCAAAAGAGCGCTGGCATGGGTCGACATATGCCAGCCATCAGCGACGAGGGCCATGGAGCCGTAGACGGTGCCGGCGGCGATTTCCGCCACCATCATCACCGCCGTCAGCGCAATCACAAGCCAGATGCGCCGCTCGTTACGCAGATGATCGGCGCCGAGGAACACATGATCGTGTTCGAGGGCTTTCACTTCGACTTTCCCGATCCCGGCATTCATTCCCAGGGTCCTTCTCTCATCAGCGGATATAGGTTCTCAGCACTTCAGATATTTCTTCGACCGCCTCGGCCCGGGCTCTGTCGTCCTCGGCATTGAGCACGTGCTCGCGCAGGTGATCATCCAAAACCTCGCCGGTCAGCCCAGTCAGCGCGCCCCGAATGGAGGCGAGCAGTTGCAGGATTTCGCCGCAGGGGCGTTCAGCCTCGAGCGCCCGCTCGACCGCTTCCAGCTGCCCCTTCAGGCGGCTGACGCGGGCAATGAGCTTCTTCTTCTGCAGGGTGGTGTGAGACATCGCAGACCTTCAGGTAGCATAGGGGGGTATCCTATTTAGGTTCTCGGCTGGATTCAAGGCCTGAGATGTTTCAACGTCACGCGCTCACGCCATTGACAAATGCCGCGTTTGCGGCGATGGATGCTGCATGATCAAGAACGTGCACCAGAGCCGCTCGTATTTTTGGCTGTACCTGTAAAGGGCGGCCGGACAGATCATATTGTCAACAAGCCGCCGTCAGGCGGCTTTGTTGTATCGGCAGCGTCCTGACGGCAGATTATCAAAGGACGCGAAGACCATGACTGAAATCGAAGACAGCGAAATTTCACTGATGCGCCCATCGGTGGTGACGATCCGCGCCGCCAAGCCGCGCGACCTGCCCGAGCTCAACGAGATGATCGCGCTGCTTGCCGCCCATCATGGCGACGCGGCCGCGACGACGCCGGAGCAATTGGAGCGCGACCTGTTCGGCCCGCTGCCCTGGATCACCGCGCTTATTGCCGAAACCGGCGAAGGGCTGATCGGCTATGCGATTCTCGTGCCGCTCTACAGGGCGCAGGAAGGCAAACGCGGCATGGACCTGCACCATCTCTTCGTGCGCGACGGCCATCGCGGCCACGGCACCGGTCAGCTGCTCGTCGACCGCGCCCGCGAGACGGCGCGCAATGCCGGCTGCGGTTACCTCTCCGTCAGCGCCGCTACCGGCAATGTGCTGGCGCATCGTTTCTACGAGCAGATGGATTTCACCCCGCGGCCGGTGACCGGCATGCGTTACATGCAGTCGATCGCATAACCCGCCCCGCGAGTCTAAGTCTGTGTTGATGAGGAGATTTCATGCCTGACTTCAAACTCCATTGCTTCGCTCTCTCGGGGAACGCCTACAAGGTCGCCCTCTTCTTCGCCCTTGCCGGCATCGAGTGGGAGAGCATTTTCGTCGATTATCTCGGCGGTCAAACGCGAACCGAACAATGGCGCGAAACCATCAATGAACAGGGCGAGGCACCCGTGCTCGAACATGGGGAAACGAAGATCAGCCAATCGGGGGTTATCCTCGACTACTTGTCAGAGGTGACGGGGCAGTTCGGGGCGCAGTCAGCCGAAGAACGGCGCGAGATCATGCGTTGGATCCTTTTCGACAACCATAAATTCACGAGCTATTACGCGACGTTGCGGTTCATCTATGGCCTTCAGAAGAGCGGCGAGACGCCGGTCGTCGAGTTTTTGAGGCTGCGGGCAAAGGCTGCCTATGCAATTGTCGACGGCCACCTTGCCCACCGAGCCTTTATGATCGGCAACCGGCTGACAATCGCAGACCTCTCCTTGGCAGGCTACGTCTTCATGCCGGAGGAAACCGGGATCGATCACAGCGCCTATCCGGCGATCGCAGCCTGGAAAGACCGGATCAGCAGCATGCCAGGCTGGCGCCACCCCTATGATCTGATGCCGGGTCCCACCTCGCTTTGAACAATTTGAACAAGCGTCCTCGTCCGTCCGAATGGACGCACCGCCGCTTTAACGTCCCGGCACGGCCTTGAGATAGGCGGCGATCGCCTCGCGGTCGGCAGCCGGCAGGCGGGCGATATTGTGCTGCACATCGACCATCGAACCGCCGACGGAATCGAAATCGGGCGTGAAGCCGGTTTCGAGGTAGTTGGCGATATCCGCCTCGCTCCAGCCGCCGATGCTCCTGGAGGCCGGGGTGATATTGGGGATGCGGCCCTTGCCTTCCGGATTGGGCGCGCCGGCAAGCCACTGATCTGCCTGGAAGCCGCCGAGCCCATTGCGCGGCGTGTGGCACTCGCCGCAATGGCCGGGGCCTTCGACGAGATATTGCCCGCGCTTGATCTTGTCGTCGCTCTTGGCGAGCGCGACGCGCGGCTGATCGTTGAAATAGAGGAATTTCCAGCCGCCGAGCGCAAGGCGGATATTGTAGGGAAAGGGCAGTTCATGCGGGGGCGCGACGCTGGTGCTCTTCGGCAGGGTTTTCAGGAAGGCGAAGAGATCGTTGACGTCCTTGTCGCTCATGCGGGAATAGGAGCCATAGGGAAAGGACGGGTAAAGATGCTCTCCGCCCGGGGCGACGCCGCGCTTCATCGCATTGCCGAACTGGGCGAGCGTCCAGGCGCCGATGCCGGCCTTTTCATCCGGCGAAATGTTCGGCACGTGGAAGGTGCCGAAAGGGCTCTTCAGCGCCAGACCGCCCGCCAGCGTCAGCCTGGCATCGCCTTCGGAACCGGGTGCTGAATGACAGCTGACGCATCCGCCCGCCCAGAAGACCATCTCACCGTTTACCGGATCCGGCGCGCCGAGACCGGCCCAATGGCTCTCCGGCAGCGGATCTGGCGCGGTAACGAGGTAGAAGGCGCCGCCGCCGAGAACGGCGACGCCGATCAGACAGAGCAGTAACCGGATGAATCTGCGGACCATGCGCCGCCTCCCCTGTTGCCGACGTGACCCGCCATCGATCGCACATCAGGCGATCCGCGCCGGCGGAAATTGCTCAGGCCACTATCACTCCTTGATACGATAGGCCTTGTGACAGCCGCCACAATTGGCGCCGAGGGCGTTCAAGGTGGCGCCGACAGCGACGGCATCGGCCGGAAGCTGAGCCAGTGCGGTTTCGGCGTCGGTCGAGAGCTTTGCGGCCCGCGCCTTGAAGTCATCCATGTTTTCCCAGACCTTGGGGCTGACCTCGGGATCGTTCATATCGCTGCCCGGCTTGAACTGATCGGGGAAGACCTTGGCCGTTGCGGCGATCGTCGTCAGCGCCGACTTCACCGTCTCGGCATCATAGGGCTTCTCACCCTTGGCGATGGCGGCCATCGCGCCCGCCGAACCGCCGATCTTCTTCATCAACGAAATGCGCGAATCATGGGTGCCGTCGGCGGCGGTCACCGAACCGAAGGCGATGCCGGCCATTGCTGTGGCGGCAGCTACTGCTTTCCAATTCATCTATTCCTCTCCATTTTCTTGAGGCCAAGGCGGCCGCTGGCCAATCTGCACCGGCAGCATGACAAAATCCATGCGTCCAGGCAGTCACGTTTTGCCGGAGGGTCATAAAAACAATGTGATAACCGGCGGCTCAGGCGGTTTTCCAGCCTTGCCACAGGCTGAAGGCAGAGACCGCAACCAGGAGCAGTCCGGCGCAGCGGCCGACAAAGGCCGTGGCGTCGGGATTTGCCACCAGCAGATCGCGGCTGCGGCCTGCCGTCATCGCCAGCGTTCCGTAAACGGCAAACTGCGTGACGACGGTCATGGCGCCCATGATCAACCCCTGCAGCCAGACCGGGCCATATTCAGGCTTGAGAAACTGCGGGTAGACAGCGAACATGAAAATATAGGCCTTTGGATTAAAGAGACAGGTGACGGCGCCCTGGCGGAAGGCGCGCCAGCCGGAGCGCGCCGTCGCCGGTCCGACCGCCTCGACGGTGATCGAACTGCGCATCAGCGAAACGCCAATCCAGATCATATAGGCGACGCCGGCAAAGAGCAGCAGGTTGAAGAGCTGCGGCAGCATGGTGACGAGCACGCCGACGCCGGCCGCGCCATAGGCCGAATGCACGGCACCGCCCGCCATGATGCCGCCCGTTGCCGCGAGCCCCCGCCTGATACCGCCGGTCAGCGCGTTGGCAAGCACGAAGAGCATGTCCATGCCCGGCACGATGATGATGCCGAAGAGAAGGGTAAAGAAGAGCCAGAGGTTTTCATGGTAATTCATGTCAGTTGCCACCTTCAGTTCCGCGGGCCATCTTCAAAAGACCCCGATTGATTTCAATCCGATAGGCGGCTCTATACGCAAACCCAACTGACAGTGTATTGTCAGGAGCGTGAGGATGGAGATGCAAAAATGCGCAAGGCCTCGCGGCTTTTCGAGATCATTCAGATCCTGAGGCTCGCCAGAAAACCGATGACGGCGGCTGTCATGGCCGAGACGCTCGAAGTGACCGTGCGCTCGATCTATCGCGACATCGCCGCCCTCCAGGCAATGCGGGTGCCGATCGAAGGCGGTCGCGGCATCGGCTACATCATGCGGCCGGGCTTCGACCTGCCGCCCCTGATGTTCTCGATCGAGGAGATGGAGGCGATCGTTCTGTCGCTGGCGCTGCTCGAACGCACGGCCGACGAGGAGCTGAAGCAGGCCGCCCGCAGGGTCAACCAGAAGATATCAGGCGCCGTGCCGGCGCCATTGCGTGAGGCGATGAACAACAAGGCGCTTTATGCCTGGGGCTCGATCGCGCAGCCGGCTGCCATCGACCTTGCGGTCGTGCGCCGGGCGATCCGCGACGAACGCAAGCTGCTGCTCGCCTACCGCGACGAACTCGGCCGCGCCAGCGAGCGGACAATCCAGCCGATCGCGCTGATCTATTATTCGCAGACCGCCAATATCGTCGCATGGTGCGAGTTGCGACAGGCGATCCGCAATTTCCGCAGCGACCGGGTGGAGCAGTGCGCGGCGAGCGAGGATTTCTTCAAGGGCGACGGCGACCGGCTGCGGGATTTGTGGACGAGCGGGTGGACGCAGAAGGCTGTGTCTGCGTGAAATCAGCCACATGGCCGATCATCGACGCTCACATGCGCGTCGACGTGCCCCTCATCCGCCTGCCGGCACCTTCTCCCCGTAAACGGGGCGAAGGGGATATGCCGCGGCCCCTCCGTTCCTCACCAACCTCTGGTATGGCACGTCCCCTCGCCCCGTTTACGGGGAGAGGGTTAGGGTGAGGGGCAGCTATTGCACGGATCTGACGGCAGAGTTGCACAAGCCTGAGCAGGATGAAAAGACGTGCCGGCCCCGGTCGCAGCCTGATAAACCAGCGTGCGGCTCTTCTCGCGGCCGAAGCCGCGGATCTCGATGCGGTCGGGGTGGAGCTCGACGATGGCGAAGGCGTTCTGGTTCTCGGTGTCGACCACGCCCTTGAAGTTGACGAAGTGGCAGGCGCCGGCCTTGCCGTAATTGCCGACATGGTCGTGGCCGTTGAGATAGGCGACGACATGGGGCTGTGAGGCGAGCAGCGCGACGACGCGCTCGCTGTCCCACATGCCGTGCTCACCCGGCGGATACACCGGATAATGGTTCATCACGATGACCTTCTCGCCGGCGGCAGCCGCATTGGCGATCTCGTCGCCGAGCCAGGCGAATTGTTCGTCGCTCAGCGCCCCGTTCCAGTGATGGGCATTCGCCGCCTCTTTGGCCTGCAGCTCCGCCAGCAGCCGTGCGGCAAGCGCACGGTGAGGATGGCCTTCGGGCGGTGCGAAGGTGCTGACCTCGTTGCCGTCGAGCACGATGAAGCGCCAGCCGTGACGGGAAAAGCTGTAATGGGGCGACGGCATGCCAAGGCGGGCGGCGACTTCGGAAAGGTGCCCGGCGGAGACGGAGAAATCGTGATTGCCGAGTAGGAAGAGCGCCTCGTGCCTCAGCTTGCCGTAGACCGGCAGGATGTCGTCGAAGCTGGCGAAGCTGCGGTCGATGACGTCGCCGAGCGTCATGACGAAGCTCAACTCCTCGCCGTTGAAGATCTCGATCGCCTCGGCGACTTTGGTGAGGCTGTTGGCGTAATAGCGGTCCATGGCCGCGTGTGGGGCGACCGCCGCATATTGCGGGTCGGCGATGATGCCGAAGCGGAACAGGGGAACAGCAGAGGACGACATGGGGCGGGCCTAAGAGCGGCCGATGACAGGGCTGTGACGGCTTCATGCGAAAAGAAAACACCCGGCGTTTGCGGCGCCGGGTGTCGAATTGGGCGAAGTCGCTTACTTCGTGGCTGCTTCGTAGCGCTCCAGGACGTAGTCCCAGTTGATCAGGCTATCGATGAAGGCTTCGAGATATTTGGGACGCGCGTTGCGGTAGTCGATGTAATAGGAGTGTTCCCAGACGTCGACGCCGAGGATCGGGGTGGCGCCGTGAACGAGCGGGTTTTCGCCGTTCGGCGTCTTGGAGATTTCGAGCTTGCCGTTCTTGACGGAAACCCAGGCCCAGCCGGATCCGAACTGGGTGGCGCCGGCATTGGCGAAATCGGCCTTGAACTTGTCATAGCCGCCGAGATCGGAGGCGAAGGCGGCTTCGAGCTTGCCCGGCAGCTTGTTGCCGCCGCCGCCCTTCTTCATCCACTTCCAGAAATGGATGTGGTTGTAGTGCTGGGCAGCGTTGTTGAAGAGCCCGGCATTCGTGCCGAAAGACTTCTTCACGACCTCTTCGAGCGAGAGATCCGAAAGGCCGGCTTCGGCGGCGAGCTTGTTGCCGTTGTCGACATAGGCCTTGTGGTGCTTGTCGTGGTGAAACTCCAGCGTTTCCTTCGACATGAAGGGGGCAAGCGCTTCGTAATCATAGGGAAGTTCAGGCAATTCGAAAGCCATGTCAGATCTCCTCTTGCAATAGATTGCGTCATCGGCAGGTGAGGCGGAACATAGGAGGGGAAAGGGGGAGAGGCAACCGGCGAAATATCAAAAAACGACCGGACGGAGGAAAATTTGCCTCAGCTTCAGGGCGGGATTCGAGCGTGCAAAATCGCCGGCATGCCGCCCCGAAAACCCGCTCACCGGCGACCGATACCAATGGAGATCCGATATGAACAGGAATATAATCCCGCGTCTCACCATTGCCGCGCTTCCGCTTCTTGTCACTGCGGCG
The DNA here is from genome assembly GCF_030518245.1 of Rhizobium sp. CBN3. Lineage (NCBI taxonomy): Bacteria > Pseudomonadati > Pseudomonadota > Alphaproteobacteria > Hyphomicrobiales > Rhizobiaceae > Rhizobium > Rhizobium sp. CBN3. The sequence continues at coordinate 472,141 of NZ_JAULSE010000003.1, forward strand.
CATGCCTCTTCGGACGAGGCCTGGAAACAGCTCGCCGCCGACGTGGAAGCCAAGTGCAGGAAGGCGGCGGTCGCGATCGAGAAGCCGAAGGCCGCCGTCGATCCCTTCGGCACCTCGCATTACGGGCTGGCCCTGGTGACGGGAAAGCCGAAGGGGGCCAAGGGCCTCGTCGTCCAGATCTGCGTCTATGACAAGCAGGAGAAGTCGGTCGAGATCGGCAGTGAGATGGATGCCAATGAGCTCGGGTTCACGCCAGCGAAATAGCCGGCCACGGTGGCGGTTTGTGACTTCAGTCACATTCCGAGCGGAACCCGACCTCGCTCTCAGGAGTTGAAGTCCTGGGTTTTTAGAGCGCCGCGCCTCTGTGAGAGGCGCTGAGGCGCTCTATGTTTGCGATAAACGCATGATCTTTTCCGAAAATCGATTGGGATTCTCGGGCTATGCGCAGGGAGGGTTCAGGCATGTCGGAGCTTCGCAACCGGGCGGAAGATCAGCAGAAAATCTATCAGCGCTGGGCACCGGTCTATGACCGCGTCTATCGCGGCATCCTGCGCGACGGCCACCGCAAGCTCGCCGCGCTGGCCGCCGCGGCCGGCACCGATATTCTGGAAATCGGAGTCGGCACCGGTCTGACGCTCGCCCACTATCCCAGCCGCTGCCGGGTGACCGGCATCGACATTTCCGAACATATGATCGCACGGGCGCGCGAAAAGGTGCGGCGCGAAAACCTGCGGCATGTGCAGGCGCTCGAGGTGATGGATGCGCATGCGCTGCACTTTGCCGACAAGTCTTTCGACGTGGTCTGCCTGCCCTTCGTCATCACGCTCATTCCCGAGCCCGAGCGGGCGCTGGACGAATGCGCCCGGGTGCTGCGGCCGGGCGGCGAGATCATCCTGGCAAGCAAGCTCGGCGACGGCGCCGGCCTGCAGGGCGCGATCGAGGCGGCGGTGGCACCGCTGGTGCGCCACATCGGCTGGTCGTCCGCCTTCCGTATCCACCGCATCGTCGCCTGGGCCGAGCGCCGCGGCGATTTTTCAACGATCGATATTCTGCCAGTCTTTCCGAACGGCTTCTTCAAGATCGTCCGGTTAAAGCAGCGCGGCTTTTCCTCCTGAGACCAAAAGTTTTTCCGCATCGCCGATTCTGATGCTACCGTTCGCCTGAGGGGACTGCATGACATCGGATATCTTCTTTTTCATCGTTGTCGGCTTCTGTGCGCAGATCGTCGACGGCGCGCTCGGCATGGCCTTCGGCGTGCTGTCGACGACGAGCCTCTTGGCTTTCGGGGTGCCGGCGGCCAATGCCAGCGCCATGACACATGTGACGGAAATGTTCACGACGGCGGCGTCAGGCCTGTCGCATGCCTATCATCGCAATGTCGACTGGCGTCTGGTGGCGCGGCTCGCCCCGGCCGGCATGATTGGCGGCGCGATCGGCGCCACTCTGCTTGCCAATATCGACGGCAAGGTGATCGAGCCCTTCGTATCGGCCTATCTGATCGCGATTGGCCTCCTGATCCTCTACAAGGCCTTCCGACCGCAGAACAGGCGCGAGGTGCGGGACTGGGCGGTGCCGCCCGTCGGCTTTTGCGGCGGCGTGCTCGATGCGATCGGCGGCGGCGGGTGGGGCCCCGTTGTCACCAGTACGCTGGTCGGGCGCGGCCATGATCTGAAACGGGTGATCGGCTCGACGAATTTCACCGAATTCGCAGTGACGCTGACGATTTCGATCACCTTCGTCGTGACGCTCGGCTGGTCTGAGCTCAATTCGGCGATCGGCCTGATCATCGGCGGCGTCATCGCCGCCCCTTTCGGCGCCATCCTCGTCAAGCGGCTGCCGGTGCGGGCGCTGATGGTCGCGGTCTCGATGGTCATCATCACGACGTCGGCGATGCGGATCTTCTAAAGCCGCTTCGGCGGGTCAGAGATTGCGGCCGAAATAGACCTCCACGGCGGCGATCCTGTCGCCGCGGAAACGAAGGCTTTCCATATTGGCGAAGCTCGTGCCGTCCAGTTTTTCGGCGCGATAGCGAACGACAGCCTCGTCGCCGTTTACCGCCAGGAATTCGATATAGATCGCGCGGAAGAGCGGATCCTTGGGCCAGCAGCGCTCGAAATGGGCGGCCCTATCGATATGATCGTCGCGCGGACTGGAAAAGGTGAAATCCTCCGTCAGCATGGCACCGGCAATATCCTTGCGGTCGGCGAGATAGGCGGCGTAGAGATCGCGGACGGCCTGTTCCCTCGGGATCACTGCGTTCATGGCATGTCCTCCATAACCGATTGCATTGCGCAATCGGTTATGTCCTAGCACTTTTCCCTGAGATGATCCAGATTGCGGCGCGATTGCGCTACAGGATCGATGCAAGGAATGACAGACACACAATGGGACGCCGGGGTTAAGCTTGGCTCGATCTACTGGAAGCGCAACCTTGCCGTCTCGCTGATCGGTTCCTTCACCACGATCGTGGCGATGACGCTGCTGCTTCCCTTCCTGCCGCTCTATGTCGAGGAACTCGGCGTGACGGAGCACGCGGCGATCGTGCAATGGTCGGGCATCGCCTATGGCGCCACCTTCCTTGCCGCCGCCCTGGTCGCGCCGCTCTGGGGGCGGCTCGGTGACATCTACGGCCGCAAGCTGATGCTGGTACGCGCCAGCCTCGGCATGACGCTGGCGATCTCGCTGATGGGCATGGCCGGCAATGTCTGGCAGCTGGTGGCGCTGCGCCTATTCGTCGGGCTTGCCGGCGGCTACTCCTCCGGCTCGATGGTGCTGGTGGCGACGCAGACGCCGAAGGACCGCTCCGCCTGGGCGCTCGGCGTGCTCTCCTCCGGCATCATGGCTGGCAATCTCGTCGGGCCGTTGATCGGTGGAGCGCTGCCGCCGCTCATCGGCATCCGCGGAACGTTTCTCGCCGCCGGCGGCATGATCTTTTTCGCCTTTCTCGCCACCACCCTGCTGATCAAGGAGGAGAAGTCGCCGGACCGCCGCCAGGCGGCCAAGGCGAGCGGCGGCTGGAAATCCATAGCCGACAAACGGCCCGTCATTGCCATGCTTGCGACCGGCATGCTTCTGATGCTCGCCAATATGTCGATCGAACCGATCATCACCGTCTATGTCGCCGAGATCATGCCCGTCGAGGCGCAAGTGACGGTGATCTCCGGTCTCGTCATGTCGGCTGCCGCCCTCGGCAGCATTCTTTCGGCCTCATGGCTCGGCAGGCTCGCCGACAGGATCGGCCACTGGCCGGTGATCTCGGGCGCGCTCGTGGTCGCCGGGCTGCTGCTGATACCGCAGGCTTTCGTCACCAGTTCCTGGCAGCTGATCATACTGCGTTTCCTGATGGGTGCAGCCCTCGGCGGGCTTCTGCCCTGCATCGCCGCCGTCATCCGTCACAGCGTGCCGGACAGTGCGGCCGGAAGCATTCTCGGGCTTTCCGTCTCCTCGCAATATGTCGGCCAGGTGGCCGGCCCTGTCCTCGGCGGCTTCGTCGGCGGGCATATCGGCATGCGGGCAGTTTTCCTCGGCACCGCGCTGCTGCTTGTGGCGGGTGCGGCCTATGCCTGGGCGGCACGGCCGAGGGATACGGAGACATCAAACATGCGTGCTTCCGCAAATCAGCTCGACGCCTGAGCGGGCGATCGCCTCCAGCGTTTCGCGACTGTCGCCGGCGCGGGCGCGCACGGCAAGGGAATGCATGACGGCGGAAGCGAGCCTTGTCAGCGTCAGCGGGTCGGCGCTCTCGGCAAGCTCGCCGCTTTCCGCGGCAATGCGCATGCGCTTTTCGATCTCACCGTCGAAATCGTTGAGGCTGCGGCCGAGCACCTCCCGCACCCGCTCATGTTCGACCGCCTCGACCGAAGCGGTGCTGATCAGCAGACAGCCGCGGGCGGCGATTTCGCCATGCAGATAGATTGCCAAAGCACCGGCATAGACACGAGCGAGGTTGTCGCGCAGCGGCAGCGAGGGGTCGAGCGCTTGCTTCAGAACCTCCATGCCATCCTGGCGATACGCCTCCAGCGCCTCGAGATAGAGGGCTTCCTTGTCGCCGAAGGCGCCATAGAGGCTCGGGCGGTTGAGGTTGGTCGCGGCACTCAGGTTGTCGAGCGAGGCGGCACTAAAGCCCCTATCCCAGAAGACATCCCGCGCCTTGTCAAGCGCTGCCCGGGCGTCAAAGCCCCTCGGTCGGCCGCGCTTCTTCTCGTCCTTCATATTTTGTACCGCTTCGCATTAAATTCTTGACGAAGGTCATTTTATGCGAAACAGTACAAATGTCCAAACATTATCGCCTAACGCATCTTGCCGCCTCCGCAGAAAGGAAACCGACGATGAAACTCTATATGCACGCCGCCGCCTGCTCGCTTTCGCCGCACATCATCTGCCGGGAGCTGGGCCTCGACATCCAGCTCGTCCAGGTCGACCGGAAAACGCACACAACAAGCGACGGCGAAGATTATCTCGCCATCAACGGCAATGGCTATGTCCCGGCGCTAATGCTCGACGACGGCAAGGTGCTGACCGAGGGACCGGCGATCGTGCAGTTCCTCGCCGAAGGTTCGGCGCTGCTGCCCGAAATCGGCGACATCAAGCGCAACGAGGTTCAATCCTATCTCAATTTCATCACCGCCGAGCTGCACAAGCCGATGGTGCTGCTGTTCAATCCGATTTATGCCAGCGTGCACGGCGAGATCCGCGCGCTGATCTCGAAGCGGCTTGCCTGGCTGAACGACCGGCTTGCCGGATCCTATCTCACCGGCGAGGCCTTCACGGTAGCGGACGCCTATCTCTTCGTCTGCCTGAACTGGTCGCCGTGGACAGACATCGATCTGAAACAATGGCCTGATCTGCACGGCTTCATGGCTCGTGTGGCGGCGCGTCCCAAGGTGCGCGAGGCGCTGCAGGCGGAAGACCTCCAGGCCTTCAATGCCGACGGCGTCTATTTCGCCCCGCAGGCCTATCTTGCCTCGGCCGGACGCGTGGGCGAGCCGGTGCGGCCATAGCACCGGCCACGCTCAGAGAGTGTTGACCGCCACCGGCAGGGCGCGCTTATGCGCGGTCGCCCGATAGGCGGCAAGGATCCGGCGGCCAGCGATCTCGCCGACCGGCTTGCCTTCAAGAAAATCGTCGATCTCATCATAGGTGACGCCATAGGCCTCCTCGTCGGGACGCAGCGGCCGCTGATCCTCGAGATCGGCGGTGGGCACCTTGAAGACCAGATCGTCCGGAGCGCCGAGCCGCTTTGCCAGCAGGCGGACGCGGCGTTTGTTGAGCCCGGCAAGCGGCAGGATATCGGCGGCGCCGTCGCCGAACTTGGTGAAGAAGCCCATGACGGCCTCGGCGGCATGATCGGTGCCGATCACCAGGGCGCCGAGCGCGCCGGCAAGCGCGAACTGGGCGATCATCCGCTGGCGGGCCTTGATATTGCCGAGGATGAAATCCTGCCGGCCGGCCTCGGCAAAGGCGAGGCCGCCGTTCTGCGCGGCCGCCAGCATCGCATCCGCCGGCTCCTTGATGTTGACCATCATCGAGCGGTCGGCACCGATCGTTGCGAGCGCCTTCGCCGCATCGGCCTCATCTGCCTGGATGCCGTAGGGAAGACGCACGGCGATGAACTCCGCCGAATGGCCGCCGTCACGCAGCTCACGCACCGCCTTCTGGGCGATCAGCGCCGCCGTCAGCGAATCGACGCCGCCGCTAATGCCGAGCACGTAGCCGCGCATGCCGGAGGCGACGAGATAATCCTTGAGGAAGGCGGTCCGCCGCTCAATCTCGTGCTCGGGATCGATTGCGGCGGCAACGCCCAGCTCACGGATGATCTCGCCTTGTTCGTCGGACAGCACGGTCATGGGATTCTCCTTTATGGGATTCGCGGGCACTATGGCGGAAAGGTGCGGGAAGGGTAAGGTGGTGACTGTGTTGTACGTGTTCCGAGCGTAAGAGGCTCCCTCACAGCAAGAAAATGCCCCTCACCCTAACCCTCTCCCCGTTCTGACGGGGAGAGGGGACGTGCCCTGCGAGAGCTGAGCGAGGAACGGAGACGTTGCGGCATATCCCCTTCGCCCCGCAAGCGGGGAGAAGGTGCCGGCAGGCGGATGAGGGGCGGACGCGAGCGCCTAGCGCACGATCGTAAACAGCTCCACCGGCTCCGCAAAGCCCTTCAGCCGATGCGCGCCGACGGAGGCGGCGTCCCCTGCCCCGGCCTCATCGCGGAACGGCGCCGACATCAGCAGAGCCTCGCCCAACTCGCTGCAGGCGGTCTGGATGCGGCTAAGCAGATTGACGTCGCGGCCGATCAGGGTGAAGTCGAGACGGTTGCCGGAGCCGATATTGCCGTAGCTGACCTCGCCGTAATGCAAGGCGATGCCGGCCTTCACGCCGATGCCTTGATACTGGAAATGGTCGATCTCATCGAGGATGGCGCGGGCCGAGGCGAGAGCGGCGCCGCAGGACTGGGCGGCATCGTAGCCCGGGAAGAAGGCGAGCACGGCATCACCCATGAATTTCAAGAGTTCGCCGCCCTCACGCGTGATGGCCGGCACGATCCTGTCGAAATAGGCGTTCAGCAGGCCGAGCACGGTGCTGCCGGGCAGCCGGTTCGACAGCTCGGTAAAACTTCTGAGATCGCAGAGCAGCAGGGCTGCCTGCATCGATTCGATCTCGCCGCGGCGGATACGGCCGGCGAGGATCCTGCTTGCCGTCAGCGGGCCGATATAGGTATCGAGCAGACTGAGCTCGACCTGGCGCAGAATGCGCAACTCGCTGGTGTTGCGCAGCGCCGGCAGGATGCGCTCGATCAGCTGCTGCTCGGAGGCGGAGAAGCCGCCCGGCCGCCTGGTAGCGAAGACGGCGGCGCTGACCGGGCCGTCGACATTGCAGAGCGGCGCGATGACGAGCTGCATCAGGCCGCGGTCGGCAAAGACATCGATATGCTGCCAGCGGCCGTGCACGCTGTCGCCGGCCCCGACGACCAGCAATTCCCGCGTGTCCATGACCTTGCGCAGCGGTGTGTTCGATATCGCAACCCGCGCGCCGTGTTCACGGTCGTGGATCTCGACCGGTTCGCCCGGAGCCCAGGCGACGGTGCGCCCGATGAACTCTGGATGCAGCGTCATCAGATGCAGGGTCAGCCGGTCGACCGGCAAGCCAAGCGCCTGAAGCCTGCGGCCGAGGCCGGAGACGAGGCCGGCTTCGTCGAGCGCATGGCATTCGTCGCCGGAGAGCCATTCGATGATCGAGAGCAGCGCGCCGGTGCTGACGGCATTGCCGGCGGCCTGTGGCCGAAACCGGTCGGCTACGGGGGCATGGATCGCTGACGTCATAGTCTTCTCCTCCTTCATGCTTAATGGGCGCCGCCGCCGGAGAGTTGACCGGGTTTGCGAAGCAACAGGCTTGCCAGCAGGGCGACGACGAGGGCGACGCCGAGCAGGAAAAACGTGTCGCTGAAGGCCATGATATTGGCCTGCTTGCGAATTTTGAGCGCGATGGCAACGACAGCCTTGTGGCTGGCGAGCGCCTGATCGCTGACGCCGTGGTTCATGAAATAGGCCGTCAGCCGGGCGATGCGATCGCGGGTCGCTTCCTCGAAGACGGAGACCGAGTTGGTCAGGATGTTCGAATGGAACTGTTCGCGCTTCGACAGGAAGGTCTGCAGCGAGGCAATGCCGACCGCGCCGCCGAGGTTACGCATCATGTTGAAGAGGGACGAGGCCGAACCGGCATTCTCCTGCTCGATGCCTGACGTGGCGATCGCCGAAAGCGGTGTGAAGACGAGTGCCTGGCCGATGGCGCGGACGATGTTCGGCCAGAACAGCTGGTCGCTCGCGTAATCGCCGGTCATATGCACATTCATGAAATTCGAGGCGGCAAAGAGGGCGAAGCCAATGACGATCAGCAGGCGGACGTCGAACCGTTTCATCAGGCGCGGCACCAGCGGGATCAGCAGCAGCTGCGGGATGCCGGTCCATGCCAGCACCATGCCGATCTGCTCGGAATTATAGCCCTGGATGCGGGTGAGATAGATCGGCAGCACGAAGACCGAACCATAAAGCGCAATGCCGAGCAGGAAATTGGCGACGATACCGAAGCCGAAGTTGCGGCGCAGCAGCAGGCGCAGGTTCAAGAGCGGATGGGCAGTCCTCAGCTCGATGACGATGAACAGCGTCAGCGAGACGGCCGCAACAACCGCCAGGCGGAGGATGAAATCGGAGCCGAACCAGTCCTCCTTGTTGCCCTCTTCCAGCACGGTCTGCAGGGCTGCCAGACCGATCGCCATGGTGACGATGCCCGGCCAGTCTCCTTTGGCGAGCAGCTTCAGGTTCATCGGCGCCCGGTCGAGCGAAGCAAAGAGCATGCCGACCATCAGCGCGCCCGGCACCAGGTTGACGTAGAAGATATATTCCCAGCCCCAGTTCTCGGTGAGGTAACCGCCGATGGTCGGGCCGATCGCCGGCGCGAAAGTGGCCGACAGGGCAAAGAGCGCCAGGCCGATCGGCTGCTTGGCCTTGGGCAGCAAGATGATGATGATGGTGAAGGCCATCGGGATCAGCACGCCGCCGGAGAAGCCCTGGATGGCACGCAGGATGATCATCTGCTGCAGATTGGCCGCGAAGGCGCAGGCGACCGAGAAGACCAGGAAAAGGATGGCATTGACCAGCAGATAGTTTCGTAGCGAGAAGACCCGCGTCAGCCAGCCGCTCAAGGGGATGACGACGATCTCGGCGATCAGATAAGAGGTCGAGATCCAGCCGCCGTCATCCGTGCCGGCGCCGATGGCGCCCTGAATATCGGCGAGCGAGGCGTTGACGATCTGGATGTTGAGCACCGCCATGAAGGCGCCGAGCGTGGAGCCGACAACCGCCATCCACATGCGCAGCGGGCTCATGGCAGTGGCTTGGGCCGGCGTTGCGGCGGCCGGACGCGCAAGCGAATTGCTGTTTGCGGCGATCTCAAGCGTGGCCATGACATATCTCCTTCCAGCTCTCGCGGGAACTTTCTCATGAGGGGTCCAGGTGATCGTTAAGAGAACGATCGGGGATCATCCGGGGAATGATCGGGGTCATTCGCGGAAGAAGAGAAGAATCATCCAGCGGGGCTGGATAATCCCTGCTCGGAAGCAGTCTTGCGCTCGGCCGCTTCTGTCTGAGCGGCCTTGGTGTCGATCTCGGGCTCGACCGACATGCCGGAGCGCAAGAGGCCACTCAGCGCTTCATCGTCGATGACGATCTTGACCGGGATGCGTTGGACGATCTTGGTGAAATTGCCGGTGGCATTGTCAGGCGGCAACAGCGAGAATTCGAGGCCGCTTGCCGGCGAAAGACTATCGACGTGGCCTCTGATCGCCGTGTCGGGAAAGCTGTCGACCTTGATCTCGACCGGCTGACCGGGGCGGACATGGGTGAGCTGCGTTTCCTTGAAATTGGCTACGACATAAACGGCATGCAGCGGCACGACTGCCATCAACTGCGTCCCCGAGGTGACATACTGGCCGACGCGTATCGAACGGGCGCCGACCGTGCCGTCGACGGCGGCGACGATGTCAGTGTAGGAAAGGTTGAGCTCCGCCTGGTGAACGGCCGCTGCCGCCCGGTCGCGCTGGGCAATCGTCTGTTCGCGCTGGCTTTCGAGAACCGGTACCTTGTTCTCAGCCGCCACAAGTGCGGCCCGGTCGCGCTCGACAGCGGCGGCGGCCTGATCGCGAGCCGACTGGGTCTGTTCGGCGCGGGACTGCGTGCCGGCGCCGCTGGTGATGAGGCGGGCCGAGCGGGCGGCATCGGAAACGGCAAAATCCAGCGAGGCCTGAGAGGCATCGATCGTTGCCCTGGCCTGGCCGATGACCGACTGCTGCAGGGCGATCTGGGCATCGATATTGGCAATGGCGGCTTCGGCCGCCTTGAGATCGGCCCTCGCCTGCGACAGAGCGGCCTGGAAGTCGCGGTCGTCGATGCGGGCAAGAACCTGACCTGATTTGACCGCGTCATTGTCGTTGACCAGCACCTGCCTGATATAGCCGGCGACCTTCGGGGCGACCGTGGTGTAATCGGTCTTCACATAGGCATCGTCCGTGGATTCGATGAAGCGGCCGACCGTCCAATAGCGATAGCCGAAATCGCCCGACAGGGCGATGCCGGCAAGCAGTGCTGCGGCAATGACCGCACGCTTGGCAGTCCTGCGGCCGGTCCTCGCCGGAATTTCCGCAGCCGGAGCCTCGACGACAGGCGCTTCTGCCACCGGGGCGCTCGGCGCTTCGGCCGCAGGTGCGGCATCGGCCTGCCGGGCAGTGTCGAAAACGTCGTTGCGGGGCAGCTCAACCATCGTACTTCTCCTTCAATGCCGGCCCCGTTTCAGAGGCCCTGTTCGATTGAAGGGAAAATGCACCCTGCCACTGTTTCTGATAATCTGCTTATATCGGGAAGGATCATCAACTCTCAGCGGATAATCCGAGGGCAATATGGATCGACTGACAAGCCTTGCCGTCTTCGGCCGGGTGGTGGAATGCGGCGGTTTTTCCGCCGCCGCGCGCCGGCTGAACATGTCCGTGACAATGGTCGGCAATCACGTGCAATCGCTGGAGGACCGGCTCGGCGTCAGGCTCCTCAATCGCACGACGCGCAAGGTCAGCCTGACGGAAACCGGCAAATATTATTATGAACGTTCATCGCAGATCCTGGCCGAGCTCGACGAGGCCGACCGGACGGCGGGTGCGCTCAGCACTACGCCGCGCGGCACGCTGAAGGTCTATACCAGCAGCGCCATCGTTCGTTTCCTGCTGCCCGTCGTCAGCGAATATATGGAGCTTTATCCGTCGATCTCGCTCGACTTCAGCGTCGGCGAGCGGATGGTCGACATGATCGAGGACGGCTACGATCTGGTGATCCGCACCGTGCCGCCACCGGATTCGTCCCTCGTCGCCCGCAAACTGACGCCCTGGCGCCATATGCTCGTCTGCTCGCCCGCCTATCGCGACAGCCACCCGATGCCGCAAAGGCCAGCCGAGGTCGCCGATCACAATTGCCTGCAATATGCCTATTACCCCTATGGCGAGGAATGGCGCTTTGAGGATGGCGAGGGCAAGCAGGAGAGCGTCAAGATCGGCGGCAACATCATCTCGAACAATGCCGAGATGCTGCGTTTCGTGACACTGAATGGGCAAGGCATTTTCCTGGCGCCGAGTTTCGTGGTGTTCGACGATATCGCCGAAGGGCGGCTGGTGAAGATCATGCCCGACTACCGGCCGGTCGAATTCAACATCAACGCCGTCTATCCCAACCGCAGCCATCTGGCGACGAAGGTGCGGCTGTTTATCGATTTGCTGGCCGAGAAATTTGCGGAGCATCGGAAGTGGATGACGTGAGGCGCGCGCGTCGGTCGCGCCCTGGCGAGCTGCATTAGCCACCGCTCCTCAATTCTTCAGCAAGCCGGAAATGGCGATTGGCCATTTCTGCGTCGCCCTTTGCCTGAGCGAGCAGAGCCAAATTGTAGTTCGCACCCGGGTCGTCCGGTTTCAACTGGAGAGCGGCGAGGTAATGGTGCTCTGCCGCGGGCAAGTCCCCGTTCTCGTGAAGCAGGACGGCGAGATTGTTATGGGCCTCCGCATAGTCCGGCCTCGCACGAATAGCGGCTCGGTACTCTTCCTCTGCCCTATGCTGGTCGCCCGGTTCGAGCAGCATGGCATAATTGTAATGCGCCTCTGCATAATCGGGCTGATGCTCCAGCGCTCTTGCATAATGGGCTTCTGCGCTTGCTATATCTCCCATCCGCTCCAAGAAGACGCCGTAGTTGTTATTGGCCTCGGCGAAGGCGGGTCGGAGACGAAGGACTTCCCGGTATTGGCAGTCGGTCTGAACCGGATCGTCATTCGCCTCGAGAAGGCCCGCATATCGCAGCCGAGCATCCACAAAGTCGGGACGAAGGCGAATGGCGTCACGATAATGCGTTTCCGCGCCGCCGATATCGCCCATTTCCTGCAGCAGGATCGCATAATTATAGTGGCCTTCGGGATAATTCGGCCAAAGGCGGAGCGCCTCCTGGTAATGCTCAGCGGCTTCGACGGCGTCACCTAGCCTTTTCAGAAGAATTCCGAGATTGTTGTGAGCCTCCGGATATGTGGCACGGAGTTCCAGTGCCTTGCGATAGCAAAGCAGTTCGTCTTCCACCGCACCAGTACTTCGCGATCCCAACCCGACCCCTCTCAGGAACCAGTCCTCCGCGGTCATTTTGTCCTCGGGCCTTGCGGCAAGTGCGGCCTGGTCGACGGACACCATCCTGTAGAGCTGGCGACAGGCCAGAAAGTCGCCTTTGAGCTCGAAACTTCCAGCATCCTCGAAATTATAAACGGGAAGGTCGATAAGCTCGAGAATAGTCTGTGAGATAAACAACGAGTCCGGGTCGGCGCTCGCTTCCACGCGCTTCGCGATATTGATAGCCCGACCGATCCACGCGTCGTCGTCTGCAATCCGGTAGCATTCGCCGAAGTGGCAGCCCACCCGGATCGGAAGATCATGCCCGTACTGAGATGCGGCCAGAGAACGGCGGCGTTGTTTCCAATACGCGATGAGCTTCAGCGAGAAGTGAACCGCGACGTCCGCGGATTCGAAAAGAAAAAGGTGGCCATCCCCGGTGAAGTTTTCATGCCGCCTGCCGTACTGGCTGGCCAGGGACTGCGACAGGTAGCGGTATTCCGTGACGATTTCCGCTGCCGCATCCCCTGAGACATTGTTCCAGACCGCCGAGTGGCGGACGAGATCGGTGAAGATAACGGCGAAGTAGATACTCATTTCGTTTACCGCCGATCGGCGCTATCATCTTACAAAGTGAGCGCATCGAGGTTGAACTTCATCCAGTACACAGAAGGAAACCCATCATGCCACAGTATATGGTCGAAAGACACTTGCCAGGCATCACTCCGCAGCAGCTTTCAGCCGCCGCGGCACGCGCAAAGGTCGTCACTGCTGAAATGACCGCACAAGGCAAGCCGGTTCGATATCTGCGCTCGACCTTCGTGCCATCGGAAGAGAAATCTTTCTGCCTATTCGATGCGCCCTCTGCCGAGCGTGTCGAGGAAGCAAACCAGATCGCGCAAATTCCTTTGCAGCGTATTATCGAAGTCCAGCACATCGCTGCCGACGATCTGGCCTGAGATACTATTTTCAAAAGATCGACGGTCGCGACCTGCGAAACGCGGTCCAACGGACGGGTTGAGGCCCGTGGCTCGACCCAGGCCAAGGTATCGGCAGGCGGATGAGGCGCAGACTTGAATCTTACCAGCTCGGACCGCCCATGCCCTATCCTTGCGCTTCGGGCGTTCGCAGCTGCAATCGATTCACTAGATCGATTGCTTCGGCTGCGCCGAACCGCTCCTCATCATCACTCTTCGCTCTCGCTTCTGCCGTGGGCCCAGTCCATGTAGAGCTCCAGCGCCTTGCGTGTGACGGGGCCTTCCTGAAGATCGCGGTCGTCGAGGCGGGTGACGCCGACGACCTTGGAGTAGTTGCCTGTCGTGAAGACCTCGTCGGCCTGCATGAAATCCTCCACGGAGAGCGTGGCTTCGACAACGTCGAAGCCGGCCTTGCGCAGCAAGCCGATGACCCTGGCGCGGGTGATGCCGGCGAGGAAGGTGCGGTTGGCAGCCGGCGTGATCACCACGCCGTCGCGCACAAGGAAGACGTTCGAGGAAGCGGTCTCGACGACATTGCCGTTGAGATCGCGCACCAGCGCGTTGTCGAAGCCGCGGCTGCGCGCCTCGGCGATCATGCGGCCGCTGTTCGGATAGAGCGAGCCGGTCTTGGCCTCGGTCATCGCTGTTTCCGGCGACGGACGACGATAGGGCGAGACGGTGAGGCTGGTGCCGCCATGGCCGCCCATCGGCGCCTCGAACAGGCAGAGCGCGAAGCGGGTCGATTCGGCGTCGACCGAGACGACGCTGCCGGGCGACCCATGTTCGCCCCAATACATCGGCTTGATGTAGATTGCCGTCGCGCCATCAAATTTGGCGACGCCTTCCCAGGCGAGTGCGGCGATCTCCTCGGCAGACTTCACCGGCTTCAAGCTCATGGCGAGTGCTGAGCGGTTGACGCGTTGACAATGCAGGTCGAGATCCGGAGCGATGCCGTCGAACCAGCGGGCGCCGTCGAAGACCGAGGAGCCAAGCCACATGGCGTGCGAGGTCGGCCCGATCAGCGGCGGGTTACCGGAGAGCCACTCCCCGTCGACATGAGTCCAGGTGGTTGAACGCGGTGATGTATCGACGGCCATACTGCCCTCCCTATCAAGTCAGGGAAAGCAAAAACCGCCGCGGCTCGCCGGGTCAAGGAGAAATCCGAGCGGGAAAGGCGGAAGCAAGAAAATGCCGGAGGACGGCGCAGGGCCGCAATATTCGTGCGCGATACCGGCGACGCCGTCGATGGGTGCATCAGCAAAAATGATGGAAGGACAGTTGGATCGCCGGGCCGCCGCATGCGATCATGGACGCAAGCGCGAATAAGGGAGAACGCCGATGAAAGCCATGTTCTACGAAGCCTTCGAGCAGGCCCCGGAGATCCGCACCCTGCCCGATCCCACACCTGCCGAGGACGGCGTCGTCATCGCAGTCGGCGCAAGCGGGCTCTGCCGCAGCGACTGGCACGGCTGGATGGGCCATGACCCAGATATCCGACTGCCGCATGTGCCGGGTCACGAGCTTGCCGGGCGGATCGTCGCCACCGGCCGTGGCGTGATGCGCTTCAAGGTCGGCGACCGGGTAACCGTGCCCTTCGTTTCCGGCTGCGGCCACTGCTCGGAGTGTCATTCCGGCAACCAGCAGGTCTGCCCGAACCAGTTCCAGCCCGGCTTCACCCATTGGGGTTCCTTCGCTGAATATGTAGCGATCGATTATGCCGACACCAATCTGGTGCACCTGCCCGATTCGATCGAGGACGCGACGGCGGCAAGCCTCGGCTGCCGCTTCGCCACCTCGTTCCGCGCCGTTGCCGACCAGGCGCGCACCGGTCCCGGCGAATGGATCGCCGTACATGGCTGCGGCGGCGTCGGCCTGTCGGCGATCATGATCGCCACCGCACTCGGCGCCAATGCGATCGGCATCGACATATCGGAAGAGAAACTCGCCTTCGCGCGCGCATGCGGGGCGGTGGCGACGGTCAATGCGTCTGAAGTCACCGACGTAGCCGAAGCGGTGCGCGAGATCACCAAGGGCGGCGCGCATGTCTCGATCGACGCGCTCGGCCACCCCGCCACCTGCTTCAACTCGATCAAGAATCTGCGCCGGCGCGGCCGGCATGTGCAGGTGGGGCTGATGCTCGGCGAATACGCCACCCCGCAGATTCCAATGGCTCAAGTGATCGGCCACGAACTGGAAATCTACGGCAGCCACGGCATGCAGGCCTGGCGCTATGACGCGATGCTGTCCATGCTGGCGGCCGGCAAGATCGCCCCGCAGAAACTGATCGGACGCCGCGTCAGCCTTGAGGAGGCCGTGCCGGCGCTGATGGCGCTCGACAAGGCTGAGGCAACAGGGATCAGCGTGATTACCCGGTTTTCATAGGGAGCGTCCGAGTCTGGGCATAATGAAGTCGCAAGGAGAGAATACATCTTCTCCTCTTTGAGTATCATCGACCGACCGCTAGACTCACTGCACTGGGCATATGATCTGTCGCTGTCTGAGGTAACGGAACGGTTCTGCGGTTGGTGGACAGTTTCCGGTATTTTGACGGTGTTAAGTTGTGGTGGCGGAGAAACACCCGGTTGAAATTTGACAGATTGCGATAGCCGACCTCGAAGCAGATGTCCGTTATCGGCATAGAGGTATCGGTCAATAGCTGACCCGCCTTCCAGATACGAAGCTTGTTGACGTGGTCGGTGAAGCTGTGGCCGCTGTTTTTCTTGAAGAATCGCGAGAAGGCGCTGTCGCTCATGCCAACCATGCGAGCCATATCAGGCAACCGGATATCCTCCGACAGGTTGGCGAACAGATATGCGAAGACCTGTTGCAGGGCTTCGAGCGAACCATAGCTCAGGTCCGGCACGTAAGCCTCTGAAGACAGCGTATCGAACTCGTCGGTGTCCCGCAGCAGCGAGAGCAATGACAGGAAGGTCGAAAGCCGCACCGAGCCGGACTGGAACTCCATGTCGAGTATCAGCGCCTCCGCCTGATCCCGCGCCCGGCCCTTGAAGGAGAGCCCCCGCTTTGCGCGGGCGAGAAAGTCACGCAGCCCCGCCAGTTCCGGCAAGAAGGCCGAAGCCTGCTCCAGCTTGGCCGGCAGAAACTGGATGACGATGTCACGTCCTGGAATGCGCTCATCCGGCCCGAGCGGCGTCACCCAGTCGTGCGGCAGGTTGCTTCCGATGACGGAAATATGGCCCGGGGTGAACGCGCCGACATGATCGCCTGCAAGTAGGACGCCGCTGGCGTTGGGAATATAGTGGATCTCCACCTCCGGGTGGAAATTCCAGACGTTGCGTTCCCACGGATAGTCGTCGCGGCGCCAGAGGAACGACTCGTCCGCGCCGGTCAAGACATATTCAAATCTCGCGACCGTCGGCGAAATAACTGACATTGCGCACATTCTCCCGTGCCTCCCAGCATGCCCCATACGCCGACAATCAATATTAGATTGTGCAACGCACACAAGAAATCATGAATAAATTCGGTATTTCGCGCATGAGAGTATCAGTATTGCGCAACGGCCGCGCTTGTGTCCACCCGTTCTTTCTACAACTATTGTGGTCCGTTGGGCGTCTTGGAGGAGAGTTTAGACGCACAACCGGACCGACTTTGCGATCCAAATGGAGGAGAACAATGAACAGTTTCGTCAAAGCCGTGGGCGTCGGCTTCATTTCGCTTGGCCTTTGGAGCTCGACCGCTCTTGCTCAGGATTCCTGGTGGAAGACTGCCGCCCAGCCCTATCAGGGCGCAACCATCCGGGGCATCTCGGAATCGACCCCAGCATCGAAATATGTCGAGCAGGTGCTCGGTCCGAAGTTCACCGAAGAGACCGGCATCAAGGTCGAATTCGAGGCGACATCCTGGGACCAGATGTACGACAAGGCGATCAAGGACATGGAGGCCAATACCGGCATCTATGACTTCGTCTATATCGAGCAGGACATCGTATATACGTATCTGGCCCGGAACTTCCTGGTCGATATCACCAAGTCGCTCGCCGATAATGCGAAAATCGCTTCGCCGGACTTCAAGCCGGAGAATTTCACCACTTTCCTGAACTATTTCAAGGATCCGAAGTCGGGCAATGTCATGGGTGTTCCCATGGAAGCATTCATCAAGCCTTATCTCTACCGCAAGGATCTTTTCGATGATCCGGCGATCCAGAAAGCCTACAAGGATTCCACCGGTGCGGATCTGAAGCCCGCGACGACGCATGAAGAGTATACCCAGATCGCCAAGTTCTTCACCGAATACGGCGCAGACAAGGAGCTCTGGGGAACCACCGTACAGGCCTCGTCGAGCCACCCCGCCGCCTTCTACGAATTCTTCGAGTCGGTCGCGCCGACCTTTGGCGTCTACAACTGGGGCATCGATGGCACGACCTTCGCGGCCACCGAAGCGAACGGCGGCCAGATGAACTCCGCCGCCGCGAAGAAGGCGCTCAACTACTGGATCGGCCTGCTGAAATACGCGCCGCCGGAATCGACGTCGTCCACTTGGGACGAGGTTGCCGGGACATTTGCCGCCGGCCGCGCAGCCCAAGGCCTCGTCTACGGTGAAAACGCTGCCTGGATCGCTACCGACGAAAGCAAGTCGACCGTCGTCGGCAAGGTGGGAGTGGCATTGCCTCCCGTCGAGGCGGGTGTCATGGAGGCAGCCGAATCCGGCAAAGGATATATCGGCTATTACGATGGTGGCGCGTTCGGCATCCCCCATTCGTCCAAGAACAAGGACGCGTCGCTGCTATTCCTGCAGTATATCGGTCAGGCTTCAGTGCAGACCGACTGGGCGTTGGCCGGCTCCCGCATCGTCATGAACTCGACCTACGACGATCCCAAGATCGTCGATCAGGACAAGAAGATGAACGGCTACTACACGCTGATGCGTGAGGATGGAAAGCTGTTCGCCGGAGCGCCGCCGTTCCCGTTCCACGCGCAAGTTCTGCAGGTAGTCGCGCCGTTCATCTACAAAGCGATCGTCGGTGAGATCAAGCCGGACGATGCGCTGGACCAGGCCGCCACCGCAGCCGAAGCTGAACTCGTGAAGCTCGGCTACCGCAAGTAAAAGACCGCACCTCCCAAGCGGTTGGCGGCCGCCTTCAGCAAGGTGGCCGCCCCTTTCCTGACTGCGGTTTTCGGGCCTGCCCGCGGCGCTGGTAGTCAGGCGAATTAGTGTCAAGGACGATCTGACGGAGCGCAGGATGAGACAATCCAACATCGGATGGCTGTTTCTAACACCAGCCACGCTAATCCTGTTCGTCGTCGGGTTCGTTCCCTTTATCTACATTCTCTATGTCGGCTTCTTCGACTGGAACACCAACGCAGTCGACCCAACCCTGCGCTGGGCCGGCCTTCAGAACTATCGCAGCCTCGTTTTTGACACGACATTCCTGAACTCGCTTGCGCGCACGCTGGTCTTCGCATTCTTCGTCGTTGTGAGCGAACTGTTGTTAGGCTACGTCCTGGCCCGCGCGCTGATGGCGGACCGCCTGTGGGGCCGGCAGTTCTTTCGCACGATCCACACACTGCCGATCGTTGTCGCGCCCATTGCAGTCGGCGCTACCTGGCGGCTGCTTTGCGTTCCGGGCTTCGGCATCGTGCCCTACTACCTGAAACTGTGGTTCGGCATCGACTACAACATCTCGACCAACGCCTATCACGCCTTCGTCACCGCGATTATCATGGACCTGTGGCATTGGACGCCGTTCGTTACGCTGTCGCTCATGGCGGGACTGACCGCCTTGCCGAAAGAACCGCTCGAACAGGCGCAGATCGACGGCGGCAACAAGCTGCAGATTTTCTGGTACGTGATCGTTCCGATGTTGAAGCCGGTGCTGCTGACAACCGTCTTCATCCGGCTGATGGACGCATTGCGCTCGGTCGACGAAATCTGGATGCTGACCAAGGGTGGTCCGGCTGAGGCGACCCGGTTCATCGGCCTTCATATCTGGATCAACGTCTTTCCGAAGACCGACTACGGCTACGGTGCGGCCATGTCGCTGCTGACGCTATACGTCACGATCGTTCTGAGCTGGCTGCTGTTCGTTGCCATGACCGGCCGCAAGGGAGGTGCACAATGAGACGTTCCGGTATAGCGTCCTTCGTCCTTTGGATATGTCTGACCATTCTGACACTGCTTCCGGTCTGGTGGATGCTGGTCGTTTCCATGCGCCCCCGCGTGAAGCTTTATTCGAAGTCGTTCCTCATCGACGATCTTTACTGGAACAATTTCCTGGCGGTGCTGAACAGCTCGACCTTCCTGCAGTATCTCTGGAATTCGCTGATCGTGGCGACATCGAACGCAGCGCTGGTGTGCGCGCTCGGCCTGCTCGCGGCGTTCGGGCTGTCGCGTTATAAAATCGGCGGCGGTGACAATGTGTTTTTCTGGCTGATCACCAACCGCATGGCGCCGCCAGCCGTGTTTCTGCTGCCGCTCTTCCTGCTGTTCACCAAGTGGTTCGTGTTCGGCGATTTCATGCTGTTCGATACGAAGATTGGCCTAATCCTGCTCTATTGCGTCTTCAACCTGCCCTTCGCCGTCTGGCTCTTGAAGGGCATGCTCGACGGGATCCCGCTGGAGCTTGACGAAGCGGCGCGGGTCGATGGTGCGACCACCGGCCAGGTGCTGTCCAACGTCATCCTGCCGCTGGCGCGGCCGGGGTTGGCGGTCACCTTCATCCTGACCTGGATTTTCGCGTGGAACGAGTACCTGTTCGCAGCGACCCTAACGTCGTCGGCTCACGCCAGGACGGTGACGACAGCGCTCGCTGAATATGTCTCGGTGACCGGAACGAACTGGGGCGAGATGGCGGCGATGGCGTTCCTGACCACGCTCCCGGCCCTTATCGTGCTCGGCTTCGTCCAGAAGCACATCGTGACCGGCCTCACGTTCGGCGCATTGAAAGGGTAAGATGATGGCTGGCGTTCAACCCCAGAAAACCCAACGCGACGGATTCCTGCCTATCCGAACCAACGGCTTCGACAGGGGCTTCATCTCGGTCGTGATCCTAATCCTGGTGCATCTTCTCTGGATGCGCTTCCTGGAGGGCGTATTGCCCCTATGGGTGGCGACGGTGCTCTGCCTGGCGCTCGCCGTGTTCATTATCCGAAAGGGCTGAAGACATGAGATCACTCGTCCTCGAACGCAAAGACGAACTGCGCATTCGCGACCTGGACCCGAAGGAGGCGCTCGGTCCAACCGACGTGCGCATCGCCATCAAGACCGTCGGCGTCTGCGGATCGGACGTTCACTATTACACTCACGGCGCGATCGGCCCGTTCGTTGTGCGCGAGCCAATGATCCTCGGCCACGAAGCCGCCGGCATCATCGAAGAGGTCGGCAGCGCGGTCCAGAACCTGAAAGTGGGCGACCGTGTTTGCATGGAGCCCGGCATTCCCGACCCTCAAAGTCGCGCGTCGCGGCTGGGTCTCTACAACCTCGATCCCGCGGTGCGCTTCTGGGCGACACCGCCGGTGCATGGCGTACTGAGACCGAGCGTGGTCCACCCGGCGGCCTTCACCTTTAAGCTTCCGGACAACGTTTCGTACGCCGCTGGCGCTATGGTCGAGCCGCTGGCTGTAGGTTTTCAAGCAGTTTCCAAAGCGAGGCTGACGCCCGGTGCGATCGCGCTGGTCACGGGCGCCGGGCCGATCGGCATGGTGACAGCGATCGCGGCGCTGTCGGCTGGTTGCGCCAGAGTTATCGTTACCGATGTTGTCGACGAAAAGCTTGCCGTGGCGCGCAAGCTCGGCCCTGCCATCATGACCGTCAATGTACGCTCGCAGGACCTGAAGAGTGTCATAGCCCGCGAAACCGACGGCTGGGGCGTCGATGTCGTCTTCGAATGTTCCGGCGCGGCCGACGTGATCGCCGACACGGCGCACCATGGTTGCCCCGGCGGCGCCATCGTCCTTGTCGGCATGCCCCTGAAGCCGGTCCCGCTCGATGTCGTCATCGCCCAGACCAAGGAGCTGCGCATCGAACACGTGTTCCGCTACGCCCATGTCTACCCGCGCATCGTCGCGCTGTTGGGATCGAACCAGATCAATGTCGACGCGCTGATCACCGATACCTACGCTTTCGAGGATTCTGTCGAGGCGTTCGATTACGCCGTGCGACCGAAGCCGTCCTCCGTGAAGATCCAGATCGAGCTTGGGAGGTAGCATGTACCTGCGGAAGTTGGATCTCAGTGGCGGATGCAGGATACACCTCGTGGTGAAGCTGCCCGTGGACCCGTCCCGAATGATCGGCGGCCAAGCCGCCACAACTGACTAAGGATTGACACATGGCGACGATCGAGCTCGACCAGGTCGACAAGCATTACGGCTCCTATCACGCACTGCGCAACATCTCGTTCGATATAGCCGACGGTGAGTTCGTCGTGCTGGTCGGTCCCTCCGGTTGCGGCAAATCCACCCTGCTGCGGTCGCTTGCCGGCCTTGAGGAGATCACCGGCGGCACGATCAAGCTTGGCGGACATCGCGTCGACAACATCGCCGCCAAGGACCGTGACGTGGCGATGGTGTTCCAGAACTACGCGCTCTATCCGCACATGACTGTTCGGGAGAACATGGCCTTCGCACTGAAATTGCGCGGCGAGAATCTTGCGGATCGCAATACCAAGGTCGACAAGGCTGCCGAGATGTTGCGGCTTACGCCCTATCTCGACCGATATCCGAAGGCGCTTTCCGGAGGCCAGCGGCAGCGTGTTGCCATGGGGCGCGCGATGGTTCGCCGCCCAAAGGCGTTCTTTTTCGACGAGCCACTGTCAAACCTGGACGCCGCGTTGCGCGTAGATATGCGTTCGGAAATCAAAACTCTTCATCAGCGCCTCGGCGCGACTTCCGTGTATGTCACGCATGACCAGATTGAAGCCATGACAATGGCGGACCGCATTGTCGTGCTTCGCGACGGCAAGGTGGAACAGATCGGTGCGCCACTAGAGCTTTACGACAGGCCGGCAAATATCTTCGTCGCCGGCTTCATCGGATCGCCGGCGATGAACATGCTGCCGGCCACGATCGATCTCTCCTTGAACTCAGCGCGGCTCGCTGACGGGTCGGCCCTTCCCCTTCCACAAGGCACGCGGGCGAGTAACGGCCAGGAGGTTATATACGGCGTACGTCCAGACCAGTGGATACTGGCGAATGGCGATGCGGGCGTACCGGCAACTGTCGAGTTGATCGAGCCCACCGGGGCCGAAATTCTCCTTGCAGTCCAATTGGCGGGCAAGCGGGTCTTGTGCGCCTTTCGCGAGCGCCACGCGCTGAAGCCGGGCGACAGGATACGGCTCAACGTCGATCCTGCCGCGGCTCATGTGTTCGACAGGCAATCCGAGCAAAGACTCCCGTTCTGAGCAACAGGCATCCGAAGGATCAACCATGTCGGACTTTACAGGAAAAACGGTCATCATAACCGGCGCTGGCAAGGGTATCGGTCGCGCCTGCGTTGAACTGCTCAGCCACCGTGGCGCTCGAATCGTAGCCTTGTCGCGTACGCAGGCCGATCTGGATGATCTTGCGGCAACGTTCGGTGCAACCGTAATATCAGTCAATCTCGCCGACAATGCAGCAGCACGCGCCGCCATGAAGAAGGCGGGACTGGCAGACGCGCTGATCAATTGCGCGGGAACCAATGTGCTTGAAAGCGTCATCGACATGACCGAGGAGGGCTATGAGCAGGTCCTCGGCATCAACCTGCGGGCCGCGCTGATTTGTGCGCAGGAGTTCGCGCGGGCTCGCATTTCAAACGGCGGCGGCGGTACGATCGTGAATGTGACCTCGATCGCCGGACATCGTGGTTTCGTGGATCACGTGGCCTACGCCGCTTCGAAGGCGGGACTGGAAGGCGCGACACGTGTCATGGCCAAGGAACTCGGCGCCTATGGAATCCGGGTCAATGCAGTGGCGCCCACGGTTACCATGACGGAGCTTGCCGCCAAGGCGTGGTCCGAGCCTTCCAAACGTAACCCGATGATTGTTCGCCACCCGTTGGCGCGCTTTGCAGCGGTCGACGACGTCGCGCGCTCGATCGCACTGCTTATTTCAGAGGACGCCCCGATGATCACTGGCGCAGTACTGCCAGTCGATGGCGGCTTCCTTGCTGTCTGAAAATCAAAAGGCGAGACAAGACGATGACTAAATCACTCGAAGGAAAGATCGCTGCGGTAACCGGCGCAGCTTCCGGTATCGGCCTGGCGACGACCCGTGCCCTGGTCGACGCCGGCGCCAAGGTCGTGATGGTCGACTACAACAGCCAGGCGCTGGAAACCTACGCTGCCGAGTTCGGCGACGCTGTAGTCATGCAGGTCACCGATCTTCTGGACGCCGCAAGTTGTGCGGCCATGGTGCCGGAAATCCTGGCAAAGGTCGATCACCTCGACATTCTGCACTGCAATGCGGGGTCCTACATTGGCGGGGATCTTATCGATACCGATACGGCGGCAATCGATCGGATGCTGAATCTCAACGTGAACGCCGTCATGAAGAACGTCCGCGACATCGCTCCGCATATGATCGAGCGCGGGACCGGGGACATTTTGGTCACTTGCTCCGTAGCCGGCCATGCGCCGATCCAGTGGGAGCCGGTCTATTCCAGCTCCAAATGGGCGATTACCAGTTTCGTCCAGATCATGCGCCGGCAGTTGAAAAACCACGGCATCAGGGTCAGCCAGGTCTCGCCCGGCCCGGTCGTTTCCGCTCTGCTTGCCGATTGGCCCCCCGAAAACCTTGAGAAGGCAAAAGCCAATGGGAGTCTGATCGAGCCCTCCGAGGTCTCCGATGCCATCATCTTCATGCTGACCCGCCCGCGAAACGTCACGATCCGGGACATGATTGTCTTGCCGACAAATTTCGACGTGTAGGTAATGAATACCAAGGTGTTGCGGGAGGCCCAATTCCGGGCTTCACGTCAAAGGTCTGACTGCTTTGGGGCCGTGAGCGGACTGGCAGGTTTTCTATCGAGAGCTTGCTTCGCAGACATTGCCGGACATCTAAGCATTTGCAGATTCCGACATCTTGATGATTCAAATCTGATCGTCCAATTATTGGTCATCAAATTCCGGGAACATGCTATTCTAGGTTTATGGCGCGATTCACAATCCCTTCTAGCCTCAAAGATGATCCGGACATTGTTGCTCTGCATCGACAGTTTCTAGTCGAGGAAATTGATCGTACGCTTTCCTTAGCTGAAGTACGATCCCTACCATTCGATGAGTTACTAACAGGCATCGAATGCTTGCCTAATATCGACAACTCAAGTGAAATCATATTTCGCGCATGTGAATACGAGCCGTCTCTCAATCAAGCATACTCTCTTGCGGAATCTGTTCGTCGATTGGCAGATTCTGTCGAAGAATTACCGAGCCGCCTTAAGCCAACCTATGATAGAGCCATAAGGCGGATATTGTCGCGACTTCCTGCAGAAGTAGCGTGGCCCGTTTGCTCTCCGTGGCTTGAGCACAAGAGAAAATTCAGGAGGGAAACCGCCTACTTAGTTCTTCGAAAAACGGGTGTAGATGAGACTGCAGGAGCGCGTTTACTTGGTGTTTTTCAAAGTACGGGTGATCAGATGGCGTTAGAGCTGATAGCTCGAAACCCACTTGCTACCAGAAACGTGAATATTGAGACAATTTTACCACTCTTTGATGACGAGTATTGGCGAATGCGACTGGTGGAAGCTGTATTGATGGATGATGAGACAAAATCGGTGATGTTGGCGACCAAATATCCAAGAGAATTTACACACGCCGTCGGTCGTCAAAAACAAAAGAGTATGCTTCCAAAGCTTAACAGCCTTTTTGATCTGCAATCTGAAAATCTGGAATTCCTTTCAATATACGCTTGGGCTCTCGGTCAGATTGGAGCGATGGAAGAAATCCGCAAGCTTCGAGTACATATCGAGAGGCTACGATTTCTGGCCTAAATGGGTCAGCTTTCAGAAGCTAGGCGAGTTCAGCGAACGTCCGAGTTGGAGCGCAAAGCTGCCAACGCCGCATCGTTACCGGTTGGTGGCAGTCCGCAAATATCCGGTGTGCCGTGTGTCCCGCCTCCGGCCCTCTCGGAGACACAACTTAGAACGCGGCAGGCCCGTGTCATTTTCACGCAGGCCGCCCTGGATCGGGGACCTTGCGGAAGCGGCCCGCTGCACCGATATCCGCCGCGACGCTTCATCAGGCATTATCCGTGCCGAAGCCGTCCGGCGATCTTGCCCCGGCAACGGGGCGGTTGCCAAAGGCGGCGCAAAGGTCTAACGGCTGCGCCGGCAAGAAGGCGCCTACAAGAAAAGCCTCGTTAAGAAGAAGAAGAAAGAGACATGATGTCCAACTCGTTTGTGAAAATGCCTGCCGAAAACACGAAGCGATATTTCGTTCTCGGCGAACGGATCGAGCGGCGGCTTCGGCTCCGCGGAACCTGGTTCAACATCTTCGACGTCACAGTGCCATCCGGCAGCCGGACGCCGAAACACGCGCATGCAAGCCCGGAAGTCTTCCGCATTCTCGAGGGCCGTTTGACGATCTGGCGGCTGACCGACAGTGGTCCCGAGGAGATCGAGGCCGGTGCTGGCGACATCGTCACGATCCCGCCTTTCACGGTGCACGGCTATGCCAACCGCGGGACCGTTCCGGCAGTCTTTTCGGCCGTCGTCGATCGCGAGATGGCAGAGTTCATCGAAACGGAAGGCACGAGCGAGCCGCTGAAAGCCCCCTCGCCTGAGACCATCGCCCGGATGACGGCCGCTGCCAATGCTTATGGGATCACCATTCTGGCGGCGTGACATTCGAGCGCGTGATGCCGGAGCGTTCGGCGTTCGGCATCACGCAGGAATGCGTGAAGGCATGCTTGCCGCCGTTTTTCGAAACTGTCACATCAAGGCGCTATAAGGAATTCGCCCGGCGCCTCTTGCGCCGGACCTGTTTCACCGCCAAAATTGCGCCATGCCCGATAGCGACCCATCCAGTACAAGCTCCGCCCGTTCAAACCGGAAAGCCGCCGCGGAAGGTGCCGGCCCCTGTCGTAGACGGTGCGGCGATGTCTGCCTCGCGCCTCGCATCCAGCCGAGCTCACAGAAAGCTTTGCCGATGGGTGATGCGCATATATAGCGTCTCTGCGAAAGCTCCGCCGCCTCGCCTTATGCGGCATCAAAACCTCAACGAATAGGGTCCCTGTGTTTCTGGAAATTGGAATTGTGGCGTTTCTCACCATCCTGAATGGTGTGCTCGCCATGTCTGAGCTGGCTGTCGTGTCTTCTCGAACAGCCCGCCTGAAGGTCCTCTCCGACAATGGGAGCAAAGGTGCAGCTCAAGCCATCAAACTTGCCGAAAACCCCGGTCGCTTTCTTTCCACGGTTCAGATCGGCATCACGCTCGTCGGTGTTCTCTCCGGCGCTTTTTCCGGGGCCACGCTTGGCGGCCGCCTGACAGCATGGCTGGAGGCGCAGGGAATGTCATCGACGGCCGCTGACGCTATTGGCGTCGGCTCCGTCGTCGTGGCGATCACCTATCTTTCCCTGATCGTCGGCGAACTTGTGCCAAAGCAGATCGCATTGCGGGAACCGGAAGCGGTTGCGGCGAGGGTCGCGCCCGCCATGGCGCTGCTTTCACGAATTGCCCTGCCGCTCGTCTGGCTTCTTAACGCGTCGGGAAATCTGATGCTCAAGCTGCTCGGCCAGACAGGAAAAGTCGGCGATAACGTCTCTGACGAAGAGATCAAGACCGTTCTGGCCGAGGCGCAGTCGGCGGGCGTCATCGAAAGCGAAGAGTCGGCGATGATCTCTGGCGTCATGCGGCTGGCGGACCGCACCGCCCGGGCGCTGATGACGCCACGGCGGGACGTCGAAATTATTGATATCGACGACAGTCTCGATGAAATCCGGACGCAGTTGCACCGGACGAAGCGGTCTCGATTGCCGGTTCGCAAAGGCAGTTCTGACGAGGTGATCGGCATCCTGCCGGTCAAGGATTTCTACGACTCGATGTCCGAACACGGCAGCGCCGACATCCAGGCCCTTACACAGGACGTCCCGGTCGTTTCAGACCTTGCAACCGCGACCAATGTCATTGAAGCGATCAGGAAATCGCCTGTTCACATGGTGCTTGTTTTTGACGAATACGGCCATTTCGAAGGGATTGTTTCGTCAGGGGACATTCTGGAAGCGATCATGGGGGCACTTCAGGAGGGCCCGGTCGATGAGCAGGCCATCGCCCGTCGAGACGATGGTTCCTATCTCGTCTCCGGCTGGGCGCCGATCGACGAATTCGCCGAGTTCCTGAATCTCAAGCTCGAGGACGATCTCGAATATCAGACCGTGGCCGGCCTGGTGTTGGAGGAGCTGAAACATCTGCCGGAATTGGGGGAGAGCTTCACGAGAGATGGATGGCGCTTCGAGGTCATCGATCTCGACGGGAGGCGCGTGGACAAGATCCTTGTCTCTGAAGTTCGCGACTGAGCTCGACGGGCGCAACATCGAAACGATCCGCATCCGCCACAGGAAAGACGTGGCCCGACATCAGGAGGTATCGCCATGGCATGGTCCGCCAGCCAATATGTGAAGTTCGAGGACGAGCGCACGCGGCCGGCGCGCGATCTTCTGGCGCAGGTACCGCTGCAGAACCTTCGCCGCGCCGTCGACCTCGGCTGCGGCCCGGGCAATTCGACCGAGCTCATCATCGAGCGTTATGGGGCTGCCGGCGTCTCCGGCCTCGACAGCGACATCAACATGCTGGAGGCGGCCCGCAAGCGGCTGCCGGGCACAGCCTTCGTCGAGGCGGATCTTGGCAGCTGGCAGCCGACGGAGCCCGCCGATCTGCTCTTTGCCAATGCCGTCTTCCAGTGGCTGCCCGATCATCTCGACATTTTCGAGCGGCTGATGGACGGGCTTTCCGAAGGCGGCGTTCTTGCCGTGCAGATGCCCGACAATCTCGGCGAACCCTCGCATCTGGCGATGGAAGAGACTGCCCATGCCGGCCCTTGGAAGGCCGCCTTCGAGGCGAAGAGCGTGCGCCGTCAGCCGCTGGCACCGCCGTCCACCTATTATTCCAGGCTGATTGCCAAGGCGGCGCGCGTGGATATCTGGCACACCATCTACAATCACCCGATGGCCGATGCGGGGGCGATCGTCGAATGGGTCAAGGGAACCGGGCTGATGCCCTATCTCGCCCATGCCGGCGAGAGACATCGCGAGGCTTTTCTCGCCGATTATCTGGAGCGGGTGGAAAAAGCCTATCCGAAGCTGTCGGACGGTCGGGTGCTGCTGCGGTTCCCGCGGATTTTCATGGTGGCGGTGAAGAAATAACCGGCTGCGGCCGGATGCTCGCTCGCACCATGGTTTCGCAGCTTGTGTCGATCAATCTGTCGCTGCCCGCGGCAGCCGCTGCACAATTCCGGGCAGCGTGCATTCGTCTAGTTAACGGCAGCCAGTCCGCCCGCCAACAGCGCATCCAGTTGGGCAATCTCAGCTGCGGTCAGGCTGATACCT
Organism: Rhizobium sp. CBN3; assembly: GCF_030518245.1. Classification (NCBI taxonomy): domain Bacteria; kingdom Pseudomonadati; phylum Pseudomonadota; class Alphaproteobacteria; order Hyphomicrobiales; family Rhizobiaceae; genus Rhizobium; species Rhizobium sp. CBN3. The sequence goes on from NZ_JAULSE010000003.1 coordinate 500,771, forward strand.
TTGGCCTCCGATAGGATGCGCGCGGCGAAGCGGCGCTGCGACGGAAGCCGCGCGCCTTGTCCCACAATCGTATCGAAGAGCACTTCGGCGCGCGCGAACGGATCGCCGGGGCGGCCCCTGGCAAAGGCTTCGGGTGACATCGCAATGATCAGTTCACCATGGAACGGCGCCAAGGTCGTCGTGCCGAGGTAGTCTAAGACCTCGGGACTGGTGAGATCGCCGATCATGATGCCGGCGAGCAGCTCTATCATGGTGGCGATGGCGGACCCCTTGTGGCCGCCAAAAGGCATCATTGCGCCTTCGAGCGCGGCAACCGGGTCAGTGGTGGGATTGCCGGCAGCGTCGATCGCCCAACCTTCCGGCAGTTGCTTGCCAGCGCGGCGGTGCAGTTCGATCTCACCGCGCGCGGCCACCGACGTGGCAAAATCGAACACATAGGGCGGCTGGTCTTTGCGAGGCCAGCCGAAGGCGAATGGATTGGTGCCGAGCAGAGGCTTGCTGCCTCCGGATGGCGCAACCGTCGCATAGCTCGGGCACATCACCAATGCTGCCAGGCCGTGCGCGGTCAGTGCCTCGACCTCGGGCCACAGGGCCGAGAAGTGCGAGCAATCGTTGATGACCATCGCGGCGATGCCAAGCCGCTTGGCGCGTTCCGCCAGAGCGGGTACGCCGAGTTCAAACGCCGCGCTGGCGAAACCGCCCCGCGCATCGACCCTGACGATGGCGCTGCCGTCATCCGGTGCAACGACGGGAGCGGCATCAGGCATCACCTTGCCCGCCTTTACCGTGCGCAGCGCACCCTCGATGCGGTATATTCCGTGCGACTTGCAGGCATCGCGTTCTCCGGCCACGATGACATGCGCCAAAGCCGCCGCCTGCACCTCGTTCAATCCTGCGCGTTCGAAGATGGCAACGACTCGATTTTGCAGGGCTTCGACGCTCATGGTAACGGCTTCAGTCACGCAATTCTCCATCCGAGATCAAGTTCCGCTTTCGCCCGCCCTGCTTTTGGCCGCCAGTGACACGCTGGCAAGTCTTCGACCGTTCTGCAGCCCAGCTGCGCCATCGTTGCCGTCAGTTCGGCTTTCAGGACGTTCATCAAATGATCGCCGCCGCGACGCCCGATGGCGGCGGAAGCAAACAGGAATGGCCGGCCGATCAGGACAAAATCGGCACCGAGCGCCAGCATCCGGGCGATATCGAGGCCGGAGCGCACGCCTCCGTCTGCGAAAAGCAAGGCCTTGGGGCCAAGTCGTGCGCGGATTTCACCGATGACCTCCGCCGCCGACGGCGCGGCGTCGAGTTGCCGTCCCCCATGATTGGAGAGGATCAGACCATCGCCGCCCAAGGACATATATTCCTCCGCTTCGTCGGCGCGAAGCACACCCTTGACCAGGATCTTGCCTGGCCATGCGTCTCGGATTTTCTTGAAGCGCTCGCGCGTGACGTGACCCGTCATCACCCTGCCGACAAATTCGGCCGCTGCGGCAAGGCTCGAGCCCTTCGGATAGTAAGGCGAGAGATTGGCGAAGTCGGGAGCGCCGTTTTGCAGAATGCCCATCGCCCATGACGGACGCATCGCCACCTGCATGATCGTCGAAAGGTCGTAGACCGGCGGGATGCTCAAACCATTGCGGATGTTGCGCTCGCGCCGGGTGGATGCGGGAATGTCGACAGTCACGACAAGGACGTCGTAGCCCGCTCTGCGCGCCCGATCCACCATGTCGTCCTCCATGGCGGGATCGTTGGGTGGATAGAACTGGAACCAGCTGTGATCACCGCCTGCAAGGCGGATCGTCTCAAGCGAGGTGTTGGCGAAAGTGCTGAGGATATAGGGAAGGTTATGCTGCCTGGCAGCCTGTGCCAGCGGCAGCTCGGACCCGGGCCACAGAAGGCCGGCCAGCCCAAGCGGCGCGACGGCAAATGGCGCGTCGAAACGATGACCGAACAGGCTTGAGCCGATATCGGGCTCGTCGGCGTCGGCCAGGTAGCCCGGCATCAGCACCACCTCTTCCATGGCCGCCAGATTGCGCCGCACGGAGGCTTCGCGCCCGAGCCCGCCGGCGAGATAGTCCCAAGCGAAATACGGCATGCGTCTTTGCGCGGCTTTTTCCATGTCGGCGACGCAGGGAAACCGTCGTTCTAGCGCTAGGTCCATCTCGGGTGCTTCGATCTTCAGGAGGAAAAGACAGCGGAACGCTCTGGCGTTCCGTGGCGGGGATTGGGTGCCTCGATCAATTTTCGCTTGAGGTCATCGCCCCCAGCAGTTTCGGCAGATCGCCGAAGCGCGCGACCAGACTGAAGACGATCCCTGCCGTCGCCACGAATAGGATCGCCACCGCCGCCATGGTCGGCGTGTAGCCGTAACGCAGCGAATTGAAGATCTTGATCGGCAGCGTTTCCAGCGTGAACCCGACCGTCATGTAGGCAACGATGTATTCGTTGAGCGACAGCACAAAGGCAAACGCGTAGCCCGACACGATGTAAGGCGAGATCAACGGCAGAACGACGGTTCGGAACACGATGCGGTCATCGCCCCCCAAGGTCGAGGCGGCCTCCACCAGCGAGCGGTCGATCGCCGAAAAGCCGAGCGAAATGGTCACCAGCGGCAGCGTGACGAAGAAGATGGCGTGGCCGATCACCGCCGTCCAGGGCTGACCGTAGAAACCGGTCGTAGCCCAGAACGTCAGGAGGCCGAGCGCCGTGATAACCGGCGGCAGGGTAAAGGGCGCCACGCCGAGCAACTGGAAAATATTGGCCCAGGGCGCGTAGCGGCGCCAGAGGAACCAGGCGAGCGGCAAGGCGATCAGCACCGCCAGCGCCGCCGACGACAGCGCCAGCACAAGTGAGGCGATCAGCGCGTTGCGCCATTCCATGTCAAGAAAGATCTGACCGTACCAGCTGAGCGAGAAGCCTTGCGGCGGGAAGGTGAGGCTCTGCCTGGCATTGACCGACACACCGGCGACGACGATCAGCGGCAGAGCGAGAAACAGCCCGACCAGCCCGAAAAAGAGGTTGCGGAGAATAGTCATTTGATCTCCCCTCCCCGGCGGCCAACGAGCAGGGTGAGCGCTACAAGGGCCAGTGTGACCAACACCAGGAAAACCGCCATGGCAGCCGCGAAGGGCATGTTCGACTGATAGATCGCCTGGTCGGTAATGTGCACGGAAAGCGTCCAGTGCTGCGGGCGGCCGAGCAGTTGCGGCAACAGATAGGATCCGAGCGCGAAGATGAAGACCATGATCAGCGTGGCGAGGATCGTATCGCGCAGTGCAGGCACGACGACTGTGAAGAAGGCCTGGACCGGCGAAGCGCCGAGCGTGCGCGCGGCCTCCGACAGCGTCGGATCAAGCCGCACCAGCGCCGGGTAAAGCACCAGGACCGTATAGGGGAAGGCCTGATAGACCATGCCTGTGACGACGGCCCCGGCGCTCGGCGTCAGCGCGACTGCCTGCCCCATGAGGCCCAGCCACACGAAGAGGTTGGTGATGCCGGCCGTGCGCGAAAACAGCGTCGACCAGGCGAAGCCGATGATGACCTCAGACAGGGACAGGATCGAAAGGAGTGCGACCAGCCAGGCCACCTGGGTGCTCCGCTTCATGCGGATCAGCAGATATGTGAATGGCAGGGCCAGAACGACACAGATAACGGCCACACCAATCGCAAGGAGCAGCGAGAAGCTGAGCACTCCGCCAAAGAAGGCTGAGAGGAAGCGGGCATAATTGTCGAATACGAAGTCGGGCGTGTAGAAGCCGCCCTGCTGGCGCTTGAAGAAGCTGACCGATATCATCGTGCCGAAGGGTACGACGAAGAAGACGATCAGCATGATCGCCGGGAACGCGAGCGGGGCATAATCGCCGAGCGTCTGCGGGGCTTCGCGTCTCATTGCTCGAGCACCACGCAATCCTTGTCGGTGAGCGCAATGCCCACCCTCTGCCCTACCGTCACGTCAGGGCGCTCGCGCGGCGTCGAGACCGCAATGAACTGATGACCGCCGACATTGACAAAGGTTTCGACGACGCCGCCGAGATCGCGGACAAAGATGACCTCGCCCGTCAGTGCGCCGGCCTCGGGCGGGCCCAGGCGCACGTCTTCCGGCCGGATCGAGAGCGTGGCGCGCTCGATACCTGCCGACAGCGACAGGGCTGCGACCGGCTGCCCCAATATGCTGACCGCGCCGCCCTCCCGCCTGGCCTCGACCAGATTTGTCTGGCCAATGAAATCCGCGACGAAACTGTCTGCCGGCCTGCGATAAATCTCGGTCGGCGACGCCGCCTGGCGTATCTGACCGCCGTTCATGACCACAACCGTATCGGCCATGGTCATCGCCTCGCGCTGGTCGTGCGTGACGGCGATCGTGGTGATGCCGAGCCGCTGATGAAGCTGGCGAAGCTCCACCTGCATGGCTTCGCGCAGCTTCGCATCAAGCGCCGACAGCGGCTCGTCGAGCAGAAAGAGTTTCGGCGAAATCGCCAGTGCCCTTGCGATTGCGACGCGCTGCCTCTGGCCGCCGGAAAGTTTCGACACGGCGCGATCAGCGTAGCCCGGCAAATAAATCATCGCCAGCAGCTCTTCGACGCGCTTCGCCTGCTCGTCCTTGGGCCGACCGCGAATGCGCAAGGGATAGGCGATATTCTCGCCTACCGTCAGGTGCGGGAACAGCGCCAGCGACTGGAACACCATGCCAAGCTCGCGCTGGTGCGTCGGCGTCTTGGTGATGTCTTTCCCGTTGAGCGTGATGCGGCCCGAGGTCGGCAGATCGAGACCTGCGATCATGCGCAACAAGGTCGTCTTGCCGCAGCCGGAGGGGCCGAGCAGACAAACGAATGCCCCGTGCGGCACCGTCAGGTCGACATTGTCGACGGCGCGAATGACGCTGAAGTCCTTGACGATATTCTGAAGCGTAAGTCCCGACATATGCCTCTTCCCCACTCGAAGGCGGGCCCCTGAACGGGGCCCGCGAAAGCACGATGAGCGTCAGCTGGCGATCATTTCCGTCCACTTCTCGTTCAGCCAGTCGGCCTTGGAGAGGTACATGTCGTAGTGTGGAATGATCGGTTCGATGTCGGAGGAAACCGCCGCAAATTCCTTCTCGTTCAGGTCGGTCGTTTCGCGCCTGACGGTTGGCGACGTGCCCACCTTGCGTGACAGCACGGCCTGGACGGACGGCTGGCACATATAGTCGATGAAGATATGCGCCTCTTCCGTCTTCTGCGACGCCTTCGACAGCGCCCAGGAACCTGCGTCCTGAATGCCGCCCTCCTTCGGGAAGGTCGAGCGAACGGGCTGGCCGTCCGCGGCGGCGAGACCGGTCACGTCGTGATAATACTGTCCCATCGGGATTTCACCCGACTTCAGCGCCTGTTCGAACTGCGCCTCGTCGCGATACCACAGGCGGACATTCGGCTTCAGCTCGGCCAGCTTGGCGAAGACCTTGAGGATGCTCTCCTCGGTGTCGAGCGCCTGGGCGCCGCCGAAATAGGTCTTTGCCGTCACGTCGAGCAGGAAGGAGTTGGAGACGAGCGCCAGCAGACCGAGCTTGTCGGCATTGGCCGGGTCCCACAGCGCTGTCCAGCTGGTCGGCGCTTCCTTGTAGACATCAGTGTTGGTGACGAGGGTGATGAACCATGAGACCGCGCCGATGCCGGCGACGCGGCCATCCGGGTATTTGTTGATGAAGCGATCAAGCAGATTGCTGGAATTCTTGATCTTGGCGAGATCGAGCGGAGCCCAGAGCTCTGTGGCCTGGCCCTTGCGCATCGACACCTGCGACATCATCGAAACGTCAGCCGGCGCCTGGCCCGCCTGGGCTGCCTGCTGCATCTGCACCAGCCAGGCCTCGCCGGTCGGCTCTGCGACGGATTCGACCGCGATGCCGGTCGCCTTGGTGAACCCCGGGAAGATGTTCTTGTCAAACGAGTCCTTGAAGTAGCCGCCATAAACACCGACCTTCAGCGACTTGTCCTGGGCGCGCAGCACATTGGGCATTGCCAACATTGCCACACCAGCACCTATTCCGACGCCGAGCACGGTGCGGCGGTTCATTGTCAATTTCGTCATCGTCTTTCTCCTAACCGATGCGGCACGCCGCTTCCCTCTTTCAATGTATTCGAGGCCTTTGCGGCCTTCTTTTCGTTCCTGGCCTTGAGCTGCGGCCAGGCCCGTCAGGTGGTACGGCGGATTGCCGGGCTGAACGCCATCAGGCTCAATATCTCGAACAGCATCTGCGCGCCGGCATGGGCCGTGTTGGTGGTGGCGTCATACTGCGGCGCGACCTCGACGACATCGCCGCCGACCAGATTCACGCCCTTGAAGCCGCGGATCAGCTCCAGCGCCTCGCGGGTGGTGAAGCCGCCAATCTCCGGCGTGCCGGTGCCCGGCGCGAAGGAAGGATCGAGGCTGTCGATGTCGAAGGAAAGATAGGTCGGCCCATCGCCGATGACGGCCTTCGCCTTTTCGATAATTGCAGGGATGCCCATTGCCGAGATCTCCTCAGCATGGATCACCGTCATGCCCGAGGCGTAAGAAAACTCCCAGAGATATTCAGCCGAGCCGCGAATGCCGATCTGAATCACGCGCGTCGGGTCGAGCACGCCGTCGAGCACGGCGTTGCGGAACGGTCCGCCGTGGTGGAACTTGGTCAGGTCGTAAGCACCGCCGGTGTCGCAATGAGCGTCGATATGGATCATACCGACTGGCCGCTCCTTGCCGACAGCCCTCAGAATCGGATGGGTGATCGAGTGGTCGCCGCCTACCGAAAGCGGCAGCACCCCTGCGGCAACGATCTGCGCGACGCGTTTTTCGATATCCTCATGAGACAATTCCAGCCGGTAGCGGCTCTGAAACGCCACATCGCCAATGTCTGCCACGCGCAGTTCCTGAACCGGCGCGCAGCCGAGCACATGATTGTAAGGCCCGATCCGCTCAATGGCGCGCAACGCGCGCGGCCCGAAGCGTGAGCCCGGGCGGTTCGTCACGCCCAGATCCATCGGCACGCCGAGGATCGCCACCTGCAGATCGCCGAAATCCGGGTTCTCGTTGTCGACCTGCATGAGCGGGGCGGAGAGGAATGTCGGGATACCCGAATAGGGCGCGAGCCGGGTGCCGCTCTTGTTGAAGATTTTCTCCGCGACTTTGCGGAACTCAGGGTCGTGCAACTCACCGCCGTGGCTCTCGCCATACTTGGCTCGGAGTTCGGAGAGCTTGGTTTCATTCCAGGACATGACGGCCTTCTTGAGGGTAACGATGTTGCGATCAGGATGGCAAATCGGTCCTCGGCTGCAGCTTTGCCGCAGAGGCCGATGGCTTCTTTTAGTGATTGAACGGCAAGCTCGCTGGAAAATCAATTGATATTAATATACAGCTTCGTGCGAGTTTTTCTCACAGGTCATTGCCTTATGTCGAGCCGTCTGCCGCCCCTCAACCCGCTACGCGCGTTTGAGGCAACCGCCCGCCATGGATCGGTTTCCGCCGCAGGGCGCGAATTGAACGTCACCCACGGCGCTATCAGCCATCAGATACGCACATTGGAAGAATCGCTCGGCGTGCGCCTGTTCGAGCGCGGCGGCAAATGGCTGAAGCTGACAAGCCAGGGCGCGCTGTTGATGCCGGTCGTCTCCAACGCATTTTCGGAGATCGCAGCGGCAAAAGCCGCAATGACCCGGCCCACCACCGGCGGCACGCTGCGAGTGACCTGTGTTGCGGCAGTGCTGTCGCTCTGGCTGATGCCGCGACTGCAGGAGTTCACCGATCAATATCCCGACATCCAGCTCGACCTGCGCGCCTCCAACGATCCGAACAATCTGAGCTCCCCGAATGTCGACCTGTGCATTCTCTACGGCGGCGGCAACTGGCCCAATTATTGGTCGCGCCTGTGGAGCCGGATGGAGCTCTTCCCCGTCGCCAGCCCGGCCCTCATGAACAGGCGGCCGCTGCGTTCCCTGCGCGATCTGCGCGACCACATGCTCCTGCATGCCGATCGCGGCAATGAGTGGAACACCTGGCTCACCGCAGCCGGCGTTGCGATGCCGGCGCGCCAGCACATGATGAGCGACGCGCGCCTGTCGATCGAGGCCGCCATGTACGGCCATGGCATTGCGCTCGGCGACAACATCACCACCGCGCACATGATTGCACGGGGCGAGCTGATCGCGCCATTCGACCTTACGGTTCCGGCCAATGACGCGGTCTATGTGGCCTGCCGATCCGAGGCTCAAGCGACGCCAATCGTCCGCGTCTTCATCGACTGGTTCTATGCTTCGCTCGTCCGTAGCTGAGCATTGGTTGCTTGGCGAGCGCCCACATTGACATCGCACGCCCCTTGCAACTCACCGGCTCTCGGCACTCCCGCCGCCCCAGTGTGTCAAATGGGCGTTACCTCTCGCCGCCTATGTTGCGGCGAAACCGGCAGGCATTATAGTCGGCGGCAAAATCTCGGAGATGACACACATGCACGCTGCCCCTACCCCGCCGGTCACCCTCGTCATCTTCGGCGCCACGGGCGACCTGACGCGCCGCCTCCTGGTGCCGGCGATCATCAACCTGACGCGCCAGCGCCTGGTCGGCGAGGATCTGCACATCCTCGGCATCGGCATCGAAGCGGGTGACGACGAGTTCCTGCGCGGCCGGCTCGATGCCTTCCTCGAGCACCTGAACGGCGAGGAGCAGACAGTCAAGGACGCGGCCTGGGAAAGCCTGCGCCGGCGCATTTCCTATATGGCCGGAGATTTCACCAAGGAGGATATTTTCGTCGAGATCGGCAAACGGCTGGGGCGGAACGCCAATGCCGCCTTCTATCTGGCGGTGCCGCCGTCCTTCTTCGGGACGATCGTCGAGAAGCTTGCCGCTCATGGGCTGACCGATGAAAGCGAGGGCGTCTTCCGCCGCGTCGCCATCGAGAAGCCGTTCGGCACCGATCTCGCCTCGGCGCGGGCGCTCAATGCCCAGATCCTCGCGCAGATCGACGAAAGCCAAGTCTACCGGCTCGACCATTTCCTCGGCAAGGAAACGGTGCAGAACCTGATGACGGCGCGTTTCGCCAATATGATCATCGAGTCCTTGTGGAACAGCCGCTATATCGACCATGTGCAGATCACCGCCGCCGAGATCGTCGATGTCGGCAGCCGCGGCAAATTCTACGATGCGACAGGGGCGCTGCGCGACATGGTGCCGAACCATTTGTTCCAGCTGCTGGCAATGATCGCCATGGAGCCGCCGAACAGTTTCGATGCCGAGGCGATCCGCAACGAGAAGAGCAAGGTGCTGAAGGCGCTGCGCATCTATACGCCCGAGGAGGCAAAGACCCATGGTGTGCGCGGCGCCTACACGGCCGGGCCGCTGAACGGCGTCGATCTTCCCGCCTATCGCGACAGCAAGGATGTTTCACCCGACAGCCGGACCGAAACCTATGTGGCGCTGAAGCTCTATGCGGATACATGGCGCTGGGCGGGCGTACCCTTCTATCTCAGAACCGGAAAGGCGCTGACGGCGCGCGACACCGAAATCGTCATCACCTTCCAGCCGGTGCCATTCGCGCAGTTTCGCGAGACTGAAGTCAATCGCCGCCTACCGCCGAACCGGCTGGTGATCCAGGTGCAGCCGGACGAGGGCATGAGCATGGAAATCTCGATCAAGTCGCCGGGGCTTTCGGTCGATACGACGCCCGTGTCGCTCGATTTCCGCTATGCCGACAAATTCGACATCGGCAAGACCACCGGCTATGAATCGCTGCTCTACGACCTCTTCATCGGCGACCAGACGCTGTTCCAGCGCGCCGACGGCATCGAGGCCGGCTGGGCGGCAGTGCAGCCCTTCCTCGATATCTGGGCTGGGGATACGAGCACACCCGAAGCTTACGCGCCGGGCAGCATGGGACCGGTCTGCGCCGACGCGCTCATCGAGCGCGACGGGCGCAAATGGCACGAACTCGGCGTCATCCTGCACCACGAGGGCAAGAACAGCAAATAGAGCCTGCCTGGATCATTGACCTTCGCGGCATGCCGGGCTGACGGAGGCGCCGCTATTGCCGCCCTGCGTGGCAAGGGCGCCGCGGGCCTTGCGCGGCGGGCAGCGTGCCCAGTCGACGCGGCCGGCCGGAGCGCCGTTGTCGACGCTGCCGGTTTCGATCGAGTCGAGCGGGATGACCAGCCCGGTTTGCGGCTCGGCGCCTGGCGCCGTGCCGAGCGGCGGCGTGCCGTCGATGCGGCCGCTGGCATCCATGCCCATGTTCGACTGGGCAAGAACCGGGGCGGAGAGGCTGAGGAGAGCGATCGACGTTGCTGCAATGAACCTGCGCATGATGCTGTTCCTTCTGATGTCGGCAATGCGGCAGAAACAGCCATTCTACGCCCCTTGTTCCCTATCGGGCAGGCCCGGACGATCAAAGTTTGGCGAGGAGATCAAAAACGTCCCTGGGACTCAATCACGCCAGCGCCACAGCACCGTCTCGAGGCCAGTCGGATAGAGATCGAGGCCGGCACCGCGCAGCATGTCGCGACCGAACCAGCGTGCCGTCGCCGCCGTCTCGTCCAGCTCGGAATAGCGGATTTCGTCACGGCCATAGAGGGTTTCGTCGGTCAGCTCGATATCTGCGGCGAAGATGAATTCGTGGCCGATTACGCCATGGTGTTCGAAGATGTTTTCGAGAAGATGCCAGGCGCCGACGATGCGGATTTCCGTCTCGAGCTCCTCCCGGACTTCGCGGTGCAGGGCCTGTTCGCGGGTCTCGCCGAATTCGATCGAGCCGCCGAGCGGGCGAACGCCCTTGATGCGGCCGCTGTCATCCTCGACTTCCGCGGCGAGCAACCGGTTCTCTCGCCAGGCAAGGCCGATCACTTTCACCCTGATCTGCTGCGGCGGGCGCCAGACGGTCATGCGGCTCTCCTTCGGGGGCCCGGACAAATAGAAAGCCTCGCAGCGAATACCGCGAGGCTCTGTCGGCTGTCGTTCAGACGAACTGGCTGAGGCCGGGGACAGAGGCGACGACTTCGTCGACGACCTCCTCGCCGGCATATTGTTTGGCAATCGCGATGGTTTCCTTGGCAAGCGAGGTGATCTCGCCCATGCCGAGGCCCTCGCCCATCAGCTGCTGGCCGAGACCCATGATGCCGCCGCCGCCGAGCGAGCTCATCAGCCCACCGAGCAGGCCGCCGCCGCCGGCGCCTGCGCCATTGAACTGGGCGACGAGATCAGCGCCGCCGGGGATCGCCTCGATCATCCGGGCGACCGGACCGTCGGCGGCCTCGCGCTGCAGGAAGCCAAGCATCATGCCGAGCGCCTTCTCCGCCTGCTCGGGCGCAATGCCCACGCGATCAGCAATCTGTGTCACAATTTCATTCATTGTCAGCCTCCTGATATTTTGACGTTAACGTCAACGTTATTCGAGATTCGAGTGCAACTCAAGCCAGCGGTTTCGCTTGCCATGCAAACAGTTGTCCGCATCTGCCTGCCTGCTTATAACAGGGAAACGATGGTTCGATGAAGGCGGCGCAAGCCGGACCTTCTCAACAAACGGCGGCAGAGCCGAAGGGAGCATGGGGATGATCGAGGACGGCAAGATTTTCATCGGCGCGAGCCGCAATCCCGACGACAGCATCAACAAGCCGGAATATCTCGACCTGAAATTCGGCAACCGCCACGGCCTCGTCACCGGCGCCACCGGCACCGGCAAGACGGTGACGCTGCAGGTTCTGGCGGAAGGCTTTTCCCGGGCCGGTGTTCCGGTCTTTGCGGCCGACATCAAGGGCGATCTTTCCGGCATTGCCGCCAAAGGCGAGGCCAAGGATTTTCTCACCAAGCGCGCCGAGCAGATCGGTTTCACCGATTATGAATTCGATCAGTTTCCGGTGATCTTCTGGGATCTGTTCGGGCAGAAGGGTCACCGGGTGCGCACCACTGTCGCCGAAATGGGGCCGCTGCTGCTCGCCCGGCTGATGGATGCCTCCGAACCGCAGGAAGGCGTCATCAACATCGCCTTCAAGATCGCCGACCAGGCCGGCTTGCCGCTGCTCGATCTCAAGGATTTCACCTCGCTTTTGAACTATATGGGCGAGAATGCCAGCGAGCTTTCCAGCCAGTTCGGCCTGATCTCCAAGGCCTCGGTCGGCTCGATCCAGCGGGCGCTGCTCGTTCTCGAACAGCAGGGCGCCGAGCATTTCTTCGGCGAGCCGGCGCTGAAGATTTCCGACATCATGCGCACCAGCAATAATGGCTACGGCCAGATCTCCGTGCTTGCCGCCGACAAGCTGATGATGAATCCGCGCCTTTACGCCACCTTCCTGCTCTGGTTGCTGTCGGAGCTGTTCGAGGAACTGCCGGAGGTGGGCGATCCGGAAAAGCCGAAGCTCGTCTTCTTTTTCGACGAAGCGCATCTGCTCTTCAACGACGCGCCGAAGGTTCTGGTCGAACGCGTCGAGCAGGTGGTGCGGCTGATCCGCTCCAAGGGCGTCGGCGTCTATTTCGTCACGCAGAACCCGCTCGACGTGCCGGAAACGGTGCTCGCCCAGCTCGGCAACCGCGCCCAGCATGCGCTGCGCGCCTATTCGCCGCGCGAACAGAAAGCGGTGAAGACGGCGGCCGATACCTTCCGCCCCAACCCGGCCTTCGACTGCGCCACCGTCATCACCAATCTCGGCACCGGCGAGGCGCTGGTCTCGACGCTGGAGGCGAAGGGCGCGCCATCGATCGTCGAGCGCACGCTGATCCGCCCGCCGTCGGGCCGCGTCGGCCCGCTGACCGACGGCGAGCGCCAGCAGGTCATGGACAGGAGCCCAGTCCTCGGCGTCTATGACGAAGACGTCGACCGCGAATCCGCCTTCGAGATGCTGGCGGCGCGCGCCAAAAAGGCGGCGGAAGCTGAAGCCGCCAAACGAGCGCAGGAAGAAGCGGCCGAACAGCCGGGCACAACCTCCGGCTGGAACCTGCCGGGCTTCGGCGGTGATGACGACAACCGCCAGGGCCGCGGCCAATCGCGCGGCCGGTCCTCCGGCTATCAGCGCGAAACGGTGGTGGAAGCGGCGATGAAGAGCGTCGCCCGCACCGTGGCAACCCAGGTGGGTCGGGCGCTTGTGCGCGGGATATTGGGGAGCTTGAAGCGGTAGCTATTTCGCGGGCAGCGCTTCGGAAGCCCCTCATCCGCCTGCCGGCACCTTTCCCCGCTCGCGGGGCGAAGGGACGTGCCGCGCCGTCTCCGTTCCCACTTCGCTCTCGTATGGCATGTCCCCTCGCCCCGTTTTTACGGGGAGAGGGTTAGGGTGAGGGGCAATCTCCGGACGAAGCCGGCCGAGAAAAGCAGGCGGCAAGTTGGCCACTTTGCCTTGAACCCAACGCCTTCCTCCCCTAAATTCCCGCCATCGACCATTTCAACAGGATGTGTGCCGCAATGGATTTCAACCCGATCGCAATGCCAGTTCGCCTTGCCAACGGGGAAATCCATATCCATGCCCGCATCCATCACTCTCTCGCAAATTTCCTGGGCCACGCCTGACGGGCGGCCGCTTTTTTCCGATCTCGATCTCAGTTTCGGCAGGGACCGCAGCGGTCTTGTCGGACGCAACGGCGTCGGCAAGACGACGCTGCTGAAGCTTGTCTCCGGCGATATGCGGCCGCATTCCGGGTCGATATCGATCAACGGCAGCCTCGGTGTGCTGCGCCAGAGCGTTCAGGTCGCGGCTGAGGAAACCATCGCCGATCTCTTCGGCGTGGCCGGCGCGCTCGAGCTGCTGCGTCGTGCCGAAGCCGGCGCTGCAACGGCCGAGGAGCTTGCCTCGGCGGACTGGACGCTGGAAGCGCGGATCGCCGCCGCGCTCAACCGGACGGGGTTCGACGCGGAGCCGCAGACACCGCTTGCCGCACTTTCCGGCGGGCAGCGCACACGCACCGCGCTTGCTGCGCTCATCTTCAGCGAGCCGGATTTCCTGCTGCTCGATGAACCCACCAACAATCTCGACCGCGAAGGCCGCGCGGCGGTGATCGCGCTGATTGCAGGCTGGCGAGCCGGCGCGGTCATCGTCAGCCATGACCGGGAGCTGCTCGAAAGCGTCGATCAGATCATCGAGCTGACCTCGCTCGGCGCGATGCGCTACGGCGGCAACTGGAGCCATTATCGTGAGCGCAAGGCACTCGAGCTTGCCGCTGCCCGGCATGATCTTACCGATGCCGAAAAGCGCATCGCCGAGGTCGCCAGGAAAGCGCAGGCGACGGTGGAGCGTCAGGCACAGAGGGACAGCGCCGGGCGGAAAATGGCCGCGAAGGGCGGCATCCCGCGCATTATGCTCGGCAGCATGAAGGAGCGGAGGGAAACCACCGGCGGCGACAATGCGCGTCTTGCCGAACGACGCCGCGCCCAGGCGCTCGAAGAGGCAAAGGCGGCGCGTGAGAAGATCGAGATCCTCCAGCCATTGTCGGTGAGCTTGCCGCCGACGGGGCTGCCTGCCAGCAAGATCGTGCTGAAAGTCGACGGCGTGACGGCAGGTTACCGGGCTGATGAACCCGTCATCGACGATCTCTCCTTCGACGTGACCGGACCGGAGCGTATTGCCATTACCGGGCCGAACGGCTCGGGCAAGACGACGCTGCTCACGCTCATCACCGGTGAGCTCAAGGCCTGGGCCGGCAGGGTCGCAGTAATGACCGGTTTTGCGATGCTCGACCAGAAGGTGAGCCTTCTCGATCCCTCGACCTCGATCCGCGACAATTTCCGCCGGATCAATCCCCAAGCAGATGAAAACACCTGCCGGGCCGCCCTTGCCCGTTTCATGTTCAGGGCCGATGCAGCATTGCAGACGATTTCGACCCTCAGCGGCGGCCAATTGCTGCGCGCCGGTCTTGCCTGCACGCTCGGCGCCGCACCGCCGCCGCTGCTGATCTTGGACGAACCGACCAATCATCTCGACATCGACTCGATATCAGCGGTCGAGGCGGGTCTCAGTGCCTATGACGGGGCGCTCATTGTCGTCAGCCACGACGAGACGTTTCTCCAGAACATCGGCATAACCCGGCGGCTGGAATTGCCGGGCGATGCGGTTGGGTGATTTCGAGGTAACAGCAGCGCCCTCCGCCGGCACCTCTCCATTCCCCACCCGCTTATGAGAGCGCGGCATCCTCCAACCTCCCTCATGCTGAGGTGCGAAGCCCGCAGGGCGTAGCCTCGAAGCACGCCGTAACGCTGCTTCTTGCATCCCTTTGACGCCGGTGCACCCGCCTTGTCCTTCGAGGCCCCTGCGGGGCACCTCAGCAACCGTGTTGTTGCGGTTCGCTCCATGGGGTTCGTCTTTTGAGAATAGTGTTGATCATGATGATGAATTTCCGCATGGCGGCGACGAGGGCGACCTTGGGT